>SVRG01000008.1 GCA_015064965.1 Oscillospiraceae bacterium
CGGCACACCCGGTTGGCGCGACGACAATGCTTTTATCGGTCTTAATCCCGGTGCACTTTATAGCGGCGGTACAAACTACGGTCACACCGTACTCGATGTAGAGGATGCACCCCAGATTACCGAAAACTGGATAAACAGTTACGCTTGCGTTGAAAACTTCGACATTATAACAGGCTACAAGGAGGGCATCTCCAACATGGACACCGTATACCTCAGCGACAACGGTAACGATGCAAACAGCGGTGACTCTTTCTCAAAGCCGGTACAGTCAATCTCCCGCGCGTTTAAACTTCTTGGAAAAGACGGCGGTACGATCGTTATTTCCGGCGATGTAAAAATTGATACTGCTACAAAAGCGTCCTTCCCCGCTCACGAAGGAACTGTCACCATCACATCCGTACACGAAGGCGTTGACTACCGTGAAACCGGCGCTTCTCTGCACTTTGGCGTTGACGTTTTTCTCGGCGGCGACACCGTGATTGAGCAAATCGACATCTCAAACACAAACGGCGCAGAATTCTACTGCCTCGGCAACAGCCTGCACATCGGCAAGGAGGTTTCTACCTCATATGACACAAACCCCATGGCTATCTGGGGCGGCACCGACTGCGCACGCAGCGGTTCAACGATCTATAACACCAAATTCTTTGACTATACAATCGAAATCGACTCCGGCGATTGGTACTATGTACGCGGCGGCAGCATCCGTACAGGTGAGGCGCAGGCAGTCGGCACTATCGGCAATGTAACAATCATCATCAACGGCGGCAGAATCACAAACACCACCACAAGCCCGACAATGAACGGCATTATCGCAGTCGGCGGCTTTGACGCGCTTGAGGGCGATGCAAACATCATCATAAACGGCGGCGAAATCAACTGTTCGGTTATGGGTCTTGGCCGCCCCGGCACAAACTCTACTGCTACCAACAGCGCATATGCCCGCGGAAATATCAACATCACAATCACAGGCGGTAAATTCCGCAGCGGCATCACAGTCGGCGCGATCCACGACGTTATTGCAGGCGAGCTTGACGGCGACTTTACCCTTGCGGTTTCGGGCGGAAACTTTGCACAGGGCTTCAAGGGCTTCAATGCCGAAAGCGTGCTTGGAAACGCAACCATTATCACAAACGGCAATCTCGGACACAGCGAAGTAGAATTTGACAAGTCCATTCACGCAGAAAGCAACGCAAGCTTTGAAAAAGAGCTTGCATCCATTCGTCAGAGCAACGCAAAAGAAATCAACTACCCCTCAGTAAGCGTTAGAAACGATGTAGTTTATGTCCGCGACGACGCAACCGGTGACGGCTCCACTCCAGAAAAAGCACTCGGAGATATCGTTGCGGCAAGCGAAAAACTCAAAAACGGCGGCACAATCGTTGTTTGCGGCAAATTGACCGTGGACATGGGCAAAACTCTGCGTAAAACAGAAGGAAAGATCACCCTCACCTCCACATACGGCGGCACAGACTATGCCGCTCTTGCAAACGCACATATTGAGCTTATCAAGCACATCGCATTCAACAGCGAAACTCTCATCGAAAACATCAGATTTGTTTCAAAGGGCAACGACTGCTATATCAGCGCCGAGGGTAACAAATTTACCGTTGGTGACGGCGTTGTATGCGAAATCTTCAAGGGCAACCGCACCGAAGACTATCCCGACCTTATTGCAGGCTCGGTTACTCTTTCAAACTCCATCAAAAACGATATCCACATGACCGTTAAGAGCGGTACATGGGGCTCACTTGTCGGCGGTCAGTTCTCAATTGTTGCAAACTCCGGCAAGACAAGAAGAATTGAAGGCAATATCACACTTGACATCTACGGCGGCAAGTTTACCGATGACTGCTTTATCACAGGTCTCAACAACCTCAGCGGCAATGCAACTCTCAACGCACACGGCGGCACCTTTGCCTGCTCGGTATTTGCAATTGCCGGCGAAGCAATTGCCGTAAACGGTGATGTAACCGTAAACGGTTACAATGCAGGTTTTGAGGGCGATATCCGCGTATCGAAAAACACTCTTCCCACATTTAACGGCACCTACACATTCAATGTAGAAAATGCGGACATCACACGCGCAAGCGTAATTGTCGGCACCGAGGGCATCGGCGGCAATAACACATCAAAAATTGCCGTTCCGGGCAATATCGACCTTAACGCTCCCCTTTCGGGCGAAATCACATTCACAAACCCGATAGCAGGCTACGCTGACCCGTCAATAGTCTTCCATGAAGGATACTACTATTACACTTACGCCGCAGGTTACAACGGCGGTCAGGGTCTCTGGATGGCAAAGGCAGTTAACCTGTGCGATATCGGAAAGGTTGAACCCATTCTTATCTGGAGCCAAAAGCTTACAGGTCAGGCAAAAGAAATGACCGCACTTTGGGCACCGCAGCTCTACTTTATGGACGGCAGATGGTATATCTACGCTGCAGCGCAGACTTCAAAGGATGCTGCAACCGGCGCAGACCGCCGCTTCCCATATGTATGGACAGGTCAGGTTGATGATCCCACCGGTCCTTATGAATTCTTCGGCTGCATGGAAAACATCGACACCGATGTTCACAGCTACCTTTCACCCCGTGTAATCAAGCATGGCGGCAAATGGTATATGTTCATGAGTGGCTTCTACCGTCCCGAGGACACAAATCCCCATACACAGAGAATGCGCGTCTGCGAGCTTGAAAGCCCCACAAAAATGGCTTCAAAGCAGATAGTGATTTCTTCTCCTTGCTACTACTACGAGTATGACCCCGCAGACAAAGCGATGACCAAGGGTATTATGGAAGGTCCGTATCCCTTCTATGCTCCAAACGGTGATCTGTACATGATTTTTGCGGCAGGTCACACCCGCACCGACTACTATTCAACAGGTATCATGCGTTTCAACGGTACAGAGAGCGACAGCCTGCTTGATGAGAGCAAGTGGGAAAAGTTCCCCGAGCCGCTTCAGTACACAAACCTTGACAACTTTGTTTACTCCCCCGGCGCAATGATAGTAACCACCTCCCCCGACGGCTCAAGGTTCTACGGCGTTTACCACGCAAAGGAATACCACCTTTCCGCATACTCCATGCGCCGTATGCATATGCAGGAAATTACATTTGACGAAAACGGCTTCCCCACAATGGAAGACCCACAGCCGGTTTCCACCGTTTTCACCATGGAAATGAACTCGCTTCCGCTTGCAAAGCGCATTGACGGTTTCACCTCGGTAGAAACTTCTGAAGCCAAAGGAAAGTTTGAGCAGTCGCGCAAGTACAATAACAGCTTTACTGACGTTCCCACAAACACATGGTTCTACACATATGTAAAGGTTGCATATGAATATGCACTTGCAAACGGCACATCGGAAACCAAGTTCTCGCCAAACGGCAAGTTTACCGTAGCGCAGGCGCTCACCGCAGCGGTCAATGTTCACAAGGCATATTACGGCACGACCGTGCGCGCCGCACAGGCAGGAGAAAAATGGTACACACCGTATGTTGAATACTGCGTAAACAAGGGCATTATCAAAGCAGGACAGTTTGATAATGTTGAACGCAATATCACAAGGGGCGAAATGGCAACCGTATTTGCAAACATCCTTCCGAGCAGCGAATACACCGCAGTAAGAAACGGCGCATGCCCCGATGTTACAAGCGATATGGCTTGCGCGGCAGCAGTTAAAAAACTCTTTGATGCAGGCATTGTCGGCGGTGACGCAGGCACCGGCAATTTCCGTCCTAATGATGAAATTGTGAGAAGCGAAGCTTGCGTAATCTTTACCCGTATCGCGGCTAAAGAACACAGACAAAAGTAAAAAGAGCGGAGAATTTATGAAAAAACTAATTCTATCAATTCTATTTACATTAATCCTTTGCATCGGCGCTTTTGCGGCTGACACCGTTTATGTAAACGGTGTCAGCGGCAGCGACAGCGCAAGCGGCACATCTAACTCACCGTTTGCCACATTGCAAAAAGCACTTGATAAAGTGGTTGACGGCGGCACAATTGTTGTTTTGGGCGATGTAACGCTTAACGACGGTGCCGAACTTTCAAGCGAAAGCAAAGCGACTGTTTCTACAAATGGCAGCGCAAAAATCAATGTTTCCGGAAAACTCTACATAAACGCGCCGCTCACATTTGAAAATGTCAATCTCGCATTTGCCGCAAATATTCCCATGATTTTCTGCGAGGGCAACAACGTAACCTTCGGCGAAGGCATAGTGAACACTTTCAGCGGCTATGCGCCGATAATTTACGGCGGCACCTATGCTGCAAAAAGCGGCATTACACAATCAAAAATGCGTTTTTCCGACTACACACTTACCGTTAAAAGCGGCACATGGTACTATGTAAAGGGCGGCTCATTCCGCGACGGTGAAGGTCAGCCCGTCGGAACCCTTAAAAATGTTACATTAAACATTTTGGGCGGCACATTTACCTCAAACAAAAAAGGAACAGGCGACAACGCACTGATCTCCCCCACAGGCTTTGATGCTCTTGAAGGCACCGCTACTCTCAACATTTCGGGCGGTACTTTCGGTTGTTCCATCGTTGGCGTAAGCAGACCGGGATACAACTCAAGCGTATCAAACAACCAATACGTCCACGGCAATATCAGCATCAATATAAGCGGCGGCACATTTAACGGCGGAGATATCCGCGCTGTGCAGGACGCTGTGGCAAGTGAAATTGACGGCGACTTCTTTTTAACAGTAAGCGGCGGCAGTTTTTCAAACTTTGGCATAGTTGATGCGGCAAGTGTAAACGGTCTTGCCGTAGCCGATGTAATAAGCGGCATTTCCACAAGCGGATTTGCTCCGCTGATAAATCTCTCCGACACCTCGAGCGTTAAAGTAACAAATGGCGCTCTTATCCGTATAAGCGGCGCTGTTAATGCTTCTTCGCTCAGCATCTCCGGCGATAAAAAAGTTATTATTGAGGGTGTTACAGCCGATAGCGCAATCAACTTTGACCAAAACCTTTTTGTTGGCACAAATACCGAGATCAAAAACATTGCTCTCAACGGATACGGCGAAAAGGTTTTGAGCTGCTCCGACGGCAAAATCACCTTTGGCGAGAACATAAGCGGCAGCGGAATCGGACTTAAAAACTTTACCGACGCCACCGTTAAAAGCGGGCTTTATGCCTATATCAAGGGCGCGCGCGACAAGGATGTAAAGCTCCATATTGACGGCGCAACAGTTTCAGGCGACGTTATCGCATCCACCGGCGAAAACAAGACAAACGGCTTTGTCCTTGTCACCTCGGGCACATTAGGCGGCAATATCTATGCCTTTGAAAACTGCGGAAACGTTGGCGCTGTTCAGATTCTTGGCGGCACCCACGAAGGCAAAATCGGCGCGACAAAATACGCAACCGAAAAGTCGGTTGATATTTTCGGTGCATACTCTGCCACAGACGGCGAAATTGATTATGCTTCGGTAATGAAATACAACGCACCCACCGATGCGGTATTTGTAACAAACGAGCTTAATCTTGCAGCCGGTCAGGTTGCCGGTGACGGCTCATCACCCCTTGCTCCCATGACCGACCTTGCAGCGGCAGTTACCGCCGCAAACGGCGAAAAGCAGGTTGTAATCTGCGGCCCGATTTATCTCACTTCTACATTAACTCTCCCGAAAATTGCCGCAAAAACAGTAATCACCTCAAAATACATGGGAATTGACTACCGCGACTTTGCAGATGCACGCATCGAGCTTTCTGACGGACTTCGCATCTCATCGGAAACAGTTATTGAAAACGTGACATTCCTTTCTGTCGAGAGATACACTTTTGTCAGCGCCGAGGGCAACAAGCTCACGATCGGCGAGGGCGTTGAGTGCAAGCTCTACAGCGGAAAGCGAATTGAGCAATACCCCACACTTGTCGGCGGAAGCCATGCAAAAACCGACATTCTTCGCAACGTAAACCTCACTGTTAAAAGTGGCACATGGGGCATACTCTCCGGTGCTTCATACCACCCCTCCGACTCCGACACCACCGAGTATCTCATAACCGGAAGTGTGTATGTATACATCCATGGCGGTACATTTACCGAGGGTGTTTATCTTGCCGGCAGAGCCTCTTTGAATGACGGAGCAAGATTATATGCACTTGGCGGCCTGTTTGAGTGCTCCATATACGGAAGCCATGACTCTGACACCACAATTAAGGGACATCTCCGTTTCTTCTTTGAGGGTGGCGAGTTTCACGGTGATATCAGCCGTTCCAAGGACGGCAGCGCGGTGGGCAAATACTTTACAATTAATCTTGCCGGCGGCAATTTTGACCGTGTAAGCACTATCAACTGCGCAGGCGGCAACCTCAACATTTCAGACAACATCGACCTTGACGCAAAAATCGTAGGCAATGCAGAGTTTACAAACCCCATTGCAGGATTTGCAGACCCATCGGTAGTATATCATGACGGATATTACTACTATACCTTTGCAAAATCCTATCTCAGCAAGCCCGCAATTTACATGGCAAAAGCCGCAAACCTTTGCGATATCGGCAACGTAGAACCGTTTATCATATGGGCGCAGGCAACCAGCGGCGAGGGTAGCGATATTCAAAGCGTATGGGCGCCTCAGCTATATCTCATCGATGGGAACTGGTATGTATACACCACCTGCGATGTAGGCATGGCAAGCAGCGTTTCAAACAGACGTATGCCGCGAATTTGGAAATGCTCTGACGGTAAACCCGACGGCAGCTACACATACATTGGCACGTTTACAAATCTCGACACCGCCATAGAAAGCTATCTCTCGCCGAGAATTATAAACTACGGCTCAAAAATGTACCTCGTTTGCGGCGGATTTTACAGAGCCGAAGACTGCACCAATCAGCATATCCAGCGACTCTTTGCATGCGAGCTCTCAAATGCAACTACAATGGCTACAGCAATGAGCGTGATTTCCACTCCTCAATACAGTTATGAAGACGGCATCATGGAAGGTCCCTTCCCTGTAATCTCACCAAACGGCACTCTCTATCTGCTTTTCGCAGCCGGACACACCCGCACCGATGAATACTGCACCGGTATCCTACGCTTCAACGGCACAGAGAGTGACAGCCTGTTAAACGAATCAAAGTGGGAAAAGTCTGCAAATCCTCTTCACTTTGTAAACTATGAAAACGGAGTTTACTCCCCCGGCGCAATGGTAATCACCACCTCGCCGAGCGGCGACAAATACATTGCCGTATACCACGCAAAAGAGTATCACTACTCGGCATACACAATGCGCCGTATGTATATGCAGGAACTCACCTTTGTAAACGATTTTCCCACCGTTGCAGAACCGCAGCCGACAAGCACAGTTTTTGAGATGGCACTTAATGAAATGCCGCTTTCCGAGCGCATCATAGGCTCACCTAAAATGGGAACAGTGGTGCCCTCTAACTACGGTCCATACTACGGCGAAACTGTTTACCACTCAAACGCTCTTTTAAGCAATGCCACTCTTCTTGATGCTCTTCGTGCTACCAAATTTTTCATTGGCATAAAAGTGGAAGACTTCGACTTTGTTCGCTGCGATTTTGACAAAGACGGCAAGCTTGGCTCATCGGATATTTTAAACATAATAAAGCTTGCAATAAACTAAAAAGCCGGAGTTATTATGAACTATAACTTTGAAAACACACCGTATGAACCAAACGGTTTTGGTTCATACGGCGGTGATGAGCAATTTCTTTATCAAGGTTCACCTAAAAAAAAGAAAAGTAGCCCGTGGCTGCTTATAGCGATTTGCGCAATAAGTGCCATACTGCTAATCACCGGCGCACTGCTGCTTTTCGGAGACAATAGCGATGAAAAGTCAAGCGATATCCCGTTTTTTGAACTGCGGTACTTTTTAAACGAACTCAGTGAAAAAGAGCTTGAAATCTTTTGCGCAGTCTACGGTGGATTGATGAGTTTTGAAGAGGAGATCGCACTTCCCCACAGTATCAGCCCCGAAGACTTTTCCCCTATTGCAATGCTTTTATGCTATGAGTGCCCGGAACTGTTCCAATGCGATTATTCCGCCGGCTATACTTACTATAGCGGCAGTGTACCGCACGTAAAGTTTTCGTACCTGTATTCAAAAGATGAGTATACTTCGATGCGCAGACAATGTGAAGACATTATAAACTCATTTATCACGGCAACTGACGGTTTTTCCGACTTGGAAAAAGAGAAATATGTATACGATTGGTTCGGACAAAATTGCCGCTACGACAAGTACAAAACTGACGCAGACAATCCTTACGGTGCATTTATAAACGGCTATGCAAAATGTGACGGCATCAGCCTTGCAACAAAATGGGCAATGGAATCAATGGGCATACAATGCCTTTGCATCGGCGGAAGCGCAATTGACGGCGGCGCCGGCCATGCATGGAACATTGTAAACATCGGAGGAAACTTCTATCTGCTCGATACAACCTTCGGCGTTCCAACAGACGAATCCGTAGCAGATGAAACGAGTTTTCAAACATATGCAGGGTTTAACACAACTGACACATGGGTAAACGAAAACTACACAGTGACCCCTCTGTTTTTACAAGTTGCGCGCATACCGAAATGTACAATAGCAACCGACTCATATTACTCCGCCGGAAAAGGTCTGGTACCGAGCGGTACAGATCCTGCCACAGTTATTGACGAAAAACTCATTGACTTAAAAAACGGCAAAACAGAGAGAATTGAACTTCAATTTGAAAACTCTGCAGACTATGCTGCCTTTGTGAGCAACAGCAAGGACATCATTTACGGAGTTCTCGCAAAACACGGTCTCGCCTCAAGCAGTATAGAAACTTATTTGCTTGACTATTATGCAGTTATCATTTCCGTATATTGACAAAAAAGGCTTCCTTTCGGAAGCCTTTTTATCATTATTATTTTAATATAAGCTCATCTATTTCAAGAAATGCCTGTGCCTCGGAAATTGACGCTGTTGAAATAAGCTGCTTGGCGCCGCAGTTTTTACAGTACACGCAAACTGCGTCATCGAAAAGTTCAATATCATATTCGCCCTCACTGCAGTTGCAGCGGATAGCATGTTCCTCTTCGAGTTCCTTTAATATAAATCTTACAATATCATATATCTGCGCCACCGGGATCTCCTCGGTCTTTTCCTGTTGCGCCTTGAAAATATCAAGATTTTCTGCGCCGGCCTCTTTAAGCACCTTATAAAGCTCCTCGTCTGCACGGTCAATAGCGGATGAAACATCATCGCCGTTTCCGATAAAGCAGAGCGAAAAGCCGGAAAGCGAGCACGGAAGTTCAAAGAGTTCGTTTTTGAAAAACAGCTCTTTGCTGATGACGAACTCATGGTCGCGCCGGCACACCATACAGGGCACCGAGATGCGGATCTTGTCATCATTTGTGCGTTTGATCGTCATTGAGCTTGAGCCGCACGGACATTTAAGTTTAAGCAAATCCGCAGAAAGCGAAAAGATACCGACTATGCTCTTTACGCCGCAGCCGCAATCGGGGCAACGGTATGCAACGGTGGTTTCATTGGGTTTTAATATCACTTGTTTGCCTCTTTTCTGACCGCCGCAACATTTGCATTGTGCTGCGAAAGCGTTCTCGCATACAGATTGTAACCGTTGCTTTGAGCGATAAAGTAGTAGTATTTTGTCTTTGCAGGGTAAAACGCACTGTAGAGCGCTTCAAAACCGGGGTTGGAAATCGCTCCCGGAGGATATCCTGCATATTTTCTCGTGTTGTATGGGTTGTCAAACGCAAGTTCCGCAGCACCGAGAGTTTCGGGACGCACACCTGTTTCCATCATAATGGCATAAACCGTAGTTGCATCACTGTCAAAACGAGGAAAATTTGCTTTGTCGCGAAGTCGGTTGTAGAAAACTGAAGAAACCTGGTCATAGTCGATGGGGTACTTGACCTCCCACTCAATCATGGAGGCAAGCGTTACAACCTCGTCAAGTGTCATGCCCAGTTCTTCAAGTCTGTCCTTATAGGTCTTATCGGACGTGGAAAGATATGAAAGCTTGTCGCGGAAGTTTAAAAGCATCTTATAAACAACAGTTTCTGCGCTTGAATCGGTGTAGAACTGGTACGTGTCGGGGAAAAGATATCCCTCAAGACGGTAATATCTGCCCTCAAGAGCATCAAGCCCTTCAAGAAAATCCATACCGTAATCATAGTCATTTATCGCGCTTTCAAAAGCCTCGCGCGAAGCAATACCGTATTCATCTACGAGAATATCAATCATTTCCTTTATGCTTGCTCCCTCAGGGAATGTCACCCAGACAACCTCTCTGGGCCTTGCCCTCTCCATAAAGAATGGGAGCAACTGCATATAGTTATTCATCGGCGAAACCTCATAGGTGCCGGCAATAAACACGCTGTTTCCGTCCTTGTCAACGCCGTCCTCGTCCATAAGCTTTGCGTAGAGCTTAAACAAAGTCGGGTATTTGATAACACCGCGGTCACCGAGGATATTTGCCACATCGGAAACGGTTGCATCTTCAGGAATAACCACCTCAACCGCCTCTTCCGGCTTTACAAATGCAAAAACATCGTTTGCAAACTGTATTATAAAATATGCAGCAACTACCGAAACAAGCAGTACCGCGGTAATATAGATCAGCGCCTTGAAAATTCCGCTGAGCATACCGGTTGACTCTTTTTTCTCTTTTTTCTCCTTGCGCACAGGAGTTTTCAGCTGAGCCTTCGGACGTATATCGGTGAGCCTTGTTTGCTCGCTGTCATTTGTGTCCGACACTGGCATATCCACCTGCTGCGGCCGCGGAGGCTGCGAAGGAGACGTGGGTGGCACCGGACGCGAAGGAGACGCAGGGCGCGGAGGTTGCGAAGGCTGTGCAGAGCCTTGGGCATTTGAGTCTACATTGCGGCGCGGGCGCGGCCTTCTGTTAGTATTATCATCCATTTAACAAAACCCTTTCTATGCAATGTCCTGCATGGAAAAAACAATAACTGCTATATAAATCAAAACCGCCAGCAGAAAAGCGGGCGAAAAATAAACCGCCGCTTTTGCCTTGAGTTTACTTTGTGGCGAAAGCTTTGCCGGGGTATAGCTGCTGTCAAGATTTCTTTGCGCATAGCTTCGATAAACGCGCTCTCCCTCGGTGAGTGCAACGATAATAAATATCCAAAGCAAAAAAAGCATCACGATGAACAAAAGCGAAAAGCTTTCGAGATGTGCCGCAACCGAGCTGAGATATCCGCTTAAAGTGAGCACACAGATATTGTAAATCGAATGAAGAACTATGGCAGAAATCAAAGACCGGCTTACATAGGTTACAGCACACAGCACTACCGATGCAAAGAAATATAGGGGCAGGTTTTCAAGGCTCATGTGCGCAGCAGCAAACAAAATTGATGTGCCGACAATCGCAGTTGTAACACCGCATGGCTCAAATGAGCTCATAATCACACCGCGAAAAACTATCTCTTCGCAAATAGCAGGCATAACTGCAAAAATCAAAAGCACCAGCACGCTTGGCGCACCAATTCCCTCAGCAACACCGTTTTGCGGTGCAGAAAAGCCCACTCTGACACCAAGCATTGAGATAAGCGCACTGCCAAGCAACAGAATTACAGCAAGCAATATCTGCGTGGGAACGCTTTTTGCAGTCGGCAACGCAAAACGCATACGTTTTATGTCAATACCACCAAAAAGCAATCCGTAAAGAAGCATCGGGAGCGCATATGTCGCAATTTGAACGGCACCGAGCGTGAGCAGATATGAATTTACATCCATATCAAGTCCCCCGATAATGCGCTCTGCACAAAGGGTGAGCAGATACACAAAAATCGCAAGAAACGGTGCCGCAGTATAAGGCTTGAGTTTCATTTAAGTCAAATCCTTTGCACTGGGCTTCTTATATTTTCCCTCATCGGGAGAAACATAATCCGCATTGTAAAAATCTCTGTGGGGCTGCTTTGCAGGATTCCCCTCGGAGTCAATAAGCGGCTTGTAATGGCGCTGACGCACCTCGCGTTTAGGCGCCTTTTCTATTTTGCGTACAAAATTGACCTTTTTTTCGGTCACTACAATTGCACAACTGATGTCATGGTCACTGTACGGTATCGGGATATCGGAGAGGAATGCTGAATACGCAACACCAATTGTCATTGACGAGTAGAAAAGTGCGTCATGGCGGCGTATGTATTTGTCATAATATCCTCCGCCATATCCGATACGTCTGCCGTGCTTGTCAAAAAGCAAGCCGGGCATGATGATCATTGTATCCCTTGTCGGAGTGATAAGGCGTTCTTCACTCTTTGGCGGAATCTTTTCGCCAAACATGCCGCCATCCTCAAGCTCATCAAGCGAGGTAACAGAGTAAAACTCCATTTCGCCGCTTTCCTTATCGCAAACCGGAAAACCAACTGTTTTTCCGCGTTCAAGCGCATCTTTTGCGATGGGAAGTACATCAACCTCACTGCCAAGCGGAGCATAGCAAAGAATGATGTCGCAAAGTCCGAATGATGCCATAGTTGTTACCTTCTGACAAATGGACTTTGAATTCTGTGCGCGAAGCTCATCAGGCATTGCATCGCGAAGCAGCTTTGCATCCGCGCGGCGTGCTGATTTAGGATTTTCAGTAATGATACTCATTTATAAAGCACCGAGCTGCAAAGATTTTCAGCTGTGTCCTTTCCCTTGAATATTTCAACAATTTTCAGGCCGAAGTCATGTGAAACGCCCATGCCTGCCGCGGTCAGTATCTTGCCGTCAAGCACAACTTTTTTGTCAGAAAGCGTCGCTCCGTCAAGATGTTTTTCAAATCCGGGGAAACAAATTGCCTCCTTGCCGCGAAGCAATCCGCGTCTGCCAAGAATCATCGGTGCGGCGCAGATAGCCGCAATATATGCATTTTTCTCAAGCGCAGTGAGAATGCATTTTTCAACCAATGTGGACTCGCCAAGGTTTGTGGTTCCAGGCATGCCGCCGGGGAGTACCATCATGTCAAAGTCGCAAAGTCTATCCTTTGCCGAAAGGTCTGCCACTACGGTTATACCGTGCGAGCCGGTAACCTCTTTTTTATCTGTAATGCTTACCGTCTTTACCTCAATTCCTGCTCTGCGGCAAAGGTCCACCGGGCAAAGTGCTTCAATTTCTTCAAAACCGTCTGCTAAAAAGAAATAAATCATTGTTTTTCTCCTCTCTACCAAAAAATTCTGACTTTTTTGTAGATTTCATCGGCGATGGACTCACGAGTACGCATCTCTCCGTTTTCAATGCAGTTTATCTGCACAAAGCCAAGCCGCTCTGCCGCATATTTTCCTGCATCGTAGCATTTTTGCATGTATTCCTTATCCATCTCATGGATATCCTTTTTTGCTCCGCGGCTGTCAACAAGTGAAAGCGAAATTTCAGGCGGGACGGTGAGATAAAGCGTCATATCCGGCTTTGGCAGACCGAGTTTTTCAAACTCATAGTCCCAAAGCCATGTGAGAAAGCTCTCCCACTCTTCCCTGTCAAGTTTTGAAAGCTGATGCACCGCGTTTGCACTGACATAGCGGTTAAATATGATAACATCATAATCTTCGATGTCGCGTGACCAATCCTTGCGATAACTGATGTATCTGTCTACCGCAAAAAATGTTGATGCCGCATATGCATTTGTATCGGACGGATTTCCGCCGAGTTTGCCGCCAAGATACATCTCAACAGCAAAGCATGACTGCTCGCCGTACATCGGAAAACTTATTACCTTTGCACGCTTGCCGGCTGCCTTGATACGCGCACAGAGAATGTCACTCTGCGTGCCCTTGCCGCTGCCGTCAAGACCGTCTATCGAAATTAAAACCGCCATAATTATGACCAATACCTTTCTGGCACAAAACTACCGTCTGAAAAACCTCTTTCAGACTTACCTCTTATGCTAATTTAGGGTCGTTGTTAACAACCATTTCTCTGAACTGTGTTTTGGATATGAGCACCTCGCGCGGCTTTTGACCGTCGGGCGCACTTACAAATCCGCGTGCTTCCATAATATCAATTATCTTCGCTGCGCGGCCGTATCCTATCGAAAGCTTGCGCTGAAGCAGTGATGTTGAAATCTTGCCGATGTCGGTAGCAATTTCAAGCGCATCGCGAAGCTTGGGGTCGCTTGCGCCCTCGTCAAGGTCGCCGCCGTCACCGCCGCCCTTCTTCTGGCTCTGTCCGATCGCCTGCGCCTCACGCTCAATTCTTTCCATAATATCTGCATCGTACTCGTTTTCGCCGACATTCGCCTTAACAAAATCGGTTATCTTTTCAACCTCGTCCTCGCTGACAAATGCACCCTGCGCACGCATCGGCTTTGCAAGTCCGACAGGATAATAAAGCATATCGCCGCGACCAATGAGTTTTTCTGCGCCTGCAATATCAATTATTGTACGCGAGTCAACCTGTGATGCAACGGTAAACGCAATACGCGAGGGAATATTTGCTTTGATAAGACCGGTAATAACGTCAACGGACGGACGCTGTGTACCAATGATGATATGCATACCTGCGGCACGCGCCTTTTGCGCAAGGCGACAGATGGAGTCTTCCACCGCGTCGGGCGCAGTCATCATAAGGTCGGCAAGCTCGTCAATGATAATAACCGTGTACGGAAGCACTTCCATGCCTCTTTTACGCGCAACCTCATTGTACGGCTCGATCTTTCTTGTGTTTGCCTCTTCAATAAGCTCATAGCGGCGTTCCATTTCGGTAACCGCCCAGTGGAGCGCGCCGGCTGCCTTTTTAGGATCGCTTACAACAGGGATCTGCAAATGCGGAATGCCGTTGTAAATATTGAATTCTACCTTCTTTGGGTCAATCAGTATAAGCTTGACCTCATCGGGCTTTGCCTTATACAAAATGCTTGTGATAATCGAGTTGATGCACACCGACTTACCCATACCGGTTGCGCCGGCGATAAGAAGGTGGGGCATTTTCGCGATATCAAACATAATGGGCGAGCCGCCAACGTCCTTGCCAAGGCAAACTGTAAGCTTGCTCTTTGCATCGGTAAATGCAGAATTCTCTATAAGCTCACGCAATGTAACAGTGGAAACCGTACGGTTTGGAACCTCAATACCAACTGCCGCCTTGCCGGGAATGGGCGCCTCGATTCTAATACCCGATGTTGCAAGAGAAAGCGAAATGTCATCAACCAGATTTGCAATTGAACGAACTCTTGTACCCGCTTCGGGAATAAGCTCGTAACGTGTAATCGTGGGGCCGCGTGAAACACTGGAAATAGTAACATTCACCTTGAATGAGCGAAGCGTTTCAACAAGTTTTGTCGCATTGGCGCGCAGTTCCGCGCCGACATCCTCATTCTTCTTCTTTTCGGGAGGAGCAAGCAATGTTATAGGCGGAAAACGGTATTCCGGTTTTTGTGCAGGTGCCGCCTTGGGCTTTTCAATCAGCTCATCGGTCTCGGACATATCGGTTTTTGATACCGGAAGAATATCCTCATCTGCAACGGTCTTTTCCGAGATCTCAACACCTTCGTCAAAAAACTCTTCCGCTTCATCCGCTTCACTTTCGGCATACTCCTCAACAAAAATTGCGCGGAGGTCAATTTCGCCTTTTTCATTGTAAAGCGGAGGAATTTTAGATGTATCTATCGGCTCACCGCCAGCCTCCGGCTCTTCGCCGTCATCCTCAAAAACATCATCCGCAGTTTCCGGGGCGACTGCTTCTTCAACAACAGGAGGTTCGTCTTCAAACTCACCCTCTGAGAAATTCATGTCAAAGTCGGGCTTTGGCACCGCAGTTTCAAATTTTTCCGATTTGTTATTCTTCTTCGGGGCGGGAGTTTCCTCCTCTTCCTCGTAAAATTCAGTTTCCTCAGCTTCTGCCTGCGCTGCAAGTGCCTCTTCTCTTTCCTTTGCGGCCTTGCGGCGCTCTGCATTTATCTTTGCATTGTACTTGATGTTAATCCATATATCTTTTGGTGAAATGCCAAAAAGGAAGAATGAAAAAACTAAAAGTCCTGCAGCGCTGAGTATAATGCCGGCGGCTGCGGCAAATGCCTTGTAAAGTCCGATGCCGATTATACCAAATACAAATCCCGCACCGCTGAAGTTTACGCCGTTTTCCCAAAGGCATTTGATGCATGCGTAGTCGCTCGTATCACCGCCGGTTGCCGCGATAAGAATGACCTGTAAAAGTGAGCCTACAAAGAACAGGCAAATCACCGCAAATATGCATTTTATCACGTGCTGACCGTCAGCAACCCATTTGCGCCAGTATGCTGCAAAATAGATTAAAAGCAACGGCACAAGCAAACTGACAAGTCCGAAAAGTCCGAAAAACACATCGTATATAACTTTTCCCACTGCGCCGTCATGGAAAATAAAGCATACTCCGAGTAAAATTGCACATACTACAAATACACCGGGGAGTATTCTGTGCAGCATGGAGTTTTCGTCCCTCACCTTGGGCTCGGACTTTGGAGCCTCCTGCTCTTTAGCGGGCTTTGTTTTTTTCTTTGCCGGCGCCGGTGCCGACTGTTTCTTTTTATTACTGTTCGCCATTTATAATCCTCTTTCTTTTGAAAGGTAAATTACCCTAAATTATATAATAACATATAATAAATACAATTTCAAGTATAGAAATATATTATTTACAAGGAGCTACAATGCAAAAAGTATCGGCAAAAAACGAAATCGTATACCTTGCGCTTGGTGCCGCCGCCGCAGGTTTTTTAAGCGGATTGCTCGGAGCCGGCGGAGGTATAGTTTTATACTTCATTCTCGGCGCACTATACGGGCGCGGAGCAAAGGAAAACCTAATTTTATCTTCAACCGCGGTAATGTTTTTCTGCGTAGTGTCGCTCTTTTTCTACAAAGGCAACGCAGCACTCGATACCGGCAATATACTCCGTGTCGGACTGCCGGCGGCACTCGGAGGCATCACCGGTGCATTTCTTATGACAAAAATATCCTCTGACAAACTAAAAAAACTCTTTGCTACAGTGGTTATAATAAGCGGAGTTTTAATGCTGTTGAGGTGAAACGATGATATTGGCAACGTTTTTGATAGCAGTACTGTGCGGAATGGGCGTCGGCAGCGGCGGTCTTTTTGTAGTGTATCTTACAGTATTTTTAAGTATAGAGCAGCTCGCCGCTCAAGGTCTTAATCTGTACTTTTTTATTTTCTCCACTGCCGCAGCCTTGATAATTCATGTAAAAAAGCAAAATTTGCCTATCAAAAGGCTTTTGTATCTTTGCAGTTTCGGCGTATCCGGCTGCATCTTCGGAGCCATGCTCGCGCAAAACATAAGCGGAGATGCACTCCGCACGGTTTTTGCCCTGTTTTTAATAATTTCCGGCACGGCTTCGCTTTTTTCGGGAAGAAATTTCAAAAAAAGTCTTTACAAATAAAAAAATATGTGATATACTTTTTGTCGCAATACCGAAACTCAGCTTTGGGACAGCGGTGCGAAGTCGCACTTTTTCACCAACCCTTGGCTTAGTTTGAGGTAAATATTTTATAGGTGAAAGCGGACTTTCGCGCTTTCAGAAAGGATTTTATCATGATGCTTAAAGACGTAAAGCAGGAAATCATCACTACCTACGCAACTCACGAGGGCGACACCGGTTCTCCCGAGGTTCAGATCGCTATTCTCTCCAAGAGAATCAATGACCTCACCGAGCACCTCAAGTCCAACCCCAAGGACCACCACAGCCGCCGCGGCATGTTCAAGATGATCGGTAACAGAAGAAACCTTCTCAACTACCTTCAGAAAAAGGACATTGAGCGCTACCGTGCAATCGTAGAAAAGCTCGGTCTCAGAAAGTAATTTTTTGTTAGAAACTAAACCGAAGTCACTCGCGTGGCTTCGGTTTATTCTCTATAAAAGGGCGGAGGGATTAGCCATTAAATATGCTTTTTTTCGGCGAAAAACGGCGTATTTAATTGCTAAACCGTTCCGCCAAGACACTAAAAAATATATTTGGAGGAAAGAAAAATGTTTGAAAACTACAAAGTGTTTAATTACACTCTCGCAGGCAGACCGCTCGTTATCGAAACCGGTAAAATTGCAGGTCTTGCAAACGGTTCCTGCCTTGTTCGCTACGGTGAAACCGTAGTTTTGGCATGCGCTACCGCAAGTGAAAAGCCCCGTGACGGCATTGACTTTTTGCCCCTCTCGGTTGACTTTGAAGAAAGAATGTATGCAGCCGGCAAGATCCCCGGCGGCTTTTTAAAGCGTGAAGGACGCCCCGGCGAAAAGGCGATCCTCACCTCCCGCGTTATCGACCGCCCCATCCGTCCTCTCTTCCCGAAGGACCTCCGCAACGACGTTGCAATTTCCCTCACAGTTATGGCGGTTGACCCCGACTGCTCACACGAAATCGCAGGTATGATCGGTGCTTCTATCGCACTCTCCATCTCCGACATTCCGTGGAACGGTCCTATCGGCGGTGTATTTGTAGGCATGGTTGACGGCAAGCCCGTTATCAACCCCACTCTTGCACAGCGCGAAGTAAGCGACATGGAGCTCACCGTTGCCGCTTCTGAAAAGAAGATCGTTATGATTGAGGCAGGCGCAAACGAAATCAGCGATGACGATATGTATAACGCTATCATGCTTGCTCATGAGGAGATCAAAAAGCTTATCGAGTTTATCAACTCCATCGTTGCCGAAATCGGCAAGCCCAAGTTTGACTACCCCTCCTGCGAACTTGATCACGATATGTTTGACGAAGTTTTCGCTTTCTGCGAAAAGGATGTTATGCACGCTCTTGACACCGATGATAAAAATGTCCGCGACGCACGCATGGTTCCGATTACCGATGCAATCGTTGCAGAATTTGAGGAAAAGTATCCTGAAATCGGCGCAATCATGGGTGAGCTTATCTACAAGATCCAGAAAAAGATCGTTCGCCGCTGGCTCCTTGAGGACGGCAAGCGTGTAGACGGTCGCCGTCTTGACGAAATCCGCCCCCTCGCAGCAGAAGTCGGTCTTATCAACCGCGTACACGGCAGCGGTCTCTTTACAAGAGGACAGACACAAGTTCTCACCATTGCAACTCTCGGTTCCATGGACGATGCGCAGGAGCTTGACGGTATCGACGAGCAGACTGCAAAGCGTTACATGCACCACTACAATATGCCCGGTTATTCCACCGGTGAAGCAAAGGCTGCAAGAAGCCCCGGACGCCGCGAAATCGGTCACGGCGCACTCGCTGAACGCTCCCTCGTTCCCGTTCTCCCCTCCGTTGAAGAGTTCCCCTACGCAATGCGTCTTGTTTCTGAGGTAGTATCCTCCAACGGTTCCACCTCTCAGGCATCCGTTTGCGGCTCCACACTTGCACTTATGGACGCAGGTGTTCCGATCAAGGCTCCCGTTGCAGGTATCTCCTGCGGTCTTATCACCGAGGGAGAAAGATGGATGACCATGATCGACATTCAGGGCCTTGAAGACTTCTACGGCGATATGGACTTTAAGGTTGCAGGTACTCACAAGGGTATCACATCCATCCAGATGGACCTTAAGATCGACGGTCTTACCCCCGAAATCATTAAGGAAGCATTTGAAGTTACCCACAAGGGCAGAGATTACATCATCGACGAAATCATCCTCAAGGCTATCGCACAGCCCAGAGCAGATGTTTCTGAATACGCCCCCAAGATGATCACTATGAAGATCAATCCCGACAAGATCCGCGAAGTTATCGGCTCCGGCGGTAAGGTGATCCAGAAGATCGTTGCAGACACCGGCGCAAAGATCGACATCGAAGATGACGGCACCGTATACATCTCCGCTGTAAACCGCGATTCGGCTTATGCAGCACAGGAGATTATCGCAGGCATCGTATTTGAGCCCACCGTTGGCGCAATTTACGAAGGCACTGTTACAAGAATCATCCCGATTGGCGCATTTGTTGAATTTGCCCCCGGCAAGGAAGGCATGGTTCACATTTCCAAGATCGCAAAAGAACGCATCGAAAAGGTTGAGGACAAGGTTGAAGTTGGTCAGAAGGTACGCGTTAAGTTCCTTGGCACCGACGAAAAGAACCGCATGAACCTCTCCATGAAGGACGCAATCGTTGAAGAGCCTAAAGCTGAATAAAATCAAATCTCCCATCGAAAAACCGATGGGAGATTTTTTATTCTTCATAAGGTATATGCGGAACATATTTTTTCACTTTTGCCATGAGGTAATCGAAGTTTTCCTTTGAATTTGCAGCAATTATCGGCTGCGGACGTGTGTAGATCGGATCGTCAAAATCTATCGTGCCTATGTAGCCACCGGCCTCAGTCAGAATAAGCCCTGCCGCGGCAAAATCCCATGGAAAAAGACGGATTTCAAAATAAAGCTCGCCGCGGCCTGCTGCCATATAGGAAAGCTCGAGCGCGCAAACTCCAAGACGGCGGATATCGCAAGTATCATAATACACTTCCTCGGAAATGTTAAAGCATGCCTTGGCGAGATCTTTTTTATATGTACTCCACGCGGTGAAAAAGCACGCGGATTTGAGCGCACGGTCGGAAACGCGGATGCGTTTTCCGTTTAAAAACGCTCCTTTGCCGCGCTGTGCGGTGAACATTTCATTTGTAAACGGATTGTAAACCACACCGATATGAGGCTTGCCGTTTTTGAGTATGGCAACAGAAATAACACTTAAATTCATGTCGCGAGTAAAGTTCATTGTGCCGTCGATAGGGTCAACAACCGCCGTATACTCGCGTGAGAGTGCATCGGCGGCAAAATCCTCTTCCTCGCCGACAAAGCCAATACCGTCAAAGCATGCGGTCAGTTCCTCCCTTAGAAAGCGCTCCACCGCGACGTCCTTGTCGGTAACAAAATTTGCATCGCCCTTTTCGCTGACAGTATATTCGCCGCCCGTCATAATAGCTGCGGCTTTTTTTACAATTTCAACAACTGTGTTAAGCATAAAATCACCCCACTCGTTTGATTATAGCATAAACAAAAACAAAGGTAAAGATAAATATAAGTTTATCTCTCTATCTGTCATCCTGAACGCAGTGAAGGATCTGCGAGCCGTAGGCTCGTCTTTAGGAGAAAAACCTTGATTTCATCAAGGTTTTCAGATTCTTCGCATTCGCTCAGAATGACATGCGGGGTGCTTAGCATAGTAATGTAAACTATAATTTATCTTTCTAAACCGCGTGCCGCTTGCATATACTTGCAAAAAGGGGCGATTTTAATGACGAGAGTAAAAAAATACTTTATCAACGCGCTGATTTTAAGCGCGTGCACCCTGCTGATGCGCACGGTGGCAGTTGCTTTTAACGCTTTTTGTGTAAACAAGGTCGGCAGTGAGGGAATGGGACTTTTTTCACTTGTAATGAGCGTTTATACCTTTGCAGTTACGCTTGCCACATCGGGTGTAAACCTTGCCGCCACGCGGCTTGTGGCGCTTTACTTTGGCAAAAACGAGGGCGCAGGAGTAAAAAGCGCAATGCGCGGCTGTTTTTTATACAGTACCCTGTTTGGCACGCTTTCAAGCGCGCTTTTATTTCTTTTTTCAAACTTTGCTGCCGTTAATTTTTTAAACGAGCCACGCGCCGCAATGTCAATACGCGCGCTTTCACTTTCGCTGCTTCCGCTTTCGCTGTGTTCCGCTTTTTCGGGCTACTTTGCCGCAGTCCGCCGCGTCTACAAGAACGCAATATCACAGGTACTTGAGCAAGCCGTAAAGATTTTAAGCTGCACATTTTTGCTGTCATTGCTTTTGCCGCGCGGTATAGAATATGCCTGTCTTGCACTTGTGCTGGGCGGTACGGTAAGTGAGATCTTTTCGTTTCTGATACAGATCATATCCTACCTTTCGGACACGCGCACACTTAACCGAAACGGAAAAAAGGTTGCCATGCGCGACATTTTGCACATTTCCCTGCCTGTGGCATTTTCGGCATATGTGCGCTCCGGACTTGTCACTGTCGAACACATTTTAATCCCCATCGGGCTCACCGCCTTTGGCGACAGCGCGGCACTTGCAACATACGGCATAGTAAGTGCCGTTGCGTTGCCGATAGTTCTTTATCCGTCGTCTTTTGTCGGCGCTTTTTCGGGACAGATAATTCCCGAAATAACCGAATTCTACTCATCTGAAAACAAAAAAGAAATCGCCTATGTAACCGAGCGCGCCTTTTTTATCACCCTGTTTTTTTCAATACTCGTTGCAGGTATGTTCTGCGCCTTTGCCGGTGACATATGCGAGGTGATTTACAACTCACGCGAGGCGGCAGAATACCTGCGCGCGCTTGCGCCGCTTATGCCTGTGATGTTTTTGGACACAGTGACGGATTCAATTTTGAAAGGTCTTGGAAAGCAGTTTTACACAATGTGCGTCAACATTGCCGATGCCGCAATAAGCGTTTTGCTTGTGTGGCTGCTTGTTCCCCGCGTGGGTGTTTACGGCTATATCGCTGTTATTTTCATTTCCGAATGTGTTAACACGGTTTTCAGCATTGGAAAGCTGATGACAATGATTGATTTTAAAATAAGCACACGAAAAATTCTGATATGTCCGCTTGCATCGGCAGTTTTTGCAGCAAATTTTGTCAGAATGATTATGGAAAAAGCCGCGTTTCCCATGTGCTGGGGCACGCTGATTTTTGAATGTCTGATGTATATAACCGTTTATTTTACGCTTACACGCTTATTTGGAGCAGTGGGCAAAGAAGAAATCGCATGGGCAAAGAAAATCGCAAAAAACAGTTAAAAAAACATTGTATTTTTTGCCGCGGTTGTGTTATTATTAAAGTAGAATATAAAAGGAGGATCAAACATGGCAGTTATTAAACTTACAAATGATAATTTTGAAAAAGAAATAAAGCAGTTTGAGGGCGTGGCACTCATCGACTTTTATGCGGATTGGTGCGGCCCTTGCAAAATGGTTTCCCCAATTGTTGACGCTATCGCCGAGGAACAGGATAAATTTAAGATCTGCAAGGTGAACGTCGATGAAGAAAGCGAACTCGCAGCCGAATTCTCTGTGATGAGCATCCCCACCCTTGTGGTAATGAAAAACGGCGAGGTTGCAAACACGCACATCGGTCTTGCCGCAAAGGGAAAAATCCTTACAATGCTTGAAAACGCATAAAAAAAGAAGCCGAATGGCACCACGCCGTAGTGTTAAATCAAAGATGATATTATAGCGGCAGCTTCGAATGGTAAAAAAATCCCCTAGCAAGATTTCTCTTGTCAGGGGATTTTCACTATTTGCAATTCGCAACGACGGTTTTCGATGTGTTCAATCATTCTTCAATCTTTTATGTTATAATGGTAGTATCCGGAGGTGCAGAGATGAAAGTTTTACTTGTGGAAGATGAGAAAAGAATGGCACAGGCATTGTGCGGAATTCTGAGCATTGAAAAATATGAGGTGGATTATTATGCTGACGGCGCAGACGGGCTATGCGCAATTGAAAGCGGAATCTATGATATTGCAATATTAGATGTTATGCTACCCGGTATTGACGGTTTTGAAATTGTCAGAAAGGCGAGAAAAAAAGGGGTTCGCACCCCGATTCTTATGCTGACTGCAAAGGCAGAGCTTGATGATAAGGTCAACGGTCTTGACGGCGGAGCAGACGATTATTTAACCAAGCCTTTTATGACAAAGGAATTGCTTGCCAGGCTTCGTGCACTCTGCAGACGCGGTAGCAATATGCTGGATGGAGTGTTAACCTTCGGCGATATTTCTCTTGATGCGAATAGATCTACACTTTTCTGTACTGTAACCGGACAAAGTGTGTTGCTTAGTGAAAAAGAATATAGGATATTAGAATATCTGATTGGTAATTGCGGTCAGATACTTACCAGAGAGCAGCTTGCTGTGAAAATCTGGGGATTGGAAAATGAAGCAGAATATAACAATGTGGAAGTGTATATGTCTTTTACACGAAAGAAAATGAAATTCGTAGGAGCGAAGGCTGAAATAAAAGCGATACGAGGCGTCGGCTATGAATTGAGGTATGATGATGTTCAGTAAATCGAAAAGGAATATTGTTGCAACAATTATGCTGATCTTATCCATACTGTGGATAGGCACGCTTGGTATTATTTTTATAACGAGTTACCTTGATGTGTCCGCAACAAACTACGAAATGCTGGAAGAATACGCAAGCAACTATTTGCTGAAAAAACCTTTTGACCTTCCTCCGCGACAAAATCCACAGGGTGCGCCTCAAAGGCGCCATCAGGACACAGACCGTTTCAAGTTATCTACATTTTATTCTGTAGCTTTGAGTTATGATGGTGATGTTATTGAGGTTCAGAACGACGAATCCGGCGTTTATACCAATGAAGAGCTTGTTCAATTTGCAGAGGAAATCGTGAGGTCAAAAAAAGAAACAAAGGGTACTTCCAACAGTCTGCTTTTCTACAAGCTTGAAAAAAACAAATACAATCTTATCTGCTTTATGGATAACACAATTCTGCAAAAAAGCATGTCAACGCTGTTTCGTTATACACTGGTATTCGGCAGTATTATTATGGTACCTTTGTTTTTTCTTGCGGTATATCTTGCAAATCGCATTGTAAGACCCCTTGAGGAGAGCTATGAAAAACAAAAGCAATTTATATCTGATGCAGGTCATGAGCTGAAAACTCCCGTGTCGGTTGTAAGCGCAAACGCTGAAATTTTATCAAGAGAAATTGGAAATAACCAATGGCTTTCCAATATCCAATATGAAAACGAGCGTATGGGAAATCTGATAGGACAATTGCTGGATTTGGCGCGGACTGAGGCTTCTACACAAATTATAGAGCGCTTGGACTTTGGTCAATTGATAACAGGGGGCGTGCTTCCTTTTGAAAGCGTTGCCTTTGAAAAGGGGCTTGCTATTGAAACCGAAATTGCGAAGGATATTTTTGTTGCCGGAAACAGAAGTCAGCTTGGCCAGCTTGTTTCTATTCTGGTGGATAATGCAATCCGCCACGGAAATGGCAGTCAGCCGATAAAGGTGGCTCTTCACGCCGAGCGAGGACATGCAAGGCTGTCTGTTATTAACAGTGGAGATGAAATTCCACACGAGGAGCGTCAAAGATTATTTGAGCGTTTTTACAGAACAAATAAAGTGCGTAACGGAGAAGACAAGCATTACGGTCTTGGACTTTCTATCGCCAAATCAATTGTTGCCGCACACAACGGCAAAATCGAGGTGCATTGTTATAACGGTTTGATTGAGTTTAAAGTCATTATCCCTAAGATATAAAAGACCTCTTATCGTTGAATGTGAACTTCCCGTGATTTCAATTTATCTTCAATCTTCCTCCTGTATAATCGAGGCAATCGATAATACAGGAGGATTTGTTTTGTGGCGTTTCAAACGGTATTCAAACGGCATGAAATGAAATATATACTGACGGCTTCGCAGAAAGAGAAAATACTCACGGCTATGGACCCTTATATGCAGCTTGATAAATACGGCAGAACAACAATCAGGAATATATACTATGACACCGATACATATCTGCTGATCAGACGTTCTATTGAACGACCGGCATATAAAGAGAAACTACGCATTCGAAGCTACGCAAAAGCACAAGCGGACAGTACGGTTTTTGTGGAGTTGAAAAAGAAATATAAGCACGTTGTTTATAAGAGGCGAATTTCGCTTTCTGAAGCAGAAGCTATGGAGTGGCTGGCTAAAAAGCGGCATTGCCACAAACACACGCAGATCTCACAAGAGGTTGATTATTTTCTTGATTATTACGCAACCTTGCATCCTGTAGTTTTTCTGTCCTATGAAAGAGAAGCATATTTTGAAAAAAGCGGCGGCGACTTCCGTGTAACCTTTGACGACACCATTCTTGCAAGGCAAGAGGATCTGTCGCTGGCCTCGGACGTATACGGAACAGCACTTCTTCCCGAGGGAATGGTTTTGATGGAGATAAAATGTTCCGGCGGATTACCGCTTTGGATGACACAAGTCCTATCCGAGGAACGCATTTATAAAACATCCTATTCAAAATACGGAACCGTTTATAAGCAAATGATCTTCCCAATATTGCAAAAAGAATATAGTAACAAAAATGCAAATGATCTCAAGGAGGCAGTTTGTAATGCTTAACAATTTATTCAAAGGAATTTTTGATTCGGATTTTACAACGGCAATAAGCATATCCGATTTTTTACTGTGCCTGGTTTCCTCTCTCGTTTTGGGTATTGTTCTGGCACTTGCATATATGTATCGCACAAGATATACCAAAAGCTTTGTTGTAACGCTTGCCATTTTGCCTGCGGTAGTATGTATTGTCATTATGATGGTAAACGGCAATATAGGAGCAGGAGTAGCAGTTGCAGGTGCATTCAGCCTTGTGCGCTTCCGCTCTGCTCCCGGAACCGCTAAAGAAATATGCACACTGTTTCTTGCAATGGGAGCAGGTCTTATAGTCGGAATGGGCTATATCGGATACGGCGCATTGTTTACAATGATTATGTGTGCAGTATTTATCCTTTACAACTGTATTGATTTTGGAACAAAGAGAAATGCAGAAATATATAAAACTGTTTCTATTACTATACCCGAAGATTTGAATTATTCAAGTATATTTAACGATATTTTTGAGGAATATGCTGTCTTCTACGAGCTTGCTAAGGTTAAAACAACCAATATGGGCAGTATGTTTAAGCTGACATACAATGTAACCCTTCGTGACGGCGAGGGCGAAAAGGAAATGATTGATAAAATCCGTTGCAGAAACGGAAATCTGGAAATCACAGTATCAAAGCAGGAAACTGCACATGCAGAACTGTGATATAAGGAGAAATGAAATGAACAAATTGAAAAAGGCATTGTGCCTGACACTCGTATTTTTATTTGCTTTTTCCGGCTGTGAAAGGCAGGAATCCTCATATGATAAACCAAAGGATATCATCCTTGCGGATACAAACGGAATGGATTTCGGTTTTGACGAAGAAGATGTGAATGCCGATGTGGTATTTGGCGAAAATGTCGACATTACTTTTGACGATGCGCCTGATACCGAAGATACAAGTACCGGTGAATCGGGGGCTTTTATGACCGAACAGGAAGCACCCGAAACACAGGTACCCGAAACACAGGTACCTGAAACACAAGTGCCCGAAACGCAAGCACCTGAAACGCAAGCACCTGAAACGCAAGCACCTGAAACGCAAGCACCTGAAACGCAAGCACCTGAAACGCAAGCACCTGAAACACAGGCATCCGGAACGCAGGTACCTGAAACACAAGTGCCCGAAACGCTGGCACCTGAAACACGAAAGACTGAACCGACGGCAGTTCCAGAGATTACCGAAATCAAATCAGGAGGCACATATACATTATCAGGAACAAAAAAGGACACTACAATTCTGATTGATGCGGGAGACAGCGATGTGCAGCTTATTTTGAACGGCGTAACCGTTCAAAATAATAACGGTCCTGCAATCTATATCCGTTCCGCAGACAAGGTTATTATTACTCTGGCAGACGGGACCGTTAATACCATATCTGACGGCTCAAACTATTCTGTCACCGACAGTGATTCCACATTGGATGCTGCAATTTTCAGCAAAGCGGATCTTACCGTCAACGGCAGCGGCACGTTGGTACTGAACGGTAACTATAAGCACGGTATTGTTTCCAAGGACGATTTGATTATTTCTTCCGGTACGCTTAACGTGACGGCAAAAAATGTTGGGCTTAGCGGAAAGGATTGCGTAAAAATCAATAGCGGAAATATAACGATTAATGCAGGAAGCGATGGTGTTCGTTCTGACAACGACGAAGACACATCAAAAGGGTATGTATACCTTTACGGCGGTACTGTCAGCATTACTGCTGGTAACGACGGCATTCAAGCTGAAACTGTTATCAACATAGAAGATGTAAACCTCACCGTAACTGCAGGCGGCGGAAGTTCCGGTTATCTTACATCATCAGAGGAGTCGTACAAAGGACTAAAAGCAGTGTCGGATATTTATATAACGGGCGGAACATTTGACTTGAATGCAAAAGATGACTGTATTCATTCCAACGGAACGATTACCATCTCGGGAGGCAAGTACACTCTGTCTTCAAGCGATGACGGTATTCACGCCGATACCGACCTGGCGATTTCCGGCTCTGCAACAGAATTGACTGTCAATAAAAGCTATGAAGGGATCGAGGCGACCAACATCGTAATCACGGACGGTAGGATATCTATTGTTGCTTCTGATGACGGAATCAATGCTGCCGGAGGAAACAATTCAACAATGGGTACAGGTGGCCGCCCCGGTAAAGGTTCGTTCAGCTTCGGGAACGGCAGCATTCAAATCTCCGGCGGCGACATATACATAAATATGTCAGGAGACGGACTTGATGCAAACGGAACACTTGCAATTACAGGAGGAAGTATCGTTGTTTCTGGTCCCAATAGGGGCGACACTGCCATTCTGGATTTTGATACCACCGGAAATATTACCGGAGGAATCTTTGTAGGAACAGGCGCGTCTTCTATGTCGCAGAATTTCAGCAGCAGTTCAACACAAGGTGCAATGATGATTGCCACAGGTTCGCAAGCCTCGGGTACTGTTGTTACACTGACAGACTCAGGTGGCAACACATTGATTTCTAGAGAAACAGAGTCGGAATATTCTTGTGTAATACTCAGCCATCCGGAAATAAAAGCAGGAGAAACTTATACGCTTACAGCAGGTACTTACACCGCCACTATTACAATGGACGCTACAGTTTACAGTAGCGGAAGAACAGGAATGCCCGGTAATCAGGGCTTCCCTGGGAATAACAGAGTTCCCGGAGATAGGGGCGCCAGAAAACAGGAATATCAGGAGAATTTCAATTAAAGAAACGACCGTATTATCGGGTGTAACCCCGGTGATGCGGTCGTTTTGCTATATTAGGAAAGGAGAGGGGTAAAATGATACTTGAAGAATTGTGGTACGGAAACATAAATCCATTAGAAGATAGCACTGACGGCAACGCTGAGGTGAAAAAGCTACTGAGTCTCGTTGGGCGCAACCGAGATAAACTTTGTAAAGGGATGACCGAACAGCAGAAAGCAGACCTCGCCAAGTACGATGACTGCGTTAACGAAATGTACGGCATCATCGAGCAGGAAGTATTCGTACATGGATTCCGGCTCGGCGCAAGAATTATACTTGAAACTTTGATGGAGAAGTAGCACGCAAGCGACTATGTAATATCACCAAAATTGGCGACAGAAGTTCTGTCGCTTTTTCTTGTTGTTTCTCTGGACTTGTCTGTTTCTTTCTGGCTTAATGTTCTTACCAAAATACAAAGGAGAACAGAACGATGGCAAAGAAAATGACAGCAGAAGAAATCCTCGCAGCGAACGGCTTCAAGAGAGACGAAAGCACACACATCGCGATATATACAAGAACATGGAAAAAGACGGAGAACATCCTCTGGTACGGCGAAAAGGAAAGCACGCTCGAAATAAGAATCCACATCAGTACGGCATACCGCTGGTGCAGGTAAAAAAGAACGGCAAATGCGAAAACCGCATAAGAGACTACTCGACACTCGGCAGAGCGATGCGAGCAATCCGCGAAATCGTAAGATGCGCAGACTTTGAATAAGGAGGACGGCTGCATGTGGAGTCAAGGGAACGATAGCGAATACAAGTTCTACATAAAGCACTTCGATAAGCCGTCGGAGTTCGGCATCAACGGCGGTCGCATATCAAAACTATGGATGGAGCGCGACGGCATAACGGTATGCAGCTACGATAGAGGATGGGACATCGAGCCTATAGACGAAGAAACGCAGCACGCATACGAGATGCTGTTGGATAGGTATAACTAAATTTACTGAGGTACTGAAGCAACTGAGGCATTTTGGGGAAAACTCTGTAAAAAGCGAAAAATACAAAACACTATATATTGTGCCTCAGTTACCTCAGTAAATAAAAAATATACAAAATATTGTGTTTTTGCTATTGACAAATAAATTTGTTTTGTTATAATGGTGGTGCTTAGTGATAAGTGACAACTGAATAATGTTTGATGGGGGAGCGTACTCGACGCATTTTGTTTTAAGTGTGAAGAGTGCGCTCTATTTTTTCTCCCAAATAATCACTAAAAGGAGGTGAGAAATATGAAAGAATTTACCTTATACGTAGCAAAGACCACAGGCAATGCAAAGAACAACATTTACGGAACCGAGGTACAGGTGCAGGATGTAGCCACACTTGCGGCAGCACTTGCCAAAGATCATGTATGCGCGAAGTATCGCGGCAACCGCCGCGGCGCAGATAACTTTGAATACTCGGACTGCATACCTATGGACTGCGACAATGACCACTCGGATGTGCCTACGGAGTGGAAAACACCCGAAGATGTTGCCGCCGCTTTCCCGAATGTTGTATTCGCTGTTGGACACAGTCGAAATAATATGAAGGAAAAGAACGGCCGCACAGCTCGTCCGAAGTTCCATGTGTACTTTCCAATAGAGCGCATTACCGATGCAAAGCAGTACACGGCGATGAAAAAACAGATACTTTGCATGTTCCCTTGGTTTGATGCGAACGCAGCCGATGCAGCGAGATTTTACTTTGGCAACAAAGAAAACAACGCGAAAGTGTTCGAAGGCACAAAGACTGTTGATGCGGTGCTGTCAAAAGCAATTTGCGAAGGCAGCAGAAATGCGACACTCTCGCAAAAGGCTGCCTGCCTTATCAAGAGATATGGAGACAGCGAGACTGCACATGAGATGTTCTTGCAGGAAGCGGCAGCATGCGTACCGCCGCTGGAAGAGAGCGAGCTACAGAGCATATGGAACAGCGCAAGGAAGTTCGGCGCACGCATTAGCGGCGCAGCCGGATACATACCGCCTGCAGAGTTCAATGCAGCAAGCGCAGTGCGAGAGTTCCTCGAATCGGTACAGCCTGAGCAAAACCGCAAGTATTCATGGACGGACATCGGCGCAAGCAGATTGTTTGCAAATTGCTTCAAGGACACAGCGCGCTATGTACCCGAAAGAAAAGCTGGTACATCTACGGCGACAGTATATGGAGCGCGGATGTCGGCAGCCTTCGTGCAATGGAACTGTGCAAAGAACTCGCAGACGAAATCGTGAGATATGCGCTGACTATTGCAGACGAACAGAAGAAGCAGGAATACCTGAAATATTGCAGCAAGTGGCAAAGCCGCAGAGTGCGTGAGACCATTCTCAAGGATGCACAGGGCATACACCCAATTGCAATGCGAGAGTTCGACAGCGATCCGTATATATTTAATTGTAAGAACGGAACGCTGCATCTTCGAAGCATGGTATTTACCGAGCATAGAGCTGCGGACAAACTCACAAAGATTTCGGATGTGGAATATAACCCCGGAGCAAAGTGCGAAAGGTTTGTTTCCTTCGTTGAAGAAATCAGCAGCGGAGACCGCGACAAAGCAAAGTTCCTGCAAAAGGCACTTGGCTATGGCATCTGTGGCGACACCAGATACGAATGTCTGTTTATTCTGTACGGAGCAACAACGCGCAACGGCAAAGGCACACTTTGCGAAAGCGTACTCAGCGTGCTTGGTAGTTACGGATGCACAGCAAGACCGGAAACCATCAGCCAGAAGCAGACTGTAAATAGCCAGACACCGAGTGAGGACATTGCGAGACTTGCAGGTATCCGCTTCACAAACATATCCGAGCCGGGCAAAGGACTGCTTCTCAATGCAGCGCAAGTCAAGAGCATGACAGGCAACGATACGTTGAACGCACGTTTCTTGCATGAAAACAGTTTCGACTTCAAGCCACAGTTCAAATTGTATATCAATACAAATTACCTGCCGCTTATCAACGATGTTACGCTTTTCACAAGTGGCAGAGTGGTAATCATTCCATTTGAGCGACACTTTGAAGAAGCAGAACAGGACAAGTCCCTGAAGGCATTGTTCGCAAAACCCGAAAGTCAGAGCGCGATACTCAATTGGCTGGTAGAAGGCTACAAGTTGCTGCAAAGCGAAGGCTTAAAGCAACCAAGCGCGGTGCAGAAAGCCATCGACGAGTACCGGAAAGACAGCGACAAGATAATGCAGTTTGTTGAGGAAAAACTTGTAGCAAAGCCAAACGAGGAAACGCGCACTGCAGCAGTGTACGAAGCATACAGGCTTTGGTGCGAACAGAACGGTTGCTACGCAGAAAACAGCAGAAATTTCAATCAGGCGCTTCGCAGCTTTGCAAGTGTGGTGCGAAAGCGACCGAGAGAAGGCGGCAGCGAGACCACAGTGCTTCAGCACTACATCATTCACGGTGCTGCGACACCACTAAGACCCGCAATTTAACATCATGTCGCAGCTTGTCGCAGGTAAAATAGGTTGTTTCTAAAAACGGTTTTCTTTAAGAGAAGACCTAAATAACCTGCGACATCCTGCGACAAAGAAAAACAGAATAAAAAGGAGAACTATTATGATGAGATTTCAAGTATTCGGCACAGCCGACAGAAAGATACCCGACAAGATGCTTGCACCAAGAAACTTCGACAACGATAAATACGATTGCAAGTATGTATTTCGCAATAAGGATATGACGCCTGTTGCGGTGATGTGCAGCAAGGACGCAAATCCCGTAAACTGGCGCGTACTGACAAACAGATACGACTGCTACTTCCTCACGATGCGAGAAGCACTTGCATACTGCAACGAAAGAGGATATACGCTTGTTGCAGGAGGTAAAAGATGATGAAGCAGAAGATTATAGACTTCCTTTTCGGAAGGAACAAGCACACAGACCTTGGCAAAATCCATATTGTCAGCAAGCAAGGCAAGCACGGTTATGTTAATAAGGAACTCAAATACACACTTTGGTACGACGGCAGACGCGTGACCTTCGACAGCTTCGAGCAGTTCGTTGAATACTGCGACCACACAGAGAAACTGCTCCTGCTCTGACGGGCAGGGGGAGGCAAAATCTCTACGGCAAACACAAACCAAGACGGGCGTGGAGCGCCACGCACAAAATCGGGAAATCAAGAGGGGTATAGCCCCCTCAAATCAAGTTTAATAAAATAAAGGAGATCATTATTATGATTATTAGAACTACTTCTATGGAGTACAACCGCGCATTTGAAAATGTAATCAGAGGAAAAGCAACCGCAGCAGAACAGCGTGCATTGCAGGAAGGCTACAACACATCGAGCAGCAGTTATGCTTTTCCACAAGGCTCAAGGGCGACTACACCGAAGGCTTGACAAGAGAAAACCTCTTCCGCCGCCATGCAACCATTCTCGATACACCTGACAGCGACGGATATATTCAGACGATGCTTGCAACTGCAAATGCAGAGGTCGTAGACGACTGCGCCGCATATCCTGAGGATAGCGACACATTCGCTACCATTACTTTCAAGGCACACAAAATCGCATCGCTTTCCAAACTGCCTATCAACTTTATCAATGATACAAAGTTCGATGTGTACGGCTACCTCAAAAACGAGTATGCACGCAGATTTGGCAGATGCGAGGAAAGACTTTTCCTCACCGGCAGCGGCTACGATGAGCCGAAAGGCATTATCCATAGTGCCGAGGTAGGTACAACCACAAGCAGCATTACATATGACGATGTAGTGAAACTTTTCTTCAGCCTGAAGCCTGAGTATCGCAAGAAGGCTGTATGGATCGTAAATGATGAGACCGCACTTAAACTTCGCGCTCTCAAAAACGAAAGCGGCGACTACATCTGGAATCAGCATGACAACACCATTCTCGGTAGACCGGTTGAATACAGTGAGTTTATGCCGAGTGAGGCCGCAGGCGCAAAGCCTATCGTGTTCGGCGATCTCTCGTACTACTATGTGGTGCAGCGCAATCCGCTGAGCGTGCGTCCCTTGGTAGAGATGTTCGCAGAACAAGGTATGGTCGGCTTTGCAGGACATGAGCGCGTTGACGGTAAACTCATTCGTGCCGAAGCAGCAAAGACACTTGAAATCACAGGCTAAGCAGTAAAACAGAATATGCCCACAGTCAAACAACTGTGGGCATAGATAAAAACTAAATAGGAGGATAACTTATGCAAGCAAGAATTCCGCTTAAATCAATAACGGAAATAGACGGTACGGTATATATAATTGAAAACACAATCAGTCCCTTCGCAAAAGAGAGTGCATACGACAAAATCAAACGTATGATTTTAAGCGATGCAGCAAGCAAAAAGTTTGATGCAAAAAACTAATCTTTATTGCCTCTTTCGCTCGAATTTCACAGCCTTCTCTGGTATAATCCTTTCTACCATCGAAGGCTGTCGGGAAGGAGTATTAAAATGACAAGACAGCAGATGTCAAATGAAAACAGAATAACAGCACTTTATTGTAGACTCTCCCGAGATGACGAGCTCGCAGGCGATAGCAACAGTATCACGAATCAGAAAGCGATACTCGCAAAGTACGCAGAGGACAACGGCTTTAGGAACATCGCATACTATGTTGACGACGGTTGGAGCGGTACGAACTTCGATAGACCTGACTTCCAGCGCATGATTGCGGATATGGATGCAGGAAAAATATCTACCATAATCGTCAAGGATATGTCGAGACTCGGCCGAGATTACCTCAAGGTTGGCTACTACACCGAGATTGCGTTTCCGGATGCAGAGGTGCGCTTCATTGCAATCAGCAATGGGGTTGACAGCACAAATCAGCAGGACAGCGACTTTACACCGTTTCTCAACATCATCAACGAGTGGTATGCCAAAGACACAAGCAAAAAGATACGCGCAGTTTTCAAGTCAAAAGGCATGTCCGGAAAGCCGCTTACAACCATACCGCCATACGGATATATGAAGGATCCGAATGACAAAAGCCATTGGATAATAGACCCTGTTGCGGCACCGGTGGTAAAGCAAATCTTTGAGATGTGCGTTGCTGGTTACGGACCTACGCACATAGCAAGAGAACTTACCAAGCAGCGCGTAGTGATACCGCGTATCCATGCAGCAACAAACGGCATCCACATATCCGAAAGCGATA
>SVRG01000108.1 GCA_015064965.1 Oscillospiraceae bacterium
GATTTCGTCACCTTCATAAGCCTTGCCGTTAACAGTGCATGACTTAGCCCATGCGGGAACGCGCATGCGAAGAGCAAACTCTGCCTTACCCGATGTTTTAACGGTAATTTTACCGCTGTGGCGGAAAGGATATTCCGTATCAATTTTAACGTTTACGCTTGTACCGTTAAGCTTTGTATCAAGTTCTACGGGGAGCATAGAGGTGATGCGGATGCCGTCCTCAGTGCGGATAAACATGGATGTAACAAGCTTGGGCCAGCCCTGAACATGGTTAGCAGTGCAGCAGCCAAAGTGCGGTTCAAGACCAAACATATGAGCTTCGTGATTGTTGCTGGTAAAGTGAGGTCTGCCGGGGAATCTTGCACAGGAAATCTGGTTAACCATCTGCACGTACTGATGTGTCCACATATCATCACTGATTGTAGCAGGAAGTGCGTTGAATGCCATCTTTTCAAGGCGGTCTGCCCAGATGGGATCGCCTGTGAGCGCATAGAGAATTTCGCAGGAGTACATAAGCTCAACAACAGAGCAAAGTTCAAAGCCCTGGTTGTTGAATTTACCTGCAAGACATTCGTCACCGGTGAATGTGTCAACCGCGGTGCCATTGTATTTTTCAAGGAAGTTCCAGAACTTCTCAGCCTTGTTTGTAATCTTTTTGCCAAGGAGAGTTGCAATAACCGCTTCTTCCTTGAAAGTCATGTTGAGGTTTACAATGTGAGTGTAGAGAGTCCACTTAAAGAGGGGAGTCTTCCAGGTTTCTTTATACTTTGAGTAGTCCTCGCCCTGCTTGCAAAGAAGTCTTGCAAACGAGAGGATCCACTTTTCGGGATTTCTGTCGTACAGATACTGGAGCGGGATCATACATTCGTAATAACGGAATGCACCCCAGTTGAAGAGTTTGACGGTGCCTTTTTTGAGCAAACGGTAGAAGCATCTCATCGAGCGGTAAAGTGCGTTGTAAACTCGCTCGTCACCGGTGAATTCGCAGTACTGTGCAAGCACCTTGCCGATGAGCATGAAACTCCATGTGTCGTATTTTGCGCGCTCTTCTTCGGTACAGGGGCAGATCCAGCCGTCTTTTTGCTGACGGTCAACAATGGAATCTATGTAATACTTTGCGCGTGCAATGGCATCTTCGTTTTCGAGCAAATATGCCATGGGGATAAAACCGTCAAGCCAGTAGGGAACTCTTTCCCAGCCTTCGCGATCACCGCCGACCCATGCGCTGTCGCGCACGTCGGGCCACATTTTATCAAGATTGCCGCCAAGACCGTTGAGCTCAATTTCAAGCTGACGGCGGATCCAACCGTGCGGCTTTATCTCTGTAGGATTAAAAAAATTGTACATGATAGACCTCCCAAGATATTTTCTTATCTATATTCTATCATGTACAATTATTAAAATCTATATCAAATATACGCGAAAATGTTGCAAAAATCAAACTATTATATAAAGAATAAATACGCAATTACTGTGAGAACGGCAAGAAAGATTAGGTTAATTATAGTGAAAAGTACAAAATATCTTTTGCCGTCGCCGGGGTGAAGCAGGCGGTATTCGCTGAATGTAATAAGACTTGCAAGCGATGCGATTATTGTTCCGGTGCCGCCGATATTAACGCCAAGGAGCAATTCGCGATAGTTTTCTGTGAAGCGAGAGAGTAGAATGGCAGACGGAACATTGCTTATAAACTGGCAGGAAATAATGGAAACAAGCAAAGTGCTTTTTTCAAGCAAAGCGGATGCGAGTGAGTTTACTGCATCAATTTTAGCCATGTTGCCTGCAAAAATAAAGAACATTACAAAGGTTAAAAGCAGGGGATAGTCAACCGCTTTGAGCGCATCCCTGTCGGCGATAAAGAGAATAGTTGGGATAATGATAAGGCCGAGCCAAAAGGGGATAACGCGGAAAACGATGAGCAAAGACATTGCAAACAGTGCAAGATACAGTGCAGTACGCCTTCCGTTTAGCACCTCCGGAAAACTTTCGTTAATAGAAAGCTTTTTTGAAGGCAGAAAAAGACAGAATAATGTGAGCATTGCAACTGCAAGCAAAGACGGCAGAAACATTATGCTGATAAACTCGCCGGTGGGGATGTTGAAGGCTGAGTAGAGATAGAGGTTTTGCGGATTTCCAAATGGGGTGAGCATGCCGCCGAGATTGGCAGAAATGTTTTGCAAGATAAATACATAAGCCATGTATTTTTCCTGTTTTGTAACGGAAAGCGCGAAAAATCCGAGCGGCAAAAAAGTGATAAGCGCCATATCGTTTGCAATGAGCAATGAGCCGATAAAGGTTATGTAAACAAGCGAGAGCGCAAGCATTTTTAAATTTCCGGTGAGCATTACTATGCGGCGAGCTAAAATGGTGAAAAACTTTATGTTGCGAAGCGCACACACCACAGCAAGCGTGAGGAATAGGCAACTCAAAGTGTTGAAATCAAAGTATTCAATATATTCGAGTGATGGGGGAATAAAAAAAGCAGTTATGATCGCGGCAAGAGTTGCAATGCAAAGAACAGTATGCTTTTTAAAGAGTTTAATCAGAATCATTTCAAAACCTTCTTAATATTTACTACTTACCGAATATATCACTTTTTAAGATAAATTACAATAGAAAAAGCAGACAAAAATGTCTGCTTTCAAATTATTTTTGTGTCAAATTGATTTCAGAATAGAGGAAAGGAACAAGATCATCCTTTTTTATTTCATATGAGAACGAGAACTCCTCAACGAGCAAGGCTTCGATATCCTTCATATACCTGTCATCTGCTGCGCGGAGTTTTTTGCCGTCTTCAGCGAGGGACTTTTGCTTTTCATAAAGCGCCTTGTAAATCGAAACCAAAAGTTCGGTGCTTCCGCAGTCGATAGCCTGCTTTAGTTGGTTCTGACGCGGGCGGTCATCTTCTATCCAATCCCAGACCGAGGCTTTTAAGACGAGCTCATTTATTTCATCTGCGTTTTTTACAGTGCGCATTTTTGAAGTAAGCGGTTCGCTGTCTGTTGGAACGTAGAAGATAGAACTGCCTGAAAAAGCAGGGCGCAAAACATAGTAGTCTTTAGCAACACCGCCAAAATCTTTTTCGGTGATTTCAACCAATGTACATGCACCGTGGCAACTGTACATAACGATGTCGTTAGGTTTAAATTGATTACCCATGTTTTACCTCCCCATTGTTAAATTGCTGCTGATAACATAATTATACCATATTTTGCGAAAAAATGTTATAGCGAAAATTCACAAAATTTAAACTACCTTTTTTGTGCATTGACGCTATTGGTTAGCGCGTTTTTCGGCTTCGATTTTTGAAAAAATGCAGCCGCAATAGTCCTGTCTGTATAGGTTGTATTCTTTTGACAGAGCTATTGAACGCGCATAGCCGCCTTTCTTTTTAAAGTCGGAGTACAGATATTTAACACCAAATTCTTCGGCAACTTCATTGCCGATTTTATTCAAAGCTTCTGCATTTTTATGCGGACTGATCGACAGCGTAGTGCAAAAATAATCAAAACCGTCTTCTTTAGCTGCTTTTGCAGCTTCGATAAGGCGCAAACGGTAGCATTTGAGGCATCGCGCACCGCGTTCAGGCTCGTTTTCAAGCCCCCTTGCGATCTCAAAAAAAGGTTTGCTGTCATACTTGGGAACGATCAGCTTAACACCCGCGCACGATGGGTGAAGCGAGATAAATCTTTTGAGTTCATCTGCTCGAAAATTATATTCGCTTTCGGGAGATATGTTCGGGTTGTAGAAAAAAAGCGTGATATCAAAGTGACTTGCGAGATATTCGAGTGTATAGCTTGAACAAGGGGCGCAGCAGGCATGCAGCAAAAGCTTTGGTTTTGTGCCGCTTTTCTCCAGTTCTTCTATTTTTGCATCAAGCATTTTAGAGTAATTAGTCATTTTATCACCTCGCATGTTTTTATTTTACCATTTTTTATTGTGGAAGTAAAGAAAAATCAAAAAGCTCCGGTAAACTACCGGAGCCTTGATGTTAAAGAACTCTTAAACTGCTGTCAAACTTGTCCGCAAATTTGTCAAATTCCGCTTCGCTAAGCTCTTTTTCGGTGATATAAGCACCGCCAAGGTCGCATACCGCGCCAAGAAGAGCTTCAACATCGGCTTTCGCCATGCTTGTGCGGACATAGCGGCGGCAAGCAAACAGCTCGCTTGAAAGCACATCGCCGTCTTTTTCAGAGACAAATGCAGGGGCAAAGGAGGTCTTGCCGTCTTTCAGAATTGAGAGAATATCGTTTGCAACTGCGCTTGCGGTGGGATCAGCGCCTGCACCTCTTCCGTAAAACATCGTCTGACCGAGTGTGTTTCCGCATACGGTAATACCGTTGAAAACATCGTCAACATGCGCAAGCGGACTATTGTTGCCGCAAACAAAGGGGGCAACGATAAGGCAGGGAACAGTATCGCAGAGCTTCATTCTGCCAAGAAGCTTTACTGCATAGCCATTTTTCTCAAGCAGTTTTACATCTGTGCCGTCTACCGCGCTTATGCCCACGGTTTTCACCTTTTTGGCATCGGGGAGAATTCCGCTGGCGAGACCGGTAAGGATGCAGATCTTGCGGCAGGTGTCAATGCCTTCAACATCTGCTGTGGGATCCTTTTCTGCGTAGCCTTTCGCCTGCGCCTCGGAGAGTGCATCGGCATAGGATTTGCCTTTGGTCTTCATTTCTGTGAGAATGTAGTTTGTTGTACCGTTGAGAATGCCGCTGATTTCTACAATTTTGTTGGCAATAAAATCGGTTACAAGCGGACGGATAATCGGAATGCCGCCGCCAACGCTTGCTTCGAATGCATAGGAAACACCGTTTTCGCGTGCAGCCGCGAGAAGCTCTTCGCCAAAGGTGGCAACCACTTCTTTGTTGGAGGTGACAACACACTTGCCTGCCTTGAGAGCGGCGAGCGAGTAGTCAAATGCAGGGTGAGCGCCGCCCATTGTTTCGGCAACGAGTTCTACTTCACTGTCGTTCAGAATTACGGAAAAGTCATGCACAACTTTGTTTTCATAGGGGGTGCCGGGAAAGTCGCGCAAGTCAAGAATGTATTTGATGTTAACGGGTTCACCGATACGTCGTTCTATCAGCGCCTTGTTAGCCTCAAGCAGGTCTGCAGTGCCTTTTCCGACAACGCCGAGACCTAAAATTGCAATGTTTTTCATGGTAATGTCCTTTCTTATTTGCAAAACTCGTCAATATAGTGCGAGATAGCATCTTCAATGATTTTTACAGCCGATTCGGGGCCGCTTACTTCTTCTACTGCGGTATCCTTGGCTTCGAGCGCCTTGTACACGCTGAAAAAATGCCGCATTTCGTCAAAAACGTGGCTTGGCAGATCATCAATGCTCTTGTACTGGTTGTAATTTGGGTCGCTGAACGGAATAGCGATGATTTTTTCGTCGCCGTGACCGTCATCAAGCATTGAAATAACGCCAATGGGGTAGCATCTTACAAGTGTCATCGGTTCAATTGACTCCGAGCACAGCACAAGCACATCAAGCGGGTCGTTATCGTCGCCGTAGGTGCGCGGAATGAAGCCGTAGTTTGCAGGGTAGTGCGTTGACGTGTAAAGAATTCGGTCAAGGCGAAGCAAACCGCACTCCTTGTCGAGCTCATACTTCTTTTTGGAGCCTTTGGTAATTTCTATAACACATTCAAAATCGCGTGCAGTGATTCTTTTTGGATTCATGTCGTGCCAGATATTGCTCATAAGCGCACCTCCGATATTGGTATAATAAATAATTATA
>SVRG01000109.1 GCA_015064965.1 Oscillospiraceae bacterium
CAAATATGGCGGGCCGCGGTACCGATATTATGCTTGGCGGCAATCCTGAATTCCTTGCTAAAAATGAGATGCGCCGCATGGGAATTGACGAAATGCTTATCGCCGAGGCAACAGGCAGCGCAATAACAAGCGATGAGCAAATTTTAGAAGCAAGAAAGACTTTTGCAGCCCTTTACGAAAAGTATAAAGAGGAGATTCGCCCGGAGGCAGAGCAGGTGCGTGCTGCCGGAGGTCTCTTTATTCTGGGCACAGAACGCCACGAGAGCCGCCGTATCGACAATCAGCTCCGCGGACGTTCCGGCAGACAGGGTGACCCCGGTCAGTCGCGCTTCTACATTTCACTTGAAGATGACCTCATGCGTCTTTTCGGCGGCGACCGTCTATATAATATGGTTGACCGTCTTGGACTTGACGAGGACACCCCCATTGATGCGCAGATACTTTCAAATCAAATTGAATCGGCGCAAAAGCGGATAGAGGACCAAAACTTTAAACGCCGCGAGAGCGTGCTCTCATATGATGATGTTATGAATCAGCAGAGAGAGGTTATTTATAAGCAGCGTCGTTCGGTGCTTGAGGGAATGGACCTCAGCGAAACTATAAAAGGCTGGCTTGCCCCCGTTACTGAGGAAAATGTGCTTTCGTTTGTAGATGAAGAAAGCGGAGAGTATAACTTTAACGGACTGCTCACAAGCTTTGTCGGCGCACTTCTCAGACTCAAGTTTAATGAAGAAGAAATCCGCGCAATGGATGTGCCTGCACTTACATCCGAGGCAAGCGAATGCGCTCATATGCTTTATGAAAACCGCGAAGAAATGTGGAAGTCGCTCGGCGTTGATATGCGCGAGCTTGAACGCACAGTGCTTCTCCGCACGGTTGACGAAAAGTGGATGGATCACATTGATGCAATGGATGATCTTAAGGGAAGTGTAGGACTTAACGCATATGCACAGCGCAATCCTATCAACGAGTATAGAATTCAGGGTGCGGATATGTTTGACGCGATGAGCGAAGATATCCGTTCAACCACTGTTCGCCGCGTGCTTGCAACTGTTCCGCAGAGCGAAGCGCAGATCGAGCGCCGCCAGGTTGCAAAACCGCTTATTGAAGGATTTGCCGGCGGAAAGATGCCGCAGAAAAAGGAGCCTGTACGTAAGGGCGAAAAGGTCGGCAGAAATGATCCTTGTCCCTGCGGTAGCGGTAAAAAGTATAAAAAATGCTGCGGACTTAACGAAAACACCGCAGAGTAAAGGTTGAATATGCGTAAGAATAAGGTTATAAGCTTTGGATTCCTTAGCTTGGCATTTATATTTTTCTGCAATCCGGGGTTCAATGTTTTTGATATTTTGCCCGACTGCTTCGCCTGCCTTTTTATGGTGGCGGCAATAAGCAAACTCGGAGACTTGTGCGATGATCTCGGCGAGGCAAAACGCTCGTTTTTGACACTGTTTTGGATAAATATATCAAAACTTCCGGCACTTGTGATAGTTGTTTATATTGCGGGCAGCAATATGAACGAGGGCACGATGTGGTTGGTGCTTGCATTTTGTTATGCAATTGCCGATGCTGTTTTTACCGTTCGCGCTTTCAATCAACTTTTTGACGGACTTGCATACCTTGGAACAAGAAACAACGGCGGCGAGTTTTTATATCACCGCGTCTTGCGTGAGGAAAAACAGATAAAACTGAGAAACGGCAATATAAAAGTGCGTCCTGAGCGCATCTGGCGGCTTGAAAGCCTTTCCGGATTTACCTCGCTTTTTGTCATTGTTAAAGCGGCATGCAGCACACTTCCGGAGTTTGTGCGTATTTACCGCACTGACGAGATAAACAACTTTGGCTATGCATATACTGAGTTTATTCCGCATCTGTATGTGCTTTTAGGTGTTGTTGCAACTGCTTTTGGAATAGCGTGGGTAATCAAAACGCTCAGCTACGTTTCAGATATGAAACGCCACGCTGATTTTTGGACAGGACTTGGCGAAAAATATAAGGCAGAGGTTCTTCCTCGCCGAGGCATATTCATTATGCGGTATGTAAATGTTTTTGCCATTATACTTTCAGCAGCGGTGTTCTTTTCCGTTGATCTTTATCTTGATGAGATAAATGTTCTCCCCGACTTTATTTCAGCGGCACTGTTTTTTGCGGCTGCTTGTGTAGTCGGAAAGTACTCAGGCGGAGCCGCTTCGCTTAAATTTACTTCTGTTATCTACTTTATTACGTCCGCTTTTACTTTTGTTGCCATGATCATGTTTAAGACCGGAATGTTCTCGTCGTTTGGATACTATTATAAAAACGTACATTCCGTTGATGCAGCAAGAGAACTGTACACGCTTTACGCTGTGTCAAACGCGCTTACGCAGGTGGCGTTTGTGGCAGTGATGATGTCGGCGGCGGCAGTGATGCTGCGGATTGTGCATGAGCACACCGGTATCAATACGCTAACCGGTACGTCAAACAGTTCGCGTCCGCTTGAGAAGGTCTATGCTGCAAAAATCATGCGCATGCGCATTTTCAGCATAATCGCGGCTATAATGAGTGTGCTTTATTTTTACCTCATCGTGTACGCAGACCGCGTACCGCTTCGCGATGGCAGATATGTATATATGCCGCGCTTTGAGATTGTGTGGATGGTTGATTTTGTTGTCGGAATGATTTTTGCTATTCATGCATCTTCACTTGTGAGCGATCTTGTGAGCGAGGTTGCTTGCAAGTATAAATACGAATGACGAAAGGGTGTGTCATTTTGAAAAAACGACCCGAATTGCTCTCACCCGCGGGCAATTTTGAAAAACTCAAAGCGGCGGTGCTTTACGGTGCCGACGCTGTCTATCTTGCAGGCAATGCATTTGGTATGCGTGCAGCTGCGGATAATTTTACAAATGAAGAAATTGTAGCGGCGGCCGCATACGCGCATGAACGCGGAGTGAAGGTCTATGTTACAGTAAATACAATGCCGCGCACAGATGAATACGAAGCGCTCAAAGAGTATCTCGAATTCCTTGCGACAAGCGGTGTTGATGCAGTAATCGTCAGCGATCTCGGCGTGCTTTCGCTTGTAAAGAGAGTGGCGCCCGATATGGAGATTCATGTTTCCACACAGGCGTCGAGTGTAAGTACATACGATGTACTCGCGTGGCGCGATCTTGGAGCAAAGCGCGTGGTGCTTGCGAGAGAACTCACCATGAAAGAGGTTGCAAAAATTTGTGCCGACATTCCTGATGATACGGATATTGAGTGCTTTATTCACGGTGCTATGTGCGTTTCATACAGCGGCAGATGCCTGCTTTCAAACTTCTATACCGGCAGAGATTCAAATCGCGGCGCATGCGCGCAGCCTTGCCGTTGGAACTATCGCACGCTTGAAGTTTATGAGGAAAAACGCCCTGATCAGCCTCTTTCTCTCTATGAGGACAAAGACGGCACATTTATTATGAGCTCGCGCGATATGTGCATGATCGAGCATGTTCCAGAGCTTATCGAAAGCGGAATCACAAGCTTTAAAATTGAGGGCAGAATGAAAAGCGCGTATTATACAGCAGTGGTTACAAACGCTTACCGCATGGCAATTGATGCGTATTTAGCCGACCCGGAAAACTACAAATACAACCCCGAATGGCTTGATGAACTTTGCAGCGTTAGCCATCGCGACTATGCTACGGGATATTGGTTTGACAGTCCCTCTGACAGTGCGCAGGTGTGCGAAAACATGGGATATATCCGTGAAAAAGCATATATTGCAACGGCAGTTTCCTATGATGCTGAAAGCGGCTTTGCAACATTTATTCAGCGCAACAAGGTCAGCCGCGGCGAAAAGGTGGAGCTTATCTCTCCCGGCAAAATCGGCAGAGGTTTTGTAGCAGAAGAGATTCTTGATGAAAACGGAGAGGATATCGAGTCTGCGCCGCATCCTGCAATGCTTTTTAAAGTACGCGTACCTTTTGAGGTAAAAGAGGGCGACATTTTGAGAGGAGCAAACTGATGGATTTCTTTATAGAAATAATAAAAACTATTCTTCTCGGTATAGTTGAGGGTATTACAGAGTGGCTTCCTATTTCCAGTACCGGACATATGATTTTGCTTAATGACATCTTGAAACTTGATGTTACTGACGAGTTTTGGGAGATGTTTGAGGTTGTAATCCAACTTGGCGCGATTTTAGCTGTCGTTGTGCTTTACTTCAAAAAGCTCTGGCCTTTTGCATTAAAAAAGAATATTGAAAATGGCAATAATTTGTTTTCTGTTGGCGGCATCGGCATGAAAAAAAACACAATGACACTTTGGGCAAAGGTTATTGTGGCAATGCTTCCGGCAGCTGTTGTAGGTATATTGTTTGACGATTGGTTCAACGAGCATTTTTACAATTCTATTGTGGTTGCCGCGGCGCTTATAGTTTACGGTGTGCTCTTTATCTTGGTTGAAAAAGCAAACCGGAACAAACAGTTTGATGTTGAAAATGTGGATGATATCAGCTTTAAGCGCGCTGTCGGCATTGGACTTTTCCAAACGCTTTCGCTTGTTCCGGGAACCTCACGTTCCGGTTCAACCATTCTCGGTGCGTCAACTCTCTCTGTGTCGAGAAGTGCGGCTGCAGAGTTTTCGTTTTTCCTTGCAATTCCGGTTATGCTTGGCGCATCCGCCCTTAAGACGCTTAAGTTTTTTCTAGACGGCGGCACTTTCGGAAGTGCAGAAATCATATATATGCTTGTCGGATGCGCGGTTGCTTTTCTTGTGTCAATGGCGGCTATAAAATTCCTTACCGATTTTGTTAAAAAGCATTCATTCAGCGCGTTTGGTATATACCGAATAGTTCTCGGCATAATCGTGATAGCGGTTAATTTTATTAAATAAGGACATAAAATGGATAATTTGGAAATATTAAAAACCGCCGACGGCGCGGCTCTTGCTTATTTCGGCGATTGTGTTTTTGAACTCTGGGTCAGAGAGAAACTCTTGAAAAGCGGACTTACCAATACCGGAGCGTTGAATGAGCAGTCGCATAAATATGTCACCGCAAAGAACCAATGCGCGGCTTTCCGCCGTATCGAGAGTCTTTTAACCGAGGATGAAATGGCATATTTCAAGCGTGGACGCAACTCCACACATCTTTCAGGAGCGCGCAGTGCAACAGGCTCTGAATACCGTATAGCAACAGGCTTTGAAGCCCTTTGTGCCGCTCTCTACTTTGAGGGAAAGCAAGAACGCCTGCACGAGCTTCTTGAAAAAGCATTTGAATAAATAAAAGGTATCAGCAAACAAATGCTGATACCTTTTTGATTTATTTCTTCATTTTAAGAATTGGCATTTCGGTCATGCGGAGTTTTGCACAGCCGTAGGGGATGAGCATGATTTCTTCTGCCTCACCTGCCGCATTTCTTGAGCGGGGAGCAACTTCAGGAACAATGTTAAAGCCCTGCTTGTAGTCCCAGTTTACTTTTGCAAGATTTGCCTTGATACCGATTCTCGGCATCTTCTGACCGAAGGGATACTCGCCGCCTTCAAGCTGACAAACAGAGAATTCTTCGTTTGCAAAGCCATAACGCCATTCGGACTTGCCAATAAGCTCGTAGTCGCAGTAGGGGAACTTGCGTTCAACGCCCTTTCTCTCATACTCGTACATCTTGTATTCGGTTTCAATGGGAAGTGAGAATACAAGCGGACCGTA
>SVRG01000009.1 GCA_015064965.1 Oscillospiraceae bacterium
CAGCTGCGATATACACAACGGTCTGGTTCTTTTCAAGCGTTATCGGTGTGCCGTCATAAAGACTTGCAACGCCAAGGTAGTTATAGCCATCTGCCTGACCGATAGAGTTTTCCAAGTCTTCAACAGCCTCGCCCGTAGTTTCACTCATAAGTTTTACGATATTATCGAAAATTGTCTCTTCGTCAACCTCGGAAAGATGCACATCGTCCTTATTTTCAATAATGTAATAAATCTGTGCGCCTTCAGTTTCGCAGGAAAGCGAAACATTAACGGTGCCGTCCGCATTCTCGGTCATATCGGCAACCGGTGTAGCAACGCTATTTTCATATATATATGCAGGTGAGAAGTCTGCATCGCATGTAATGAAATCGCGTGCACAGGGTCCGCGCCAGTCAACAAATACCATTCCCTCATGTATGGGATGACTTTCCGGCAATGTTGCAGCTTTTCCGTATTCAACTTCCTCGGTAAGCAATACTGTTTCGCCGTCCTTAAAATTAACCGTGTATTTTTCATAGGTTGAAACAGTCTGCACCACGAGGTTTTCGCTCACAAGCTCAACGCCCGCCGCTTGCTTATCCCAAACGCGGCTTTCAATATGCGCCATAGGTGCAAGAACAGGGTATTGAATCGCATCGCCATAATAGAATTTTTCAGTTGTAACAGAACCGTTTTCCCAATCAATAAACGATACAGTATACTGGTTCTTAGTATATATAGGAGTTACTTCAAGATTGCTTTGAACATTTGTAATATTGTCACTCCACTTAGCAAATGAATATCCTGCCTTTTCGGGAGCCTCGGGAGCATTTGCTGAGTCGCCCTTGGTAACTGACTGCGCTTCGCCTATCATAGTGCCGTCTTCGTTCAAAAACCTAACAGTAAATGTAGGAAGTGCCGCCTTTATTACCTCAATATTTACAAGGTTATCAGCGCCCTCCACGCCAAGTGTAACAATAAAGTCACCGGTATCAACGCTTGGCTCCTCACGAGGACGGAACTTGATCGAATATGTGTTTCCGCTACCGATGGTAATCTGTCCTACATACTCAAGCTGTGCCTCTGTCGGGTCGGAGTTGGTCTTTTTATAAACCATAAGATTTGCGATCTTTCCGCTGAGATTTGCAGTAGTCTCAGGGATAACACCGGTAAATGAATATTCGTTGCCGGAATTATTTTCAAGACCTGCGTTAGGGTCACTGACATTGGATGTGATCTTATTTCTGTATCTGTAGAGTGTTCTTGTTTCAACCGCTACATTATTTGAAGCACCGATATATGCATCCTGCCATGCAGTCCATGGCAATGTTCTTTTAAAGTAATATGTGTATGTTGTATCTCTGTAGTTGTACTGGGTATATGCAGCAGTAAGCTGTACCTGTCTTGTTTCCTCCCAGTAGTAACCGTTATAGTCATTCCAATACTTGCCTTCATTACCGATATGCGATGAATGATTGTAGCCGCATACCCACTTGTGCCAGGAAGTGCATGCTCTTTGGCTATCGCTCCAATCAGTGTAAACCTTTGACCAATAACCGCCCTGCTGCGATTTACCAAGTTCCCAGCAAAAATGTGTCCAGTATTTATCAGTTCTCTGCCATCTGCCGTAACGGTACTGTGTCTTATATGTAGCCGGTATGGTTCTGGTTTGTACCTCTCTTAACAAAGAATCATTTTTAACATAGTAAACCGCAGAATTTTGCCATCCGGACCAGTTGCCAACATGGGGAACCGTGTTGTAGCAAGTCCAACCGCTATAATTTGGGCTGCTTGAACCGGTTGTGTACTCTGTAGTTTGAGAACGGTACTGTGTTTTTGTCTCGTATGTATCGTAGCTTCCGGTCATATTGCTCGTAGTCCAATCGGTCCACGCGCCCCAACTCCATGTAGTTGCAGCGGTGATTCCGCATGATACAAGCTTAGAATATGCACCGGTTGTTTTTACATCGTCCTTAACGCCAACGGCAAGCAACTCAACAGTAGTGATTTTATCCGAATATACGATATCCTCATTAAATGAAACACTGCCGTTTGCCGCAAGAGTTACTTCTTTATAAGGAACGCTCTTAACTGTTTTGCCGATAGAGGTTTTAAGGGTTACGATTACCTTGAATGAAGTTGCACCCTTGTCATAGTTTTTAAGAGTTGCGTTGATTCTGTAAGTCTTACCGTCTTCCTGAAGCACTGCGCTGTGCAAAGTAATCAGTATGGGGAGGTTATCGTTTTCCCAACACTCAGTTGCGATAAGCTTCATATCGCCGTCCACTTTCTTGTAATCGGCGCACTGATGGTTTTCATCAAACTCAACGTGCCAGCCGGCAAACACATAGCCTGCTGACAAGGTATAGTTTGTGGGAGGAGTTGCCGAATGACCGAAAGGAACCTTTTCTTCCTTTAACAAGGATGTTCCTCCAATGTCATAGAACTGCACACTGTACTTGATAATCTCGTATGTAGCAGTAATTGTAGTGGGGGCGGTGATATTATCAAGCGATTTGTCCCACCCGCTGAACTTATAGCCGGTCTTGTCAGGAACAGAGGGAGCGGTGGCCTTGCCGCCGTACTGAACTCTCTGTGTGGAGATAACCGCGCCGTCAGGATCTGCAAATGTAACAACATTTACATTGTGTACAGTAATAGTATCCGAAGACTTTGCCGCGCTGTCGCCATGCTTATTTACCGCAACAACATTCACCTTGAAAATACCGGGCTTTTCAAATACAAATGACGCAACAGTATTTTCAACTTCAACAGTTTTAACGGTGTTATTGCCGTTTGTATCTATGAGCGACACCTTATATGATGTCGCCCATTTTACAGGCATCCAGGAAACAGAAACGTTTTCGTTGAGCGCAAAGTCGTTGGAAGAAACCGTCACTGCCGATACCGCTTCGGGCGGTATGGCAGGAATCAACGGATACTTTTCGCTGTGAAGCAAGGAAACACAATGATACTTTGCAATTGCATCATATGCGATAACATTCTCTGTTACCGCACACATACCGGTATAGTCTGCCTGATATACCTTGATGCCGGCATTGTTTATTTCTTTAATAACCATTGATGTTCCGGTAAACTTGCATCTGCCCTTGGGGGCAAGAACAAGAATGTCACCAATTTTTGCCTTGGAGATAAGCATCTTGATGTTTTCAACAGTAACATCGCCGTCAATCTCTCCGCGAATCAATTTGTGGGAACATTTGCTTGCATATCTTCCGATAAGTTTTACATTATCGCTAAGATATGAGGGATTGCAGTGATAGTCATATGTGGGAACCTCGCCAAAAGCAGCGTTGAACACATATTTTGCAAAAGCATTTGACTGCCACACGCCGCCAAAGCTACCGTGCGAGTTTTCAGTGCCCTCTGCAAAGCATCCTTTGGTTTTGTCGCCGTCAAGATTATCCTCGCCGACAAACTGTTGATCGGATTTGGATACAAAATATGTCTTTTCGGGGACATATTCTTCCTGTACTGTACCAATTTTTTCAAGTACTTCTTCTTCGTTTTCGTCCTCTGCACTTACGGCAAAGTTAAACATTGAAAAAGACATCAAAACGGCAAGCAACAGTGCTGTTAATCTTTTTATCATGATGTTTTCTCCTTATTCAAGCCCTTCAACCACAATATCTTCGGGCTCGGTTTCTTCGGTAGCTTCGGTTTCCGCAGGCGCCTCAGTTTCCTCAGGCGCCTCGGTTTCTGTTTCTTCTGACTCGGTTTCTTCTTCGTCTGCCAAAAATTCGCTATTGTCTTCGCCAAGTCTTATCTCGGTTACGCCTGTATACGAAAGCATGGTTGCACCGTCAACAAGCACTATCTTAGCAAGCACGATCTCGCGATCGGTAACAAATTCTGCAGTAACACTGGCAGTTTCTCCCGCCGCAAGCGAAACAGTCTCACTATAAGTGTCAACATACAAACCGTTTCTATCATAAATGCTTACAAGAACCTGACCGTTTTCAATATCGGTTTCGCTCTCGTTCTTTACGGTTGCAGAAACAGTCTTAACAGTTGTTTCGAAGAGTGCAGCATCACTGTCAACCTCGTCAAACAAGCCAACATCGCCGACCTCAAGCTGAGGTGTATTGGTTGCCGCAATATTCTTGACATAAATTCCTGCGCTGTTGTAAGCAGTAGTATCCTGCTCTGCATCTGCAATTACCGCAAAGTCAAACGATCTGCCAAGTTCATCATTGAAGTAGCTATCCTCCATGATTATCGCGCACGAGAAGGTTTCGCCATGGTCAATGGGGTCAAACTGTTCAATCAAAGTGTCGATAACGGCACCGTTTTCATCGAGAAGAACTATCTTACCGCCCGACGGCTCATAGCCCTCGTTGGTAACGTTAAGAACTACGATGTTTTCGGTAGCAGTAGGACTGCTTTCTGCACTCATATGAAGAACCGCTCTACCGATTGTTATTTCCGCTTTATTATTTACATAATATGCATCGTCGCAATCGGGTTCTTCCACTTCTACGCGGTAAGTATTGCGCGAGATCTCCGCAGGAAGCAATACAGTTGTTTCAATTGTCTCAGAGTAACCGGGTTTAATTGCCTTTTCAATTACCTTTTCGTCAACCACAGTATCGCCGTCATATACGGTAACCTTTACGGAAGAGGTGCGAATCGTACCGTTGTTGGTAACGGTAACGGTAAGTGCTTTTTCTTCGCCGGGAACAAGGTTGTAGTCATCAAACAGAGCCTCGGTAACTGCCATATCGTGGCGCTCGCCGATAATTGCGGTGCAAAGATTGTTGATATCGGTAGTAGCATTAAGCTCAGTCTGATTGAAAATTGATACAATAGTTCCGCCTGAATATGCACCGCTGAAATCATTGATGTACTTATCCTGATTTGTCACTCTGATGGGGAGTCCCCACTCAAAGGTTTCATCATCGAAAAGCATCAAGTATGCGTCGGAGGTTTCTTCCTCGTGCTTTGTAAAGAGAACTGCCATATTTCCGTTTTCATCGGAAATAAGATTGTATCCGTCACCAAGAGAGGTAGGCTCAATATAAAGCTGCTGAGGAGCATACGCGGGATCAATCGAATAGTAGATCATTCCGCGGTTGTACCAGGTCATTGCGTTATCGCCATGTACCTTAGTAAACTCAACATTCATTGCCTTGTTGGTGTACTTTATTACATCAGTTGTACCAACCTTAACAAGTCGGATATACTGGTCATCCTCGGTGGCAGTGTTGCCGTCCTCATCGGTTGTGTATGCAATATAGCCGTCCTCAAGCATATAGCCTGCCGCAAGAGAGGTAATGAAATCCGCAATAGGATCAAGAGTTACATACGTCCACTCTTGTACTACGGGCTCTTCTTCCTCTGCTGCCTCTTCACCTTCGCCGAGCTCATCCGGATTTGTAGGCTCCACTGCCTCTTCAAGTTCCTCATCGGTGATGTCCGAAGTATCAATCTTTCCGTCAAGAACGGGAGCATATGCCGCATCCTGCTTGTATGCATAATGGATTACGTTTTCGCCTTCTGCTCCGAATACATTATCGACAGTGTTGGTAACCCATGTAATAACAATTTCACCGTTAACGCTTGCGATTCTCGGCATCATTTCGTAGATATCGTTGTTTGTAATCTGTTCAACGTATACAAACTCGTCAAGCAAAGGATTGTACTTTGCAATTGTAAGGTCGGTATTCTTTGCAAGTTCGGTAAGAGTTGCATCGGCGGCATTGAGAGTCTTTGCATTCTGCCATACGATGTAAATCTGATCCTCAAAAGTAGCAACTTTAAATCCATAGTCGGCAGTTGTATCATCGTTTACTGCCTTGGGGGCAGACCAAACCTTAGTTGCAGGATCGTAAATGCTGTAAACAAGCATCGTTCTGTCAGCATCCGCGCGGCTTGCATTATCATCGGTAAATACCATCATGATAACTCCGCCCGCAGTAACAACCTGGGGTTTGATATCGGTATATGTACTGCTTTGAAGAACATCAAAATCAAGGTCGGATACAACTATTGATACATCCTCATCAAACAGTTCAAACTCATCTGCACCATACCAACCGCTACGGTTTTCAAGGTATCCGCGATCCATTTGTACATACTTGCTTGAATCAAACAATGCTTCTTGTAGAGTAGGGATCGGTCCAAGCAAAGGATCCATATATACTCCGTCTTTCATTATATATAGCGACGGTGTAGAGAAAATGTTGAGATTAGCAACTGTAGTACCCAAAACCTTTGCCTTTATGCCTACATTGCCATAGAGGTAGATATTGGTTTTCTTAGAATCATACGGAAGCAATTGGCTTTCCAAGTTAAGGGCGGCTTTACCGTAAAGACTTACAGAAGCAACGTACTTAAAACCAACGCCGACCGAAGCTTCTATAGATACGCTACCGTCAAGCAACAGTTTTGCATCCGTAAATTTCCAATCGGTAAGCGTAAATGTACCGGTAGGACTGATTGAGCCTTCAACCTCTATTTCAACCAAAACCGGAACCGGTCCTGCTTGTACATGCCAGTAGCAACCACCTGTAGCAGAGAATTCAAAAACTATTTTGCCTTTACAAACATTTTGGCCATGCATTATTTCAAATTCTCCACAGAACTTAGGCTTATTAAATTTAAAATTGCCCTTGCCAGAAACGGTCTCATTTTTAATTGCATATTTTTTGTACAATTTTTTCCATTTAGTGGAAGTAAGATCTTTTATACCGTCACGATACTCTTTAAAATCATTAATGAATTTTTTAACAATCTTTTTCGCTGCAGGAGTATTTTTTTCTCCGTTAGTTTCATCTTTCTTTTTATCTTTTCCTATATCCAAGTTAACAGAAATAACTGTGCTTTCATCTCCAACAGTAACCGAAACAGGGAGGTCTACAGGAAGCGCAAGTTCAAATTCTGCTCCTCCAATAAGGGGGAAGTCTGCATCTATCGAAATTGCAAAACCTCCGCCGGTAAAGCCAATCGAATTTTTAGTATCGCCTTTAGTCTCATTAAATACATTAAGCAAAAGCTTCTGCTTTGCTCTAACGTTACCGGTTTTATCGTATACCCAAAGTTCTACAGTCTTTTTAGCTTCAAAATCCCAACGGTGAATATTTTCGAATTTACCGTCAGTACTGGTTGCCTTAACCTTACCACCTTGAACAAGTCTGTATTCTTTTATGTTATCGGTATTCGACATCACACACTCAAAATCCATCGTCTGTACGTGTATAGTTCGGTATGAGTGGAAGTGATTAATTGTTTTAGACTCTTTCAATAGGTCAACTGTATCATACAGGTACGTCATGTTGACTTTTACAGCTTCATATGAACCAGCCAGAGAAAGCGTTATGGAATCACGCATATTGGAATTCATCGTATATGAATTATTGATGTGATCATCATAATCGGGAGCTGTTATTTTGAGCTCAGCTTTACCGGTTGCATAAATGAGTTCGGCGTTTCCGTCTGCATTCGTGGTAACAGTCAAACCAAGACATTCAACGGTCGCACCCACAATGGGATTGTTTTTATTATCAGTTACGGTAATAATATAATCGCTTACCTTGGTTTTATTGGCTTTTTTAACCGAACTTCCCTTAGGAACTTTAACCTCACTTGCAAGCACCCACTCACCAAAAGAATTTTTATACCACTTCTCACCCAAACTGTTGGTTGCCTGCTCAAGAATTACCAACTGTTCGCCGGTTTGAATGTACTTGTTTTTCACGCTTGAAAGACTATACGGCTTACTATATCTCTTTACGTTTGCCTTTTTAGTCTCAACAATCGTAGGTGTGATGCTAACAGTGGTGTATTTTTCAAACTTGCCGCAAATGTTGCAAAGTCCCTGCTTATACGAATGTTTATGTTCTGCAATATCAGCTGCACACACATAGTAACCGTCCGTAGTTTTATACCATTTTTCATCAAGTTTTGTGGTATAACCATCAATCTTTACGGTCTTGTTTTTAAGAAGTTCATATTGCGCAGGAGCATCACCAAAAGGTTTCTGCCTTACCAGAGTTTGCTTGTTAGATTCATATAGCGTTGCAGTAATCGACTTAAGACCAATATCCTTGATATATCCGCATCCCTTACTTGTACATTCGCCTGCAGACATATGATGGCTGTGGTGTTTAATCTGTGAATCCTTTACCCAATAACCATCGGATGTTCTATACCACCATTCACCAAAGACATTCTTTACTCTATAGTCAACCTTTACAATTTCCCACTTTTTATATGTCTTCTTAGCCGTTGCTTTAGAATAAGCTTTTGAACGTGCGACTGTGTCGGCATTATTCGCTTCATATACATCGAACTTGCATGTTATGGGATGCAACCATTCGTGTTTTTCATATTCTGCAACATAGGAGCAATTTTCAAATATGCATTCTCCAAGACTCTCCTGAGAGTATTCATGCTGGTTTTCAAAAAGCGATTTCTTATGTTCCTTTACTTCGCTCGCAAGAATCCAATATCCATCAGTAGTTTTAAACCATTTATCGCCTTTTTTTATGATGGTTTTATTAGGTTCACTATACGTAGAAGCGTTAATGTTTATAACAACTTTTCCTGAATATGTCTTTTTTTCCGTACTGCTCTTGAATGGATCTTTTCTTGCGGTTACTTTTCCGCTTTTAGGCTGATACGGTGTAATTGACTCATTATCTATAGGATACTTATACATCGCGCCACATGAACACTTACCGGTGGAGGAAGAGTATGAATGGCTGTGCTTTTCTACATTATCCTCGTATATCCAGCCACCACCTTCAACTTTATACCATATGTTTCCATAGCAATTCTTGGTTTTGTGAGTTATTGTAACAGAATCGTTTACATCAAGACTGCCATTATTTTTATTTGCTGCATCGGAATAAGGCTTCTTTTTCAAGTCTACCTTTTTTGTGACTAAAGCCGTAAAATTCCATATGTTGTTTTCGCTATAATCAAATTCATAACTACAACCTTTTACGCTGCAAATTCCGGCACCCGCCCACGAATGCTTCTGATTGCTTGACGTTTCTTTAGCATTATTAACTTTACACCCACAAACAGTACACTTGCTTGCAGCAGTCTTTTTTATCTCTTTGTGATACTTATCATTACCTTTTATTTGCTTATAGCTATAGGTAACCTTTGGGCTATTCTCAGTACACTCATGCTTTTTGATATTGTCTGAAAGCACCCAACCGTTGTGACCGTTTCCGTCTTCAACATAATAATATGTATCTTTTACCGGGATTCCCAAAACTTTTTTAACGGTTACTTCTTTCTTTTCACCAAGTATTAAAAGTGTTCCTTTGGCAGAAAAAGTTCCCTTTTTTTCCGGCTTCTTTTTTGCCGACTTATAATACGTTACATTTTTACTCTTAGTAACGTAGTGCTTGCCGCACTTGTGGTCAAACAAGCCCTCAAGTTCTGCTTCGGGATCGTCAAGCGAGATATCTTCATCGATATCTTCATCCGCGGTTCCAGTTTCCTCTACCTCGATTGTTTCTTCAAAGGTGGTTTCTTCAAAATCTTCTTCATAGGTTTCTTCGAAATCTTCCTCGAAGACGGTCTCTTCAACGCCGCTTGTTTCTACGATTTCAGTTTCTTCGCCGAGCATTTCGTGTGCAAGCACCGATACATCGGACATAAGCATAAAAATCGCGCACATTAAAGAAACAATTCGCTTAAAATTCTTCATAGTCATCCTCGTCTTTCCCTGATATTGCTTATAGTAGAAATGTCACCGAAACTCCGCCAGACAAAGCACTTTACATAATCGCCTTTTACTGCACTGTAAAGTTCACGTTTGTCCTTTGACTTAACAGAAATTTCAACAACATCGAAATTGTCCATTCGTTTGCCAACATAGCTGCATACTACAAGATAGCCGCAAAAATCGGTTTGTGTGTTATTTAAAACCGTAATCTTCAACTCATCGCCCATCTGTAGCGGCGCTACAAAATACTGAGTATCTTTCAACAGCCGCTCAAAACATTTTATACTGTCAACGAGTCCGTATCCGTACAAAGTGTCATACCCCTTGTCGCCAAGGTCAGTAGCAGTCTCTAAAAGTATAGTTTTCACCTCGTCAAGAGTAATGTCCTCTTTTGCTGAAATAAGCGTTGCAACAATGCCCGAAACAAGCGGTGCGGAAAACGATGTTCCGCTATTTGACGAATATCCGCCGGCATTGTCAGTGCTGATTACGCTCCGCCCCGGTGCGACAACAAACACGCTCTCGTTTTTCTGTGAGAATGAAGACAAATTCATGTCATCATCAACCGAGCCAACGCCAATAACTTTTTCAAATGCCGCAGGGTAATATAACGCTGTTCCGCCGTAGTTTCCGACAGATCCTACTATAATTACTCCCTTATCCGCCGCATAGTTTATCGCTTTCTCAAATGTTTCAGAGTATGAGCCAACGCCAAGGCTCATATTAATAATATCACAATCATAAACATCAACCGCATCGTATATCGCACGGCAAATCATGCTGACCGTTGTCTTTTCACCGTTATCAAAGCACTTGAGCGGAATTATATTTGATCGTGGCGCTGCGCCGATTACTCCTATTCCGTTAAGCTCTGCCGCGATCATACCTGAAACAAACGTTCCGTGTCCTATATTGTCCGTAACATCTTCAGTATCGGTTATGTAGTTGAATCCTGCAAGTACATTGTCATTTAAATCCTCATGATACGAAACACCCGAATCAATAACGCCTATTTTTACACCGGCACCGTAGCACGCAATGTCCCATGCGTACTGGGCATTTATCATTTCAAGATCCCACTTTGCAGAATACAGAGTGTCGTCATATTCTTCCTCTGTGCCCATCAAAAAAACTTCGTAGTCTTCTTCATACCATTCTACAAAACCGCCATTCAACAAGTAGTCAAGTGTCTCTTCGTTTACAACAAAGATTTCCTTATCATCCGTTGCTTGAAATAAATTAAAATCATCGTTAAGACGCACAATGTACTCTGTATCGCCGGCTGCACAAATGCCGCAAGTCAGGCAAAAAGCTGTCAGAAACACAAAAATAAAACTCAAAAACAAATTCCGCTTTCGCATTGCATTTATCACACTCCTTGCACAAAAGCAAACATATCCAAAACATCTCTTGTAAAAACGGTAATATTATGCCATTATCATCTAATTGTAGCATTTAGTCAAGTATAAGTCAATATATTTTATAAAATAATTATTAAATATTTAATATATATATTAATTTTCTAAAAACTCTTCCAATTATCTTTTATTTATGTTATTATATAATAGATATTTTATGGAGAATTGTAGCATGGACAAAAAAATCTTTTCCTCGTGTTCTACCGAGGAAACTGAACAAATCGGCAAAGCTCTTGCAGAAGCTTTTCTCTCAGATGGCAAAAAGCATGCCTTTGTTGCCCTTTACGGCGACCTTGGCGTTGGTAAAACCGCTTTTACACGCGGATTTACCTCTGCAATCTGCAACGCAAGGGTAAAAAGCCCGACATATACTGTTGTTAATGAATACCGCGGCGGCACTGTTGATGTTTTTCACTTTGATATGTACCGCATTGACGGCGACGATGACCTTTACTCGACAGGTTTTTACGATTATATCGAGGAAGGTTATCTCATCTGTGAATGGTGCGAGAATATTCCCTTTGCACTGCCGCCAAAGCGCGTAAACGTAACTATCGAAAAAACGGATAACGGCGACGGACGCCGCATAACGATTGAGGAACTATGATAATTTTAGCACTTGATTCCACCGCAAAAGCAGCTGCAGTTGCGCTTTTGCGTGACGAAAATCTCATAGCCAAGGATATGCACGATGACGGAAACACACATTCCTCCACACTGCTGCCGATGGTTGAAGAATTGCTTATACAAAACTCACTTACCGTGAATGACATTGATTTATTTGCCGCAAGCGCAGGACCGGGCTCATTTACGGGAGTGCGCATCGGCGCTGCAACAATCAAAGGGCTTGCTTTCGGAAAAAACAAGCCGTGCGTGGCAGTGAGCGCACTTGAAGCCCTTGCATACAATATGCGAGATACAGACGGTATAGTATGCGCGCTTATGGATGCGCGCCGCGGTCAGTTTTACACCGCGACATTTGAGATAGCAAACGGTAAAGTCAGCCGCCTTACTCCCGACGAAGCAAAAAGCGGTGAGGATATTGCAGCTTCACTTAAAAAACACGAAAAGGTTTACCTCGTAGGCGACGGAGCGAATGTTGCGATACCGTTTTTCGGCGGCAATGTTCAGCTTGCTCCTGCTGACAGGCTGCTTGCAGACGGCGAAAGCGTGGGACTGCTTGCAAAAAAACTTTTTGAAAGCGGCAAAAGCGTGAGCGATGCCGAATTTGCACCAACATATCTGCGGCTTCCGCAGGCAGAGCGCGAAAGACTTGAAAAATTACAGAAAGAGGACATAAAATGAAAATCTTTAACACAGTAATCATCGGCGCAGACAGTGCAGGCTACGCACTCAAGGAACAGATCAAAGAAAAACTTGCAGCAGACGGCTACTCCGTAATTGACAAAGGCACGGACTCTGACGCATCCTGCCACTATCCGATCTACGGAGGTGCAGTTGCAGAAGCCGTACAGGGTGCAAATGCCGACACCTGCGGCATTCTCGTATGCGGTACCGGCGTTGGTATGAGCATGGTTGCAAACAAGTACAAGGGCATCAGAGCCGCTTGCTGCTCTGACACCTTCTCTGCCCGCATGACACGCGCTCACAATGACGCAAACATCCTTTGCTTTGGCGCAAGAGTTGTCGGCTACGGTCTTGCATGCGACCTTGTTGACGCATTTCTTTCCACCGAGTTTGAAGGCGGAAGACACCAAGTTCGCGTTGACATGATCACCGATATCGAAAACAATCAGAAATAAGGAGTACGCCATGCATAATATTCCTACAATCGCAGAGCTTTTTGACCTCTCGCACTCAATTGCAGGCGAATACCTTGCAAAATTCAAATATCCGTGGGAAGCGCTCAAGGGCATCGAAAAGTTTATCATTGAGCTTGGTCAGACCCTCTCCCCCGATGAATATGACAACCCCAAGGAAAACGTTTGGATCGCCAAGGACGCAAAGGTTTTTGACAGTGCATACATAGGTGCGCCATGTATCATCGACCACGGCGCAGAGGTCCGCCACTGTGCATTTATCCGCGGCGGCGCCATAATCGGCAAAAACTCGGTATTCGGCAACTCATGTGAAATTAAAAACTCAATCATTTTCGACGATGCGCAGACGCCACACTACAACTATGTGGGCGACTCCATCCTCGGTTGGCACTCGCACATGGGCGCAGGCTCCATCACCTCCAATGTAAAGAGCGACCGCTCAAACATTGTTGTAAAAAGCGGCAAAGAAGCAATAGAAACCGGACGCTATAAAATCGGCGCAATGCTCGGCGACTATGTAGAGGTTGGATGCAACAGCGTCCTTAATCCCGGCACAATTATCGGCAAAAATACAAATATCTATCCCCTCTCCCGCGTGCGCGGCGTAATTATGGAAAACAGTATCTTCAAAGATGAAAATAATATAGTTTTGAAAGAGGTTCGCTAATATGGGAAGATTATTCGGAACAGACGGCATCCGCGGTGTTGCCAATGAAAAACTTACCGTAGAACTTGCGGTTTCTACAGGCCGCGCTATCGCCGCTTCACTCAAAGGCGGCAGCCGTACAAAGAAAATGATACTTGTGGGCATGGATACCCGTATCTCCTCGGATATGCTTGCAAACGCAATTTCTGCCGGCATTCTCTCCGTTGGTTACGATGTAATCAACCTTGGCGTTGTACCAACTCCCGCAGTTGCATATCTTGTGCGCAAATACAAGGCGCGCGCCGGCATTATGATTTCTGCTTCACACAATCCATATGAATTCAACGGCATCAAGGTGTTCAACTCCGAGGGCTTTAAGCTCGCCGACGCACTTGAAGAAAATGTTGAATCCATCGTGCTTGGCGAAAAACCGATGCCCAAATGTGCTACCGGTGCAAGCATCGGCAAACTCATCAAAAAAGAATCGGCGCTTGACGAATACATCGACTTTGTCTGCACATCCATCGACGGCGACCTTTCGGGACTTGAAGTTGCTTTTGACTGTGCTAATGGCTCGGCATCTGCTACTGCAAGAAAGCTTTTCGAAAAGCTCGGTGTAAAATGCCACATGCTCTCTGATGAGCCCGACGGTGTAAACATCAATACGAACTGCGGCTCCACTCACCTTGAAAATCTCATAGCATACGTTAAAAAGAATCACCTCTCGATCGGTATCGCATTTGACGGCGATGCAGACCGTGTACTTTGCGTTGACGGACGCGGCGAAGTGGTTGACGGCGACATGATCATGGCAATTATGGCGCTCGATATGAAGGCGCGCGGCACTCTTCGCGGCAATGCCGTTGTAGGCACAATCATGTCAAACTTCGGCTTTGTAAAGTTCTGCGAACAGCAAAACATCCGCTTTGAGGCAACCAAGGTCGGCGACAGATACGTGCTTGAAGAAATGATTCTCGACAACTACGTACTCGGCGGCGAGCAGTCCGGTCACATTATCTTCAAAGACTATGCCACCACCGGTGACGGTCAGCTCAGCGCAGTTCAGCTTCTCTCGTACATAAAGCGCAGCGGCAAAACACTCAATGAACTCAAGCAGGTTATGACAAAATATCCTCAGTTCATTGTAAACATCCGCACCACAGATGCTGCAAAACTAGCTTTCTATACCGATGATGATATCAAAGCAATCCTCGAAGACGGTGAGGCAAAACTCGGCGATAGCGGAAGACTTGTTGTACGTCCTTCCGGTACCGAGCCGCTTATCCGCGTTATGACCGAGGGCGAAGACGAAGCATTTACCGAAGCAATTGCACATCAGGTTGCAGAATTGATTGAGGAAAAGCTAAAACAGTACTGAACTCACTAGTTTTTGAGTGAGTTGCGGGCGTTCATTCGCATCGTGCTCACGCACGCGCCCGTTCAATGAGTTAACAGTTTTTAAAAGGTGCAAGGAAGCTTTTGAAAAAAGTTTCCTTGCGCTATAACGCTCATTAAAATGCACTTTTGTGCATTAGCGCCAGCGCCGCTATGCGGCTAACGAGGTTCGGAGCTTATCGAATTTTTCGGCGGATACTCCGACGGCACAACTGCTGCCGTATTTTTCCCACAAACCGGTAGAGTAATCTCTCGACAAAACGGAAAAATGCAGAATATTTTTAATAAGGAGCGGTTTTCGGGAGATGAGCGCCCGTCCACCGCAAAGGATAAAAACCATGTGCGGAATCACAGGTTATGTAGGCACTAAAAGTGCTTCTGAAGTAGTAATTCACGGACTCAAAACTCTCGAATACAGAGGCTATGACTCTGCGGGAGTGGCTGCTTTTGTAAACGGCAGAATCGGCGTTGTAAAAGCAGTGGGCAAAGTGGCAAACGTTGAAAAAAGAATCGCCGAGCTTGGCACTCTGAACGGCGCCACCTGCGGAATCGGTCACACACGTTGGGCAACACACGGTGCCCCCTCCGACAAAAACTCCCATCCCCACGGTACCGACAAAGTAAGAATCGTACATAACGGTATTATCGAAAACTATGCTCCCCTTCGCGAAATGCTTGTATCAAAGGGCTTTACTTTTGAATCCGAAACTGATACCGAGGTTGCGGCAAAGCTTATCGAATATCACTATGACAACTGCAAAAACCACGAAGATGCACTGATTTCAGCAATGCGCGACATTATCGGCTCGTACGCAATTGCAGTAATGTTCTCTGACTGTCCCGAAACCATTTTCGCGATTCGCAAAGACAATCCGCTTATCATCGGTGTTGGCAAAAACGAAAACTTTGTAGCCTCCGACATCACTGCAGTGCTTGAATACACCAATACTTACTATCAGCTCGGCGACTTTGAACTGGCAATTGTCACACGCGACAGCGTAAAGATGATGGACATGAAGAAAAATGCGGTTGAACACCCTCTGCTCACCGCTACATGGTCGGTTGAGGCAGCATCACGCGGCGGATATGACCACTTTATGATTAAAGAAATCAATGAAGAACCCGAAGCGGTAAGAAAAACGCTTCATCCACGTATCCGCAATCTTTTGCCGAACTTTGAAGAAGAAAATCTCTCCGACGAGCGCCTTAAAAATGCAAAGAGCGTTACCTTTGTAGCTTGCGGCACCGCAATGCACGCAGGTCTTGTTGGCAAAACCGCTATCGAGCAACTTTGCAGAGTTCCCGTAAAGGTAGAAATTGCATCCGAATTCCGTTATAACAACCCCATTCTCACCGAGGATGACCTCGTTGTGGTAATTTCGCAGTCGGGCGAAACTGCAGACTCGCTTGCAGCCCTCCGCCTTGCCAAAGAAAAGGGCGCATATACGCTCGGTATCGTAAACGTAATCGGCTCAACCATCGCACGCGAAGCCGACAATGTGATCTACACATGGGCAGGTCCCGAAATCTCTGTTGCCTCCACCAAGGCATACACCGTTCAGATTTCGCTCATTTATCTGCTCACCATCAAAATGGCATACCTCAAGGGCAAAATCAGCGAGTCTGAAGCCAAAGAATACACTCGCATCCTGTATGAAGATATGCCTGAGATAATCAAGGCAACCATTGCAAGAGAAGATGAGATTCATGAAGCGGCAAAGAGTTTTTGCGCTTATTCAAACCTCTTTTTCATCGGTCGCGGTATTGACTACCACCTCGCAATGGAAGGCTCGCTCAAACTCAAAGAGATCTCCTACATACACTCCGAGGCTTATGCTGCAGGCGAGCTTAAGCACGGTACAATTTCACTTATCACTCCCGAAATGCCTGTAATTGCACTGGCTACTCAGGAGGACCTTTACGAAAAGATGATAAGCAACATCCGCGAGGTTAAGGCACGCGGCGCAAGGGTAATGCTTATAGCACGCGAAGGCGCCAAAGATGCGGCAAACGAGGCAGAAAAGGTTATTTTCCTACCGCGCTGCGATCAGTTCTTCAACGCAATTCCGCTTGCAACAGTACTCCAGATGCTTGCATACTTTATCGCAAAAGAGCTCGGTCGCGAGATCGACCAGCCGAGAAACCTTGCAAAGAGCGTAACTGTAGAGTAAAACAGAAATCATATACTATAAAATGTTTGGAGGTTGTAGGAACTTTTCCTCAAAAAGTTCCTACAGTTTATTTAACATATGAAAACTGTAGAGTTCAAGAACCCAGTTTGCCGAGGTGCAGACCCATGGATGTTTGTACATGACGGATACTATTATTTATGTTGTACTGCCGGCAGTGTAATAAGACTTTTCCGCTCAAAGGACCCTTCTAAAATTCACGATGAAACCGAAAGCGAAAATGTTATTGCATTTGCTCCCCGCGAGGGCGAAATGTGGTCAAAAAACCTTTGGTCGCCTGAAATCCATTATTTCTCACCGGAGGACTTTGGAGAAAGCCACGCAGGTTGGTACATGTTTGTTGCATGTGACGACGGCTTTAACGTAAATCACCGCATGTATGTGCTGAAGTGCGAGGACTTGTCCTCTCCGTTTGCCGCATACGGCAACCCCATCACAGGCGAGCGCTTTGTTCCCGAAAAGGTGGTTTCTCCCACTGACGAGCATCTCAATGACGGCTGGCGCTGCGGTCAGACCCTTCTCCGCCACAAAAAAGATGTTTACTGTATGTGGGTTGACGAAGTGGGCAGACAAACTCCCGAATTTCACCAGCGTATCCGCATTGCAAAAATGATCAACCCCTACACCGCAGGCGAGGCACATGTAATGTGCCGCCCCACCGAGGAGTGGGAAATGCACGGCTACGGTGCAAACAAAGAGGGCAAAATCCACCCGAAAGTTGTTGAGGGCGGCACCGCCATTTACGGCGATGACGGCAAAATCTATGTCATCTACTCCGGCAGCGGATACTGGACAAAGTATTATGCGCTCGGTCATATGGTGCTTGACGGTGACGATCCCGCCGACGAAAACTGCTGGACAAAGGATAAAGACCCCATCTTTTCAATGTCTGACGAGGTATTCGGTTGCGGACACGCATCATACTTCTTTGATGCCGCAGGCAAACGCTATATCTGTTATCATGCATACCTTTCTCCCGACCGTACGGGCGGCAGATATGTGTTTATCGAGCCATATAAAATCGAAAACGGACGTGTCATCATCGGCGACGGTTCGCTGAAGCCGGCTCCGCTCGATACCGTACAAACCATCACTACTTTTTAAAGAAGGGTATATATAATGAAGAGATTTATTGCTTTAATCTTGGTTGCACTTACTGCCGTTCTCCTCTCTTTTGCGGCAAGTGCCGATGTTTTCCAAGGCACAATGGTGCGCCCGAACACCGCAGACCCTCAGCTCTTTTTCCACAACGGAAAGTATTATCTCACTCAAACAGGTACATCCCGTATAGCCGTATTTGAAACAGAGCATGTTGACGAGTTGGCTGAGCTGACCCTCACATCCAACATCGAATACAAAGGCTATCTCAACGGCACTGTTTATGACCCTGCAATCACCGAACTTTTCGGTGCAGGCGCAACTATAAGCGGTACATGGTCGCCTGAAATCCACTATATTGACGAGGATATGTTCGGTGCGGACTACGCAGGCTGGTACATGTTCCTCGGTCTTCGCAAAAACACCGGCAACTCCTCATTGGTACGTCTTGTTGTACTCAAATCACAAACCGACTCACCCAAAGGCCCCTACGGTCACCCCACCAAAGGTACCCTTAACTATTCACAGCCGCTTCTCAATTCCGATGGCTCAATTCATGACGAATGGGCTTGCGGGCAGACACTTTTAACTATTCCCGAAGGGCCTTACAAGGGCACATATACCATGTGGGTTTCCGAGGAAGGTCGCGGTTCGGCTAACGGCGGCAAATACGGCGATTTTTTTCAGAAGATAATGATTGCCAAGATGAAATCCCCCTGGCAGATCGACGGCACTCCCGGCATCGTTACCACACCGACCCAGGAGTGGGAATATGCAGGCGCTTCAACAACTCACCCCAGAGTAGTTGAGGGTGCTACCCCCGTGTACGGCAAAAACGGCGAGATTTTCATCACATATTCGGGTAGCGGATACTGGGATGACTACGGTATCGGTCAGCTCACATGGAACGGCGGAAATCCGCTCGAAACTTCATCGTGGGTAAAGCTCACCCCCTCCCTTGGCAACCCGATTTTCACCGCAACCACCGCCACAAACCTTCGCGGTGCAGGTCACGCATCCTTCCTCACGGATACGGACGGTAACGGTTACTTCTGCTATCATGCGTACAAGTACGACTATGTCTATGACGAAGAAAAAGGAACTTGGTCTGAAGAAAAAGTAAAGGCAAGTTCGCGCGATGCATATATCGAGCCTTACTACATCGACTATACTGCCTGGAACGGCGTTTCATACGGTGTAATCCGCCTCGGCATAAATAAAAACGGCGTTGCAGCCGATACCGCTTCAACCGTAACATTCGCAACTGACGGCGAATACCTCACTTCCCCCGATCTTTACGCACTTGGCAGAACTTTCTCCATCACTCTCAACATGGTTGAAGCAAATGCAGAAGGCTTTATCATTTACCGCTCCACCGACGGTGAAGTATTTGACTACCTTGCAACCACGGTTGGCTCGCAGTATGTTGACGAAGATGTAACCGAGGGCGCAACCTACTACTACCGCGCATATGCATACCGCGAAGAGGAAATCAGCCCCGCAAGCGAAATTGTTTCGCAAAAGGCAACGACTAAATCCCCCTTCACCGAATCTGCAACCGCAAGCGGCAGCACCGTTACAGTAACGGTCCATGCTGATGATAACTATGACACTGTCCGCCTCTACCGCAGTGAAGACGGAAAATCCTACGGCACAGGCATTCAGGATATTAACAACGTTAAATACGGCGAAACAATCACCTTTACTGACAAGGTAAGCGCGAACGGCGAGTATCACTATATGGCAACCGGTATAAACGGCGGCTATGAATACTTCCCCGCATTCACAGTTTCTGTTGAGGTTAACGTACCCGTTAGCGCTCCTACTGTTGAATACGAGTGCGCTTACGGAAGCTATATTTTCACATTAACGCCTACGTCCGATTATGATAAATTGGCGCTTTATATATCTTCGAACAACTCAAGTTTTGTAAAATATAATGCAAACTATGTGATGGAGAATGGACAATGTCTGTTCTTGATAGATGACCTCAAAGAGGGTACATATTACTACTATGCAACCGCTACAATGGACGGAGTTGAAAGTACACCTTCTGCAACAATGACCATGGAAGTCATCATTGTTGCTCCTCCTACGTTGAAAATGTCTGCGCCCCAAGGCAAGATTACACTCACCATTACCGCAACCGAAGACTACGATAGTGTACGTATTCTCCGCCTTAATGAAAACGACGTTTCTGACCAAGTTGTTGTAGGTCAAAGCGGTCCTATCAAAGCCGGAGAAGTTTATACTGTTTCAGATATGACCGCTATATGCGGCAATACTTATCAGTATGACGCGGTGGGAACTGTGGGAGGCACGGATAGTGCTACATCAAATTCTATTGGACACACCGCTACTCACTACTACGAACTCACCGAGGAAGAAATCCCCGCAACTACTCAAAGCGTTGGCAAAACTGCAGTTTACTCTTGCCGTTGCGGCGACTCCTACGGCGGCGCGGAAATTCCCAAACTTGAGGAAGAAGTAACTCTCGCAGGCGATGCAAGTGGCGATGATGTTGTTAATATACTCGACGTTCTTCGCGTACTCAAGGCAGTTGTAGGCATGGACGTTGAAATAAATACCGCCAACGCAGACATAAACGGTGACAGCAAGCTTACTGTTGACGATGTTCTTGCGATTTTGAAACTCTCTTTGAACAATTAGTTTTCAAGAGCCAAACCCCAAAAGGTTTGGCTCTTGATACAAAAAACAATGACAAATTCCCATTTCTTTTAATATTGTGAAACAGCATTCTCGATGTTAAAATTAAAGTAATAATACATTAAGGAGCGTAAAATTATGCAGGTAAAAAGAATATCCGAACTTAATTGTGCTCATACCACTGACTCGCACGCAGGCGAGTGCGGCGCGTCCCGCCTTATGCCTGATTTCAGAGAAACTATCACTCTCGAAGGACAGACTCACGAGGCGATTTCCTCAAAGGTTTACTACCCCAGAGTTAAAAAGCTTGCCAATGGCAAATACATAATGCTCCACATGGATTACCGTCTCGGCGGCAATGTATTCATGTCGCTTGGCGATGACATTCATTCCTTTACCGCACGTCAAAAGATTTTTTCGGCTCATACCGTTATCCGCGATGACGGCGAAGAAGACAAAATCATGTACGCAAACGGTGAAGCCGCTGTGCTTCCCAACGGAGACCTTGTCGTTGTTGCATCCTTCCGCTACAACAAGGGCTATGCACTTGATGCAAAATACGGCGGTCTTGTTATGCGCCGTTCCAAGGACAACGGTCTTACCTTTGACGAAGAAAAGCTCATCTATCTCGGACGCAACTGGGAGCCGTACATTCTCGTTAAAAAAGACGGAGAAGTTCAGGTTTACTTCTCGCACACCGCGCCCAAATTCTACCTTGACAAAACTGTTCGTACCGACAGCCCGATAAAAACATCAAGCGGCACCGCAATTATCCGCTCATATGACAACTGCGAAACATGGACTCCAGATGTAAAGGAAGCTCCCTACGCAGCATGGAGAGTTTCGCAGAGCTATGTAGCTACAATGGAAAACGGCACAAAGTGCTTTACAAACCAGATGGCAACCGCCGTTGAACTTGGCAATGGTGACATTGCAGTTGCAACCGAAAGCGATCTCGCAAACTACACTTTCCGCCTTACCGTTGCATATTCTCACGATAATTTTGCAAAAGAACTCGGCATCGACGAAGAAGGTCCCGAAGATATCGCATTTGCTTTTGAAGAGGGTGCAGGCCCCTACATGGCTCACTTTGAAAGCGGCGAAACCGTGCTTTCATACAACTGGACGGGCTTCCAGCACATCCGCATCGGCGATGAAAAAGGCAGAAACTTTGACAAAGAACACGAACTTATTGCTTTTGGCGGACGCTGGGGCTACTGGGGCTCTCTCTTTGTTGAAGACGGACACACCATTATCTCTGCATACCCCAACATTTCCGAAATCAAGGGCCTTCCCAAAATTCGCATAGACAATGACCTTATGATCGGCAAGCTTCGCCTTAACCACCGCATTGATGCGCTCCCGATTACCGCAGGTTGGACCAATAACACAGACGCGCTCTTTCTCGGCTCACTCTCGCAAGCACAGCTCTCTATCCGCGCGGCTTATGACAGCGAACACTTGCACATTATGTGCGACCGTCTTGACAAGTATCTCTGCGATGCTGACGGGGTTGAAATCCGCATCAAGACCGGCGAAAATGTGTATAAGCTTTATCAGAATCTTGGCGGCAAGACATATTTTGAGCTTAACGACATTGCCGAAGCTTTTGGCGCAAGCGCAACAACCCGCGTTGTCGGCGAAATGAATACCTGGTGCGGCAGCGACAACGGAGCAGTTACTGAGTTTGAGATTCCGCTTGAAGTTTTAGGCGGTTCTAAAGAGTTTGAACTTACTGCAACTCTCAAAAACTCCGACGGTCTCGACCTTATCACCGAGGACCTCGGCGCTTACTTCCCTGTAAAAATCAAATAATAGAAAAAGGAAGTCTTTCGACTTCCTTTTTATTTTTTGGTTCTTTCTTTTTAAGAAATAACACCACTTATTCATTCCAGAACTTGTCGATGACGCTTTCAAGCGAACGTGTATCGCCGACAAACTTCGCCGCGCGGAATTGATGTGGGAGCAGTTCTTTGTACCCCTGCTCTGCATAGCGCTCATCAATAAACACTACCACGCCGCGGTCAGTTTCGGTGCGGATAACTCTGCCTGCCGCCTGAAGCACACGGTTAAATCCGGGATATACATAGGCATACTCCTTGCCTGCCTCATATTTGTTATCGTAATACTCACGGATAACTTCGCTTTCATCGGTGGGTTTGGTAAGTCCGACACCAACAATAATCGAGCCGATAAGGCGATCGCCCACAAGGTCAATACCCTCCGAATAGATTCCGCCAAGCACCGAAAAGCCAACCAAAACCGAACGGTTACCGGACACAAATGCATCCAAAAAAGCTCGGCGCGACTCCTCGGACATGTTTTTCGCCTGCAAAACTGTTTTAATATGAGGATACTTATATTTAAACAGCGTTTGCACCTCGGTCATATACTCGTACGATGGGAAATACACCATATAGTTTCCGTCGCGGCGGCTGACTGTGCTCATTATCGCATCGGCAACCTGCATTGCGTTTTGAGAGCGGAATTGATACTTGACCGAAAGCTTGTCCATAATGCAAACGCACAAATTTGAGCGATCATACGGGCAGTCAAGCTTTAGTTTAGCCGCATCGGTTGCGCCGTAGAGCGATGCATAATAGTCAAGCGGCGTAAGCGTTGCAGAGAAAAAGACTGTCGCCACTCCAAGTGCCGTCTTTTTTTCAAGTCGCTTTGATGGATCAAGGCAGAAAATTTTTGTGACAAGCTCGTTTCCGAAAACCGAAACAGTATGCACAAAGCACTCGTCAAACATCTCAAGCGAAGAAAGATACTTTTTAGCATCTGTCAAAATGTCAAAAAGGCTGTCGGGCAAGCTGCCGCAAAGCGGCGAGCGAATATATTTTTCACTTTCCTTTACAAACACCGAAAGCAAGTCGTAAAACTTTTTATCAAAGGCATTTGAAGTAGTAAAACCGCGCGCAAATCCGTCCTCGTTTTCCTCTATGGAGTCCGAGCAAAGCTCGCGCATGCTGTCAACATAAAACTCAACATTAGAAAGCGCTTCGCATACCGCATTTTGCGGTAAAGTTCTGGTTTCGTCAAGAAATCTGCGAAGTTTCGTAAGTCGGATTTCCGCACCGAACGATGCCTTTGCGCGCTCCATGAGGTTGTGCGCCTCGTCAAAAAGGAATATGTATTTCTGACCGTTTTTTTCACACTCACCAAAATATCTGCGAAAATGTGCTGCCTCGTCAATAAGATAATTATAGTCGCAAATCACGATATCGCAATACTCTGTGAGGTCAAGCGAAAACTCATACGGGCAAACGCTGTGCTTGTTTGCAAACTCGTTGATTGCCGCCATGTCAATAACACTGTGCGTGCTCACAATATCGGTTATCGCATCCGCCACTCTCTTGTAGTGGCCGTTTGCACGCGGGCATTTCCCCGGTGTACACTTAAATGGGTCACGCAGTTTTATTGGGCATGAACGCTCCTTTGCACTGACATGAACTGCCCGGATGCTTGATGTTTCGGCAATGCGCTTTGCCGCATCAATTGCGGCAATTGCGGTAGTTGTCTTTGAAGTAAAATAAAAAATCTTATCAACGTAACCATTTCCAAGAGCTTTTAACGCAGGGAAAAGAGCCGCCATTGTTTTACCGGTACCGGTCGGCGCTTCAATAACCGCCTTGGAGTGCGTTTTAACTGCGCGAAGTACTTCAACCATAAAGTCACGCTGCTGTGCACGCATCTCACGGTACGGAAAAGGCAGTTCCTTTGCCTCAGGCAGTCTGACGCATACACGCTCTGCCTCAAGTGCCACAAATGGGCGGTGCATATCCAATATACGATAAAACGCAGATGCAATTTCCTGCTTTGTAAAAGTTTTTTCTATCTGCTTTATATCATTTTTATTGTGATAAAAGCTAACTGTAAATGTAACAGATGCAAGCATTTCTGCCTCGGCAACCATGTGCGCAAGAGCAACCGCGTTGCCAATCGCCTCCGCCGCCATATCTGCAGTAATTTTTGATGTAAAATCATTAATTGCACGGTTAACAAAAACAGTGACTTTATTATCGCGTCGCATAAAACCGTCGCACACGCCGCTTATCGAATAAAATATACCTCCGCGGCTGACGGTGCGGCAGACCGGAACATCGCTTTGGTACGCAAGGCCGTATTTGCCCTCAAAATACTCGTTGAGTTTGCCGCTGTCGGGAAAAACGCGCGCTCCGCGCACGTCAATGCTTGAGTGGTTTACAACAGTACGGCAAATCTCTTCTGCAGAAATATGAACTTTTTTTACAGCCGCTTCAAATATCATGTTGCTACCATCCCCCTGCATTACAGATTTATATTAGGATTTTAATTATACTATATATTTATCATAATTGCAAATATTTTATTGCAAAAGGGACAAAAAATTGTTATACTAATTATGTATATAAAAAAACAAGAAAGGAGAGCGAAATGAACAGTTTTACTTTTAGTCTGCTATATCCCTCGGACGAGGCGCGACGCGCACATATTGCGGCACAGAATCGCCCTGCGATTTCTGCAGAAACGGTTGAAAGTCTCGGCTTATCCGAACTGATTAAACTCAAAAACAGCTCTCTGTGTGAATACTTTACCTCGGATGAAAATGTTATTTCATACCGTACGGAAATTTTTTCGGATATGCTTGCCGTTAGCGAAGTGGGCGAAACATTTGTTAAAGTGCTCCCGGTTCTCTCGGATATAAGCGAGCTTCGCCGCCTTGCAAGTGCAAGCGAGCGCACTACTGACGAATACCTGCTCTCCCTCTCCGAAATCGAACTGTATATATCCGCTGTTGAAATTCTGCGCGACGGTCTTGCCCCTGTACGCACTTCTCTAAAGAGCGAGGCTCTCATCTCACTTTGTGACTACATAAAAGAGATTTCTGAGAGTGACTATTATACCGAACTCAACGAAAAACTCAGCGCCCTAACAAGCCGTGTGCGTGACATAAAGAGCATTACCATCGGAATCAATCTTGATGCAACGCTCCAGGCGGACAAATGCGGAGTTCTTTCGATTAATGCAAAGCCGTTCAAATCCGGCGATACGCTTGACAAAATTCTCCGCATGAACTTCTCAAGCGACGAATACACGCTGATAGCACCGCTCACGCCTTTTTCAAAAAGTCAGAATGACAACCAAAAAACCGCAATGAGCCTTGCAATAAACTCGGCTATCAACTCTGTTTTCAAAGGCTCGGTGCGCCAGTGGCGCAAAATTGTTCAAGAATACGTGCTTGACAACACAAACTTCCTAATCGAAGTGATGCCTGAGATTGAGTTTGCAATATGCGCGGTATCGCTCATGAACCGCCTTCGTGAAAGAGGATTGCCTCTCTGCAAACCCACTCTCTGCCCCATTGCAGATAAGGTGTTTGATGCAAAGGGAATTTACAATCCGGCAGTGGCGCTTGCAATTGAAGGTGCAAGCGTTGAAAATGACTTCACATTTGATAAAAACGGCACAATATATGTGCTTACCGGCCCCAACCGCGGCGGCAAGAGCGTTATCACCTGCGCCACAGGACTTTCTGCGGCTTTCTGCCAGCTTGGCTTGCTTGCGCCTGCGCGTGAGTTTAAGTTCAGCCCTGCAGGAGGTATCTTCACACACTTCCCCACCGAAAGCGGCGACACTGTTGACAAGGGCCGCCTCGGCGAAGAATGCGCGCGCCTTAACGAAATCTTTGAGATTTGCGATGATTCTGCAATTGTACTGCTTGACGAATCGCTCTCATCCACCGGAGCATACGAAGCATCTTACATCGCTGCTGAAATACTGCTTGGATTTTCAAAAATCGGCTGCCGCACTATTTTTTCAACTCACCTGCACACACTTGCGGCAAGAGTGGATGAACTGAACGAAGAAGCGTGCGCGTTCAGCGGCGCAAAAATCGACACTCTCGTGGCTAAAATAGCCGATGACGGCACACGAAGCTTTAAAATCTTACGCACAAAGCCCGACGGCAAATCCTATGCCAAAGATATCGCCGACAAATATGGGCTGTCTTTTGAAAAAATTTCAAAAACTATAGAAAAGAGAATATGATCATGGATAAGAAACTTCTTGAAATGCTTGAGCATGACGGTCGCCTCAGCACAAAACAGATTGCAATGATGCTTGAAAAAGAAGAAGGCGATATTAAAAAAATAATTGAAGAATACGAAAAAAGCGGTGTTATTCTCGGCTACAAGGCCATTGTGGACTGGGATAAAACCGATCGCGAATACGCAACTGCGCTTATTGAGCTTAAAGTTACCCCCCAATATAACCGCGGTTTTGACGCCATTGCTGAACGCATCTACAACTATCCCGAAGTGCAAAGCGTTTACCTGATGTCAGGCTCGTATGACCTGTGCGTAATCCTTGAAGGAAAAACCATCCGCGAAGTAGCCCTCTTTGTTGCACAAAGACTTGCTCCTCTTGAGGCAGTTCAGTCCACCGCAACTCACTTTGTACTCCGCAAATATAAGGACAAGGGCGTTATCTACGGTCCTGCAAACTTTGACGAAAGAGGCAACCTGAACTAATGGATTATTCAAAATTTTTATCCGATAAGGTGCAAAGCATAAAGCCCTCAGGCATCAGAAAATTCTTTGATATGCTGAGCACCATGAAGGATGTTATTTCCCTTACCGTCGGTCAACCCGACTTTCCGACCCCCTACCACATCTCAAATGCGGCAGTTGAGTCGATAACTAAAAACAAGACTTATTACACGTCCAACAGCGGTCTTATTGAACTTCGTGAAGGCATTTCAGACTTTCTGCGCCGCCGCTACGACCTCTCATATGATGCAAACAGCGAAATCATCGTGACCGTTGGCGGCAGTGAAGCAATTGATATGGCATTCCGCGCGATTTTAAACCCCGGTGACGAGGTTATCGTACCTGAACCGTGCTTTGTGTGCTACTCCCCTCTGATTGAGATTATGGGTGCAAAAGCCGTTCCGCTTTACACCTCTGTTGACGACAAGTTTAAAGTCACTGCAGATAAACTCCGTCCGCTTATCACGGATAAGACAAAGGCAATTGTCCTCTCCTACCCCAACAACCCCACCGGTGCAATAATGACAAAAGAGGATCTTGAAGCCATTCGACCAATTATCATCGAAAATGATATTCTTGTACTCTCGGACGAAATCTACAGTGAACTCACCTACGGTCGAAACCATGTTTCAATAGCTTCCCTCCCCGATATGCGCGAAAGATGCGTTGTTGTCAACGGCTTTTCAAAGGCATATGCAATGACCGGCTGGCGACTTGGCTATGTAGCGGCTCCGCACGAGATAATGGCGCAGATCCTCAAACTCCACCAGTACGGAATCATGTGTGCGTCCACCGCATCCCAGTTTGCAGGTGTAGAAGCTATTACAAACGGCGACGAAGATGTAAAATACATGACCGAACAGTACAACCGCCGCCGCACCTATGTTGTAAAGCGGCTCAACGAGATGGGACTTGAATGCTTTGAACCCGAAGGCGCTTTCTACGTGTTCCCGCGCATTAACGGTTTTGGCATATCAAGCGAGGAGTTTTGCCAAAAGCTCCTCGATGAAAAGCGCGTTGCGATTGTACCCGGCGACGCTTTTGGCGAGGGCAGTGAAGGCTTTGCACGTATCTCATACGCATACTCAATCGAGCATCTGACCACAGCACTCGACCGCATTGAAGAATTTGTAAAGGAACTTAAAGGCTGATGGAACAATCCAAACTTGACCGAATTAATTTTCTTGCACGCAAGTCCAAGGAAACTCCCCTTACCGAAGAGGAAAAAGCCGAACAGGCTGCACTGCGCGCAGAGTATATCGCCGAATTTCGCGCTTCATTTGGCGGAATCATGTCAAACACAGTAATTCAGCGCCCCGACGGTACAAAAGAACCGCTTGAAAAGAAACAGACGCATTAAGGTGTCTTTCTGTAGCCATGGCAACAGATAATTATTTTTTCCTAAAAAGGTTCCTGCATATAAAATGAAACACAAACTATTCACAACCCGTGAGACTTGCTATATTGCATTATTCGCGGCGGTTATTGCAGTTTCCGCATGGATAGCGATACCTGCCGCGATTTCATTTACCATGCAGACCTTTGCCGTATTCTGCGCTGTCGGACTGCTTGGTACAAAATGTGCCGTTGCTTCAATACTCACCTACATAGTTATTGGAGCCGCCGGACTTCCTGTATTTACCGGATTTGTCGGCGGAATTGGCATTTTTGCCACAGTAAACGGCGGGTTTATTCTCGGTTTTATCCCTGCGGCACTCGTCTGCGGCACGCTTATAAAAAAAGGACTGCACGCCGCAATTTCCATGGGCATTGGGCTACTTGTTTGCTACTTTTTCGGGAGCGCATGGTTTTGTATACTGAGCGGCGGCAAATTCTTGGCGTCGGTTCAGGCGTGCGTGCTCCCTTTTATCCCATTTGATATAATAAAAATTTCACTCGCAGCATTTACGGTGAAAAAATTAAAAAAACACATATGATGATAAGTTATTTTGACACGGTTACTTCAACCAACGATATCGCAAAAGCCCTTGCAAAAAACGGCGCCACAGAAGGCACCGTTATTGTCGCCAATCACCAGAGCGCCGGGCGCGGACGCATGGGCAAAAGCTTTATGTCGCCGGAGGGCACGGGGCTTTATATGAGTGTAATTCTCCGCCCGAAGTTTCCTCCGGAAAGCTCACTGCTGATAACCACTGCTGCAGCGGCGGCAGTTGCAAAAACAATTGAAAAATACACCACCGTCAAGCCACAAATCAAATGGGTCAACGATGTATACATGCGCGGCAAAAAGGTGTGCGGTATTCTGACCGAGGGGCAAATACGCGGAGATAACCTTGAATTTGCCATTCTCGGCATCGGGGTAAATCTTATGGCTCCGCAAGGTGGATTTGGCGAGCTTGAGACAATTGCAGGCGCGGTTTTTGAGGATGACGATATTGACAAAGAAGTATTTTTAAAAGAAATTCTCAATGCTTTTTTTGCATATTACAAAAATCTTGAAGAAAAGCCGCACTACCACGATTATGTTTCGCGTGATATGCTCTGCGGCAAAAAAGTTTCGGTGATTCAAGGCGGCAAAGAGCTTTACACAGCAACAGTTTGCGGCATCGAACGCGATTTCTCGCTCACTGTGGAACACGGCGGCAAAAAAGAAAACCTCGCAAGCGGAGAGGTTTCGGTTAAAATATAAAAGCCTTGCACAAAATGTGCAAGGCTTTTTATCACTTTTCGCTTAACTGCATTTCCTCTGTTTTTTCCGCAATTCTATTTACTTCATCGGGATTATGATAAGTGGGCACAAGCTCCTGCAGCACCTGCCTTATCTCATCGGAATCAACGGGGTCATATGTCTTGCACAAGTCGCGAAGCCTTTCGATGATGATTTCCATCTCTCTGCGGTCCTTGGGAGTATCATGCTCGACAAAAATGAGATTGTTTGCGGTTTTTGTAAGCTCCTCGGTCTTTATTAAAAGCTCTTCATAAAGCTTTTCGCCGGGACGAAGACCTATTTCCACAATGTCAATATCCGTATACGGTGTGAGACCGGAAAGTCTTATCATATTCTCCGCAAGCTCCAGAATCTTAACAGGCTTACCCATGTCAAGCACAAAGAGTTCGCCGCTCTTTGCCATGGCTCCTGCCTGCATAACCAGCTGGCTTGCCTCAGGAATGGTCATAAAATAGCGGATAATGCGCTTGTCAGTAACAGTAATGGGACCGCCCGCCTCGATCTGACGGCGGAAAAGCGGAATTACTGAACCGTTTGAGCCAAGTACGTTGCCAAAACGTACTGCCGCAAATGATGTAGCCGAATCTGTGCGGCACTGAATCACCATCTCACACATACGCTTGGTTGCACCCATGATATTTGTGGGGTTAACAGCTTTATCGGTGGAAATCAAAATAAACTTTTCTACACCGTATTTTTCAGCAGCATTTGCAGTCTTATATGTACCGAGAACATTGTTTTTTACTGCCTCGCAACCGCTATGCTCCATGAGCGGAACATGCTTGTGCGCCGCCGCATGGAACACTATCTGCGGACGGTAATACTTAAACAGACTGTCAAGGCGCTTTGTATCGCGCACAGAGCCAATCTCTACAGCAAGGTCGAGGTCCTCGCCGTACTTGCGACGAAGTTCCTGCTCTATATCATACGCATTATTCTCATAAATATCAAATATGATAAGCTTTTTAGGCGAGCGCTTCGCTATCTGACGGCAAAGCTCACTGCCGATGGAGCCGCCGCCTCCTGTAACCAGAATAACCTTGTCCTTATAATACTCGTCGGTTTCATGAGATACAATTTTAAGTGAGTCGCGGAACAAAAGGTCCTCGATTCTCACCTCGCGAAGCTGGCGTTTTTCGCTCTTATCCTGTTCTGCAGTGCTTTCTTTGAACGGAAAATCGTAAATTTTAATCGGGCAACCGGTTTCGTGATAGATGTCGATCAAACGTCTGGTTGCCGCATTGTCAAGTTCGGGAAGCGCAATAATTATCTCCTGAACAGGCATGGTTTTAAGCTTTGCTACAACCATGTCATCCTCAGAAATAACGGGAACACCGCAAACCTTACTGCCTATCTTCTCTTGGCTAACGTCAATAAAGCATATCGGCTTGTAGCGTGACTTTGATGTATATAACAAATCCTCGGCAAGACGTGCGCCGGTATTGCCTGCGCCAACTATGGCAACGCCCACCTTATGTATGGTTTCAAGCGTTGTGTTCAAATGACGGTATCTCTGCTGATACAAAAAGCGAAGCGAGAGTGTGACAAGCGAAAACGCTGCCACAACTGCGATGGACTGCCATATGCCAAGATAAACGCTCGGTACAAAATAACAAACCGCAGTTCCCACGCCGCCGCCCAAAGTATCGGCAATAACCATAAACAAATATGCCTGCGAATTTGCATACCGCCACACATTATTGTAAACGCTGAAGCAAAAGCGTAAAGCAAATATCGCGGCAAGCAATACAACCGATGCACTCGCGTATCCGCCAAAAGAGCGGTCCACGCTTGACGATGAGGTGTTTGCAGCAATTACTGCCGCCCAGAACACCCCTGTAAATGCCAAAATATCTATTAAAATCAGCAAATACGTTCGGTTTCGTAATTTATGCATATACTTTCTCCTTTTAGGTTTATTCTTCGTTAACTTTAGGGAGTGTAGCTACAAGATGTACTGCGGTACGCAAAATATCATTGGCACTGATTTTTGCCGTACGGAAAATCGACTCTTCCTGCGTTCTGATTGCAAAAGAATCGTCTATGGCAACAATTTGCATATTCTTATTCTTCATAAGTTTGGCGTGGCGCGCATTCAGCGTATCAAAGGTTATCATACCAGCGCCGCCGTTTTTGATGCCCTCTTCAAGGAAAATAACAGAACACGGTCCGCTTGGCAGCCACTCTGCAATTCTGCCTGTCGGAACAGTATAGGGTTTAAGCGTTTCAAGCAGAATAACTCCGCACTCTATCCCTTGCGCGCGAAGCTTGTCCGCCGCAACGAGTGCCTCACTTACAATTCTTCCGTATGTAACAATTACAACGCGATTTTTTTCTTTATCAGTAAAGTCGCGGTGTGCAACTGTATCGGTGTCACCGTTTTTGAAAAAGATGCTTTCTATCTGTTCGCTATTCTTCATATTAGGATAGCGTATTGCCATTGGAAGCTCGCTTGCGGCGCTTGCAATAAGAAACCGGTCAAGCGATGCCATGGTGGCAGGTGCAAAAAGACACATATTGGGAATTGCGCTGATAAATGAAACGTCCATTATTCCGTGGTGGGTGGGGCCGTCGCCGTCTGCAAGCGATGCACGGTCTATAATAAACCGCACAGGGAGTTTTTGAAGCGCAACGTCATGGATGATGCTATCATATGCGCGCTGCAAGAACGTAGAATATATTGCCGCATACGGCTTCATGCCTGCGGCAGCAAGCCCTGCCGCAAAAGTAACAGCATGCTCCTCGGCAATACCAACATCAAAAAATCTGTCGGGGAATTTTTCTGCAAAGGCAGAAAGTCCCACTCCGTCCTGCATTGCAGCAGTAATGGCGCATATTTTTTCATCCTTTTCGGCAAGCGACACAAGCGTGTTTCCAAAATGCTCGGAAAAATTGCCGGTGTAATCTGCGCCGTAGTAATGATACTGGCTTGGGTTTTCCTCTGCGAGAGCATATCCCTTTCCCTTTTTGGTGCGGATATGCAAAATAACACTGGTCTGGCGGCGTTTTGCCTCTTCTAAAAGGTGTTCAACAGCCTCGTAGTTATTACCGTCGATGGGACCAAGATATTTGAGTCCCAGCCCTTCAAAATAGCTGACACCGTAAAGCGCATGCTTTGCCGCTCTTTTCAGTCGGCGCATACCCTCAAGCAAAGGTTTACCGATAAGCGGTATTTTAGGAAGAAAGCTTGATGTGCCGCGTTTAAATTTAAAATATCCCTTGGATGAGCGAGTTTTTGCAATTTGCTTTGCAAGTGCGCCCGTGTTACGGGAAATTGACATTTCGTTTTCATTGAGAACTACAATAAGCCGCAAATCCCTGTCACAATTATTGAGCGCTTCGTGTATCATACCTCCGGTAAAGGCACCGTCGCCTACAACCGCTATGGTATAGTTGTCACGACCGGCAATGCGGTCTGCTTCGGCATAGCCAAGCGCGGCTGAAACTGAGGTGGATGCATGTCCGGTTCCAAACGAATCAAACTCGCTTTCGCCAAGTTTTTCAAAGCCGGAGATTCCGCCCGGCTGTCTCAACGTATGAAAACGATCCTTGCGGTCACTGAGGATCTTATGTACATAGCTTTGATGTCCTACATCAAATATTACACGGTCGCGCGGAAGATCAAATACGCGATGAATTGCAGCAGTAAGTTCTACAATACCAAGGTTTGCGGCAAGGTGTCCGCCGGTATTTGTAACATTGTCCACCAAAAAGCTGCGAATATCGTCGCACAGTGCGCCTATCTCCTCTTTTGGGAGCGCACGCACGTCGGCATTACCGTTAATTTTATCTAAAAC
>SVRG01000110.1 GCA_015064965.1 Oscillospiraceae bacterium
CGCCCGCGCACATAATTCTCTGCGGCGAGAGCGCAGGCGGCGGACTTTGCTATGCCCTCTGCCTGAAACTCCGGGAACTTGGTGAGCAGATGCCATCCGGAATCATTGCGATTTCTCCGTGGACCGATCTCACTGCAAAAGGCGAATCATACGAGAAAAACAAGGATATTGACCCCTCGATGACGCTGGCGCAGCTTGACTATTTTGCAAATAACTATACAGTAAACCGGCTTAATCCGTATGTATCGCCGCTTTTTGGCGATCTTTGCGAAATGCCACCTTCCCTTATTTTTGCGGGCGCTGACGAAATAATGCTTGACGATGCGGTTGCAATGCACGAAAAGCTCATTGCAGCAGGAGCTTCAAGCAAGCTTTTGATAACACCTGAGCGTTGGCATGCATATGTTGTGTACGACCTTCGCGAAAACCGCGAGGATTTCAACGAAATAAACCGATTTTTGTCAAAATACATGTCCGAGGAGCGCAAACTCCGCTGGATGCGGCTTGATAATGCTGCCAAAATCTATCCTGCGGCACGCAGGCAGAATTGGAGCAATGTGTTCCGCATGTCGGCAACTCTCAAAGAGGAGGTTGACACGCAGGTATTGCGTTCAGCACTTGATGTAACGGTGCGCCGTTTCCCGTCAATTGCAGCAAGGCTGCGCCGCGGAATGTTCTGGTATTATCTTGAGGAGCTCTCTGCCGCTCCCGAACTTTCCGAGGAGAGTGCATATCCGCTTGTAAGAATGTCAAACAAGGAGACCTCAAAGTGTGCGCTTCGTGTAATCGTTTACAAAAAGCGCATTGCGGTTGAGTATTTCCACTCGCTGACTGACGGTACGGGCGCAATGATTTTTCTTAAAACTCTTGTTGCCGAATACCTTGAGCAAAAGCACGGTATCCGAATTCCTGCAACTGACGGTATCCTTGCAAGACTTGACGAGCCAAGCGAAGAGGAGATGGAGGACAGTTTTCTCAAATATGCAGGTGATGTGTCCGCGTCAAGGCAGGAGAGCGATGCGTGGTCGCTTGGCGGCACGGTTGAGCCTGCCGGATTTTTGCATCTTACCTGCTTTAAAATTCCTACAGAAAAGGTGCTTGAGGCAGCGCATAAGTATAATGTAAGTCTTACCGCGTTTTTGTGTGCCGCAGTAATGAAGGCGCTTCAGACACTTCAATCCGAGCGTGTGCCAAACCGCAAAAAGCGCAAATCAATAAAGGTGCTTCTGCCGGTTAATCTGCGCAAGATTTTCCCAAGTAAAACGCTTCGCAATTTTGCATTTTATACCACTCCCGAGATAGAAACACGGCTTGGAGAGTATTCTTTTGAGGAGATTTGCAAAATTGTCAAAAACCACATGGGGCTTGACGTTACCGAAAAGCAGATGCGCAAAAAAATCACAACAAATGTTGATTCCGAACGCGCATTTATAATAAAAATCGCACCGCTTGCCATTAAAAACATCGTAATGCGCCTTGTTTTTGATGCAGTTGGCGAGCGCAAATCATGCCTTACTATTTCAAATCTTGGAGCCGTAACTTTGCCTGAGATAATGACGCCTTATGTTGACCGTATGGACTTTATTTTAGGTACGCAGGCAACAGCGCCGTATAACTGCGGCGTGATTTCCTACAACGGAACTCTCTATATCAACTTTATCCGCGACATTCGAGAGCCGTGGCTTGAGGCAAAATTTCACGAGGTGCTTCGTGAAATGGAAATAGTTGCCGAGGTTGAGAGCAATGGCTAGTAAAGGATAATAAAGGAGAAAAATATGTATTGTATAAACTGCGGAGTAAAACTTGCAGATACCGAGCACAAATGCCCACTCTGCGGCACAACCGTGTATCATCCGGATATAAGTCAGGTTGTGGCAGATGATCTTTATCCCAAAAATCGCCGCCCGGTCACGCAGGTAAGCCCTCTCGGCGCGCTTGTGATAATCAGTTGCATATTCTTTTTGCCGATAATTATAACCTTGCTTTGCGACATCAGCGTGTATGGCGGTGTTACCTGGTCGGGATATGTTATCTTCGCGCTTGCACTTGTATATGAAGTTTTAGTGTTGCCGTTTTGGTTTAAAAAACCCAACCCCGTTATATTTGTTCCGTGCGCATTTGCCGCGACGGGGCTGTATCTTTTGTATATCAATTTTGCAACCGGCGGCGACTGGTTTTTGAGCTTTGCATTCCCTGTTGTGGGTGCTATAGGACTTATTGTAACTGCGGTTGTGACGCTTGTAAAATATCTGAGCCACGGAAAGCTGTATATTTTCGGCGGTGCATTGATTGCTCTTGGTTGCTTTTGCCCATTGATGGAATTTCTGATGAATTTCACATTTGGAATCGACAAAGGGCTTGTATGGTCGCTGTATCCTCTGGTATCGCTTTTGTTGCTTGGCGGAGTGCTGCTGTTTTTTGCAATTTGTCGCCCTGCGAGAGAGCGCGTCGAAAGAAAAATATTTATATAAAAAAGGCATCCGCAAGGATGCCTTTTTGCTACATATTAAAGAGTTTTGAAAGATTTGTGATATTGCCTGCGCCCATTGTCAGGATAATGTCGCCCTCTTTTGCCGAGGAGTTTATATATTCCGCGATTTTTTCAAAGCTGTCAAAATAGAGCGCGTTTTCTCCGATATCCTTTGCAAGTTGCTCGCTTGAAACGCCGAGAGTGTCGGTTTCGCGTGCCGCATAGATGTCAGAGAGAATAGGAGTGTCTGCCATTTTGAGCGCCTCGACAAATTCGCGGTAGAGGCCCTTGGTGCGGGAATATGTGTGTGGCTGATAGATGCAGATCACGCGGGAAGCGCCCATCTGCTTGACTGTGCGGAGTGTTGCTGCAATTTCGGTGGGGTGATGTGCGTAGTCGTCATATACCTTTGCGCCGTTAAGCACTCCTTTGAGTTCAAGGCGGCGTGATGCACCGCGAAAGTTGCCAAGTCCTTTAACGATAAGGTCACTTTTCAGCCCGCAAAGAATTCCGCATGCGGCGGCGGCAAGCGCATTGTACACATTGTGTTCGCCCGAAACGGAGAGGGCAACTCTCTTTTTCATTGTGCCGTGGCACAGTTCAAATGACGCTACACCGTTTTCGTATGAAATGTTTTTTGCCATAATATCCGCTTCGTTTTTCACGCCGAAGGTGAGTATGCTTCCGCCAAATCCCTTTGCCATATCCATTACATTTTCGTCATCGGCATTGAGCACCGCGCATCCGCATCCGCGTGTTTTTTCAATATAAGCGCGGAATGAGCGTTTTACATGGTCAAGGTCTTTGAAATAGTCCACATGGTCAAGTTCGATATTCAAAACAACTGCAATTGATGGGTAGAAATCAAGGAAAGAATCCATGTATTCGCAGGATTCAAACACAAAGTTTTCCTTGCCGCCAATGCGGTATGCACCTTGCATTGACGAAAGCTCTGCGCCCGAAATTACTGTGGGGTCGCCGCCGCCTGCAAGAAATACCTCGGTGGTCATCGAGGTGGCGGTGGATTTGCCGTGCATGCCTGCAAGTCCCACGCGGTGGGTGTACGAGCGCATGATGTAACCGAGATAGTCACTCCTTGATATTACGGGGATTCCAAGCTCTTTTGCACGCACAAGCTCAGGTGTGTCGGCACTTACCGCAACCGTATAGACAAGCGCGTCATAGCCGTCGATCTGCTCTGCTTTATGACCTTCAAAAATCTCGATTCCTTCGTTTGCAAGCCTTTCGGTAAGCGGCGATAGGGTGCGGTCGCTGCCGCCTACTTTAAACCCGTGTATATGTGTTACGTGGGCAAGCGACGACATGGTTATGCCGCCGATTCCGAGAAAATATACAGATTTTTTATTTTTCAGGGCGCGGGCAATGCCGTCTGCGCCGAGATGAGTGTTGTTTACAGCCATTTTATAACTCCGTGTAGATTATATATTGATTATATGAATAAAATGCTCTTTTAAATCACATAATTTTACCATATCATTTTGAAAGGACATACATTATGGAAATTACAGATGTGAAAATCAGAAGAACATTTGAGAGCGCACCGCTAAAAGCAGTTGCCTCAGTTACATTTGACGGTCAGTTTGCAGTGCATGACATCAAGGTGATAAGCACAGAGAGCAAACTTTTTATCGTCATGCCAAGCAGAAAAAATCCTGATGGCTCGTATCGCGACATCGCGCATCCGATAAACTCCGCTTTCCGCTCCTCGCTTGAGCGCGAAGTGCTTCGCGCCTACGAAAACTTTGACGGAGAAACTATTTTGTAATAAGGCTTTGCATATATGCGCGCAGTTCTGCCTTTGCGGCAGGGGAAAGCCTTTCGTAAAGTGCGAGCAAAGCCTCAACCTCGCCCTCCTCACCGCTGATAAGCTTTGCTGTGCTTACGCCGAAATACTCGGCTATCCGTGACAGCTTATCCACGGATGGCGATGAATTGCCTTTTTCAAGGTCATATAAAAAGTTGCGGTTGATTTTGCAGTCTGCCAGCGTTTGCGAAACGGTTACACCGTGCTGTTTGGCAAGCGCGCGTATGGCATTTGCGATTTCTTTGTTGGTTTGCGGCATTTTGCCCTCCGAAATATATAAAAATCTCTTGACATACAGAAATTTCTGTGATATATTGGTTATACAGAAATTTCTGTATGTATTTTCTTTTACCTGTTACAGTATATCACAGATATTTCAGTATTTCAATAGAATATAAGGTGGTATCTATGAATTTTTTTGACGATGGAAGCAGCAATGGCGGAATTTGCATGAGCAAAAGGGAAATAGTGCGGCAAATTGAGGATTTGTACGGTAAAATTGACGATGAAAATGAAAAAAAGGAAGAACTTTTGTCTGCACTCAGACGTACCGAGTGTGCAATTGAGCGTTTTCGCGAACTGATTTGCGATATGGAGGCGCTTTTGCATTGACAAAGGAAAAACTTTTATCGCTTCATAATCTGCGTCGGGAGATAACGCGCACAAAAAAGAGAATGGCAAAAATCAGGCAAAACGAGTTTAAATCAAGGCAATCTGCGGCGGCACTCAAAAAGCTTGAGGCTGCGCTTGAAAAATACTATGAAAAAATCTGCAGTGAAGCCGCCGAGATAGTCGATTACATAAGCGGAATAGAGGATTTAACACTGCGCGAAATTTTTATGCTGCGCTATTTTGACGATGTGCGCTCATGGCAGAGAGTTGCCTTTGAGATTGGGGAGTATGACGAGTCATACGTACGCAAAAAACACAATGCATATTTGAATAAGAGGTAAATTATAGATTATCGCAGCGAAGCCAAAACGATTATCAAACCGGTAGGGGCGAATAGTATTCGCCCGCCGTAAACCATCTGTCGGCGGCTAACGGGCGATTGATAATCGCCCCTACAGGTATGTGGAACATTTTTGCTTAGTGCGATTAACTATAATTTATCTTTCATTTTTGCAAATTATATGATATAATAGTAGCATCACTAAAAAAGGAGACGGAAAGTGAAGGACACCATCCGAATCATACATATGGGAGATTTGCATCTCGATTCTCCCTTTTCATCGCTCGGCGTTGATAAAAGCGAAATCCG
>SVRG01000111.1 GCA_015064965.1 Oscillospiraceae bacterium
TTCCCTTACAGCCAAATATGTGCTGCTACCGAATATGCCGTCAATTCCGTTATTGGTACCTTTTATGTTGTAACCCGCTCTTAAAAGCGCAAGTTGAAGCATCTCCACTTGCGGACCTGTCATTCCTCGTCTTAATAATTCCATGCTAAAGAGCCTCCAGTTTTATAAACAACTCTTTAACATTATATGCGTTCTTTAATTAAAATGAACATCAAATCCGTCTTGTTCGGATATTTCTTTAAGCAAATTTACAGCTCCGTCAAAGCCGTCCGATACCGATTCGGAATTCTCATTTGCACTTTTCGGGATTTCTTGCGTTCCTTGGGTTTTACTGTTTTGTGCCTCAAAAGACGACAAATCGTCATTTTTCGACGCATATACAATATGAAGCGGCATTCCGTATGCGGCAGACGCACTTTCAGAAAGAATGTCCGTAGCTTCTTTTTTTACAATCATATCTTTTACAATAGCATTCGTGAAAACAAGTATCAAATTGCCCTTGCCGTCAAGCACTCCTCTACTGTTAATTTTAATTAACGCAGAAAGCGAAGCTTGGCCTTTTCCGGAAACATTTGACAAGAAATCTCGCCAATCAAGCTCATCGGACTCCGTTATTCCCGATACGGAATTTGCTTTCGGCGTTGCTTTTACTGCTTTTGGCATCACTTCCGCTGCTTGCGGCGCACGCATTTCGACAGATTGCTCTATCGGCGGTTCCGGCGGTAAAGATTCAAAGTCAGGCATAAAAGGCGGTTCCGGCGGCATATCAAACGGCGGCGCATCAGGTTGTTGAATCGTTTTTTGCACTTCCTGTTTTACAGGCATCTCCAAAACTTGCGGCGAAACGGTTTGAGTTCTCGGCATTTCTTTGCTTTGAACACGAATACCTGATTTCACTAAATCAGAAAGTCTTTGTTCCAAAACAGAAATTCTCTCTGTTAATTCCGCATCTGAGTTGTCCCATTTTCTGTCGCAAAGAGCAAGCATACCTGCCTCGAATAAAATCTTTCTCTGTACCGCCCATTTTAAAGAGTTATCCAATCTTGAAAGCTCTTTTATCATCAATGTCAATTCTGATTTATTTGTTTCATTTGCAATTTCACGCAAAAGCTTCATGCTTTCTTCAGTTTCGTAAATCATACCCTCAGTATCTTTAACATTTAAAAGCACCAAGATATTTCTGAATATTTGCATAAGCTCTGCAATAAAGTCAGACGGGTCACGACCTTCAGAGAACAAAACGGAAATTTGCGAAAGAATTTCTGCCCCATCAGCTCGAATTATATTTTGAGCAAATTTTTCTATAAACTCTTTATCAACAGAGCCTGTAGCATTTCTCGCAGCAGACAGCGTAAGCTTATCCGAGCAGGAAGCAAGCGTTTGGTCCAAAAGACTTATGGCATCACGCATAGCTCCGTCAGATTTTTGCGCAAGAAAAGCAAGAGCAGGTAACTCATAAGACAAATTCTGCTCTTTACATATTTTTTCTAATCTGGAAATTATACCGCCTTGTGAAATTCTCTTAAAATCATATCTTTGACAACGCGACAATATAGTGACAGGCAGTTTATTTGGCTCTGTTGTGGCTAAAATAAAAATGACATTTTCAGGAGGTTCTTCCAGCGTTTTCAGCAAGGCATTAAAAGCACCCGTCGAGAGCATATGAACCTCGTCTATAATAAATACTTTGTACTTGGCCATGGAAGCAGCATAAGCAGTTTCTTCTATAATTGCTCTTATATTATCTACACCGTTATTTGAAGCGGCATCAATTTCCGACACGTCAAGTATCTGTTGATTTATAATATTACGGCAAACATCACACTCGTTACAAGGATTGCCGTTTTGAGGATTCAAGCAATTAACCGCTCTTGCAAAAATCTTTGCCATAGTAGTTTTTCCCGTTCCTCTTGTACCGCAAAATAAGTACGCGTGAGCTATTCTGTTTGACAACACAGCATTTCTCAATACCGTTACAACCGGGCCTTGTTCTACAACTTCATCAAAAGTCATAGGACGCCACTTTCTATACAGTGCTACATAAGCCATTTTACTTGTCCTCCTGATAAAAAATTCGGCCTTCAAAGGTACAGCCGGAAAGGATACGGCACACAGAGGGCTTCGCTTACCGCTGCTTCCTTCCGGACCTGACGGGGTTCACAAATTTCTGTTGCGTATGTCCCGGCTGCACCTTTGAAAGCCGAACTGAGCATAGTATACCCTATTTTTATTTTAAAAGCAATGTGTTTTTATTTTTTTCGCCTACCGAACATTACAGTATATCAATGTATTCTCCTTGCAAAGCTTTATTCATACTTCTGACGGCGCAAAACTTTCCGCACATAGAACAACTGTCTTCATGTTCCGGAGCACGGCTGTCACGTATTGCTTTAGCTGTTTCCGGATCAAAAGAACATTCCCACTGTTTTTCCCAGTCGAATGTTCTTCTGGCATCTGCCATCGCATCGTCAACCTCTCTTGCATGAGGCACTTTCTTAGCAATATCCGCAGCGTGTGCAGCAATACGGGAAGCGATAATACCTTGCTTTACATCTTCCACATGCGGAAGAGCCAAATGCTCTGCAGGAGTTACATAACAAAGGAATGCTGCTCCGGAAGCCGCTGCAATTGCACCGCCAATAGCTGATGTAATATGGTCATACCCGGGAGCAATATCTGTAACAATAGGACCGAGTACATAGAAAGGTGCACCCATGCATATTGTCTGTTGCAACTTCATATTTGCTTCAATCTGATCCATCGGCATATGTCCGGGGCCTTCCACCATAACTTGTACATCTTTTGCCCAAGCACGCTTCGTCAGCTCACCAAGACGAACAAGTTCCTCTATTTGGCATACATCGCTTGCATCAGCAAGGCAACCGGGACGGCAAGCATCTCCAAGAGATATGGTCACATCATACTCACGGCAAATATCCAAAATCTCATCATAATATTCATAAAACGGATTTTCCTCTCCTGTCATACTCATCCATGCAAAAACCAGCGAACCACCGCGGGAAACAATATTCATTTTTCTCTTATGCATTTTAATCTGTTCAATAGTCTTTCGGGTAATGCCGCAATGAAGCGTTACAAAGTCCACACCATCTTGTGCGTGCAAGCGAATTACATCAATAAAGTCTTTGGCGGTAAGGGTAGCGAGATCTCTTTGGTAATGAATCACGCTGTCATAAACCGGCACAGTACCAATCATAGCAGGACATTCAGCGGTAAGTTTCCGACGGAAAGGCTGTGTGTTTCCATGGCTTGACAAATCCATAATAGCTTCTGCACCCATATTAACTGCCGCCATAACTTTTTGCATTTCAATATCATAGTCTTTACAATCCCTTGAAACACCGAGATTAACATTGATTTTTGTACGAAGCATCGAACCGACACCATTGGGTTCTAAACATTTATGAAGCTTATTTGCGCAAATAGCTACCTGTCCTTTTGCAACAAAGTCACGAATTTCTTCTTCGGTTCTGTATTCTTTTGCAGCAACCGCCTTCATTTCAGGGGTTATTATGCCACGCTTTGCAGCATCCATTTGGGTAGTGTAATTTCTCATTTTCATATTTCCTTTCAATCAAATTTTTATTTCTGCATAACGAGTATTTATTCCAAAATTGTGTTGCATCGGGCCGGAACCCTTTCCTAAGTCGAGTTGTGCAGCAAGCGCATCGGAAACATAATCCTTCGCCCTTCGAACAGACTCATCAAGGGAAAAACCTTTAGCAAGGTTTGATGCTATTGCACTTGACAATGTACATCCGGTGCCGTGAGTGTTTGGATTGTCAATTCGTTTACCTGTAAACCACTTCATCGTACCATCGCAATACAGTAAGTCATCAGCATCGCCTACGCTGTGTCCGCCTTTTAACAAAACAGAACAGTTATAAGTATCGCCGATTATTTTTGCGGCAACCTCCATATCTTCCTTGTCATCAATCGACATGCCGGAAAGAATCTGCGCCTCCGGAATATTCGGTGTTACGATTGTTGCCACAGGTAAAAGCTCGTCAATAAGCGCCTGCACCGAATCTTTCTTCATTAAAGAAGCTCCGGAAGTTGCCACCATAACGGGATCTACTACGATATTTGTTACCTTGTAGTATCTTAATCTATCCGCAATTACGCGGATAAGCTCCAAAGAAGATACCATGCCGATTTTGACTGCATCAGGAAAAATATCCTCAAAGACAGCATCAAGTTGTTGTTTTAAGAATTCCGGAGTCGCTTCTTGAATTGCTCTTACGCCGGTTGTGTTCTGTGCTGTCAGTGCTGTAATAACACTCATTGCAAAAACACCATTCATAGTCATTGTCTTTATGTCTGCCTGAATACCGGCGCCACCACTACTATCGCTTCCTGCAATAGTCAATGTTGTTTTCATTTGCATAAACAAATCCTCCCTTCCTATATCAAGTCAAGTTCTTTAGCTCTTTCCTTTAGTTCTTCTGCCGCATGCTTCGGTTCGTCTGCTTTCATAATGGCAGATACCACACAAATGCCTGCAATCGGAATTCCCTCAAGGATGTCAATATTGTTTTTATTAAGTCCGCCAATCGCATTTGCAGGGATAGGAACAGCATTACAAATATCACGCAAAGTATCAGTAGAGGTAAGAACTGTCTTAACTTTGGTGGTTGTAGGATAAATCGCGCCCACTCCAAGATAGTCGGCACCTTGTTCATAAGCGTCTTTCGCCCAAGGCACTGTTTTTGCCGTGGCACCTACAATTTTGTCTTCACCCATTAACTTCCTTGCAGTTTTAATAGGCATATCATTTGCTCCAACGTGTACGCCTTCCGCATCAATGGCAAGAGCCACATCCACACGATCATCGATAATCAGCGGCACATTGTATTTTCTTGCTATAGCGTGTACTTTTTCGGCAAGTTCAATATATTCTCTTGTAGATTTTTCTTTCTCGCGAAGTTGAAGAAGAGTTACTCCCCCTTTAAGAGCTTCCTCAACGCGGAAAAGGAATTCTGTTTCGTCATAATTAGTACTATCTGTAATAAAGTATAAACTTGTATCAAATTTCTTCATCATCATTTCCTCACACATATAAATAATCATTCAAAACAGGTTGCAACCCTTCATCGGCAATATCTTTATACATCTTATCAAGACTGCGGTTATCATCAATTTCAAACTGTTCATCACCCTGAATATCTTCGCTCTCTTTTCCTGTGTATTTGCTCTCGTGATCTCCGATGCCGGTGGAAACACCCGCAGACACTTTCGTTGCCGCAATTTTCACTATACCGTTTCTAAACTCCGCACTTTCACGAGAAGATACAGTAATACCTACATACGGCAAGAAAATACGGTAAGCACAAAGTACCTGACAAAGTTGTTTTTCATGTACGTCCAAGGGATTGATTTTATCGTTATTGATAATCGGGCGAAGTCTCGGACAAGAAAGTGACATTTCTGCATGCGGATATTTTCTTTGCAGATAATAAACGTGCAAAGCACTTGCCAAAGCAT
>SVRG01000010.1 GCA_015064965.1 Oscillospiraceae bacterium
TGACGAGGCTTCGCAGATTACCGGTTCAATCGGTTTGCTTGCGTCTTCATCGCTCGGCGACTCAAAGTGCGGTCTTTATGAGCCGATTCATGGCAGTGCGCCTGATATCGCAGGGCAGAACAAGGCAAACCCCATTGCAACAATTCTTTCTGCGGCAATGATGCTTCGCTATTCATTCGGTCTTACTGTAGAAGCGGATGCCATCGAAAACGCAGTTAACGCAACTCTTGAGGCAGGCGTTCGCACAGCCGACATCGTAGGCGACAGCGGTGCAACTCCTGTAACCTGTACCGGCATGACTGCAGAAATCATCAGCAGACTTTGAAAGGGTGACAAAAATGCTCGATATTAAAATCGAAAAAACTACAAATCCGAAAGCAAAACCCGAGGGACCCCTCGGCTTTGGCAAAATCTTTACCGACCATATGTTCATTATGAATTACACCGAGGGCAAGGGTTGGCACGATGCAAGAATCGTTCCTTACGGAAATCTTGAGTTTTCTCCTGCCTCCATGGTGTTCCACTATGGTCAGGAAATGTTTGAGGGACTTAAGGCTTATCGCGGTGACGACGGCAACACATACCTTTTCCGCCCCGATATGAATGCAAAGCGCACCAACGCTACCAATGACCGTCTCTGCATCCCACATCTTCCTGAGGAGGATTTTGTGCAGGCGGTAAAGGCTATTGTTAAAATGGATGAGGATTGGGTACCCACCGAAAAGGGAACTTCGCTCTATGTTCGTCCTTTCATCATTGCCACCGATGACTTTTTAGGGGTTGCACCTTCAAAGACATATTTATTTATCATCATTCTTTCTCCATCCGGTGCGTATTACGCAAGCGGACTTGAGCCTGTTGGTATCTGGATCGAGGATGACTATGTACGTGCGGTTAAAGGCGGCATGGGCTTTGCAAAGACGGGCGGCAACTATGCTGCATCGCTTGCGGCGCAGGTTAAGGCTCACGATGCAGGTTATTCCCAGGTGCTCTGGCTTGACGGTGTTGAGAGAAAGTATATAGAAGAAGTTGGCGCAATGAACATCTTTTTCAAGATCGACGGCGAAATCGTAACCCCCATGCTCAACGGCTCGATTCTCCCCGGAATCACACGCGACTCGGTGCTTCAACTTTGCCGCGACTGGGGATACAGGGTTTCCGAGCGCAAGATTTCTGTTGATGAGCTTCTTGAAGCGCAGAAGAGCGGCAAACTTGAAGAGGTGTTTGGCACAGGTACAGCGGCAGTAATTTCGCCAGTTGGCAAGCTCCGCTATAAGGATGATGTAATGACCATCGGTGACGGCTCCATCGGAGAAGTAAGCCAGCGTCTTTACGATACCGTAACAGGCATTCAGACCGGCAAGCTTGAAGACAAGTTCGGCTGGAGATTTATCATTTAAAAATCCAAGGATTTATAAATGGAAAGGCTCGTTCACTTGCGTGCGGCTCACCGCCGCCGAGCCTTTTAGGAGTAAAAAGGTCGGCGCATGTCCGCCCTTTTTACAGATTTTAATTCAAAAAGGAAAACACTATGTTAAAAGAAGTATCAAAACTGCTTATATACAGTGACCTTGGAGGGGACAGCATACTTGAAAACCTTGCAAGGATTATCGCATCAAATGATGATAAAGATACAAAAATCAGGGGTATTTACAGAGAGGTCAAGCGCATACTTGACCTTGCTACCTCATACGGTTTTGATACAAATCTTTGGCAAAACTATCTCACATTTCTGCTTATCACAAACGAAAACTCCTTTTCGCTCACTTGCGAGCGAAAAGGAGCAAGTGATGGCGGAAGCGTAAACCTGATTGCAAAGCAGGATTTTCGCATTTTTAAGAATCTTTTTCACTATGACTTTTCCAAAGTGGAAGAAGAACTTGGTATCAATTGCTTTTCAGTAATCACAAACTACAGTGCTATTGCAAAGCGCGAGCAGATTTACAATAAAACGGTGAGCGCATGGGTGCGTGCGCTCAGCGAAAAAATCGCCGCAGCAAAAAATGAGGACGAGGTGTTTGACCTTGTAACCGAGCATTATAAAAAGTGCGGCGTGGGAATGCTTGGAATGAACCGTGCTTTCCGTATTGTCGGCAGCGGCAAGACTTTAGAGTTTTGCCCAATCAACAACGCAAGCAGTGTTCGGCTTTCGGACATTGTCGGATATGAGTCGCAAAAGGCAGAACTTGCCGCAAATACCGAAGCTTTTGTAAATGGCGGCAAGGGCAATAATGCCTTGCTTTACGGCGATAGCGGTACAGGCAAGTCAACAAGCATCAAGGCGGTGCTTAACGAGTATTTTGACGCGGGACTTCGCATGATTGAGATATACAAGCATCAGTTCCGCGACCTTGGTGCGGTGATTTCTCTCATCAAAAACCGCAATTACCGCTTTATTATCTACATAGATGACCTTTCGTTTGAAGACTATGAAATTGAGTACAAATTTCTCAAAGCGGTTATCGAGGGCGGCGTTGAGGAGCGTCCGGACAACATCCTGATCTATGCAACGTCAAACCGCCGACACCTCATTAAAGAAACATGGAATGACCGAAACGATATGGAGTTTAAGGGAGAGATCCATCACTCCGATACCGTTGAGGAAAAACTTTCGCTTTCAAGCCGTTTCGGCGTGCTTATCAACTACTCTTCGCCTGCTTACGACGAGTATCTTAACATAGTGCGCACACTTGCAAAGCGTGAAGACTTAGATATAGAAGATGAAGAACTTGTGGCACTTGCCAAACGCTGGGAAATCCGTCACGGAGGAGTCAGCGGACGTGCCGCAAGACAGTTTATAGATTATCTTACAGGAAAAGGAAACAAGTAAATGGTAACACTTGACAAAGTATATCAGGCAGCGTTTGTACTAAAAGATGCGGCAAGAAAAACCGACCTTATCTATTCGCAAAAACTTTCCGGCAAGAGTGAGATTTATCTCAAAACAGAAAATTTGCAGGTGACAGGCTCGTTTAAACTTCGCGGAGCATATTACAAAATCAGCAAGCTTACCGAAGAACAGAAAAAGGCCGGCATCATCGCCTGCAGTGCAGGTAACCATGCACAGGGCGTTGCGCTTGCGGCTACGAAAATGGGTGCAAAGAGTGTAATTTGCATGCCCGACGGCGCACCTATAAGCAAGGTTGAAGCTACAAAGGCTCTTGGTGCTGAAGTAGTGCTTGTTCCCGGTGCGTATGACGATGCGTATGCGCATGCATGCAAGCTCCGTGATGAAACCGGCGCAACCATGATTCACCCCTTTGACGATGATGAGGTTATCGCAGGTCAGGGAACCATCGGACTTGAAATTATGGAGCAACTCCCGGATGTTGACGCCGTTATCGTGCCGATTGGCGGCGGCGGACTTATTTCAGGTGTTGCGTATGCTGTAAAACAGCTTAATCCAAATGTCAAGGTTTACGGTGTTCAGGCGGAGAGAGCGGCAAGCATGTTTGGTAGCCGCAAAAAAGGCGAGGCAATTACACTTGACCGCGTTTCTACCTTTGCAGACGGTATCGCAGTAAAACATCCCGGTGATATTACTTTTGACATGGTACAAAAGTATGTTGACGATATTGTGACAGTTACCGAGGATGAAATTGCAACCGCAATTTTAACTCTTATCGAAAAGCAAAAGCTTATCGCCGAGGGTGCCGGTGCAGTGAGTGTTGCGGCAGCAATGTTCGGAAAACTCCCCATTGAGGGCAAAAAGGTAGTCTGCGTGGTTTCGGGAGGTAATATCGACGTTAATATTCTGTCGCGAGTTATCACGCGCGGCCTTGTTACCACGGGCAGAAATACCACTCTCCAGATTGCGCTTGAAGACAAACCCGGCCAGCTTTTGGGTGTAAGTACAATTATTTCAAAGTGCGGCGGCAATGTTGTCAGCGTTCATCATGAGCGTTCGGATGCCAACATGGCAGTTGCAAGCTGTTTCTTGCATATCGGTATGGAAACGCGCGACTTTGAGCAGATTGAAGAGATAAAGAGCGAGCTCCGCAAAGCGGGCTTTCAAATTGTAGAATGAGGTGAGTAAAATGATTAAGAGAATTTCCACAGACAAAGCGCCTGCAGCTATCGGTCCTTATTCACAGGCACTTGATACAGGCAATATGCTTTTTATATCGGGACAGATTCCGATCAACCCTGCAACAGGTACAATGCCCGAAACCGTAGAGGAACAAGCAAAGCAGGTGCTTACTAATATCACAAATATCCTCGACAAGGCAGGTCTTACAATGGCAAATGTCGTAAAGACGAGCGTATTTTTAGCCGATCTTAATGATTTTGCCGTAGTAAATGAGGTTTATGCATCATTTTTCGCAGAGCCGTATCCTGCACGCAGTTGTGTGCAGGTTGCTGCAATTCCAAAAGGTGCAAAGGTTGAGATTGAAACAATAGCAGTAAAGTAAAAAAAAGGTTGCCGAAAGGCAACCTTTTGGTTATTGCAAAGGAGGCGTGAAACGGTGGTTTTCCCGAGTTATTACAGCAAATTCAGTTGCATCGGCGGCAAATGCAAGCACAACTGTTGCATCGGTTGGGAAATTGACATTGACAGCACCACATACAGCTATTATAAAACTGTCGGCGGCGAAATGGGAAAGCGGCTTGACGAAAGTATTTCTCACGGTGCGGAAAAACACTTTATTTTAGGCGACGGAGAGCGATGCCCATTTTTAAACTCTGATAATCTTTGTGATATAATTATAAATTGCGGCAAAGAGCATCTCTGCGATATATGCGCTGAGCACCCGCGCTTTAAAAATGAGCTGCCGGGCCGCGTTGAAATGGGAATTGGGCTTGCCTGCGAGGCGGCTGCGCGCATAATTCTCTCAGAAAAGGAGCCGGTGACACTTGTTGGCGCGCCGAAAACTGATGATGGAATAATAATTTTGCGCGATAGGATGATAGCAACTTTGCAAAACAGGGTAGAGCCGCTTGATGTACGCATCGAAAAAATGCTTTCGCTTGCCAATTTCAAGTTGCCCGAAAAGAGTCTTTCTGAGTGGGCAGCAGCGCTTTCATCGCTTGAGCGCCTTGACAAGGAATGGGACGAGTGTTTAGCACTTCTCAAAGGCAAAATAGATTTTGAAGGCTTCAAAAAGCACATCTGCACTCGCATAACCGAGTATGAGCAGCTTGCAGTATACTTTGTTTATCGCTATGTTGCAAACTCCCCGGATTTTTATGAGGTGGCGGTCCGCGCCGCATTTTCAGCATTATCTGTGGGGATTATTTACGCACTCGGCGCGGCACAGTTTACAAAAAACGGCGACTTTTCCTTTGATGAGCAAGTGGAGCTTTGCCGAATGTTTTCAAGCGAAATAGAGTATTCGGAAGAAAACGTATATTCACTTTATGATGAATTGGTATAGAAAATCCGTATGCCGGCGGCATACGGATTTTTTTATCTGTTTTTGTCCGATTCGCCCATACCGTATTGGCTCATCAGGCGTTTGTTGAATTCTTCAGCAGTGTTATATCCCATCTTCTTTTGACGGTTATTCATTGCCGCAATTTCCAAAACGACCGCAAGGTTACGGCCGGGGCGCACAGGGATCGTCAGCGAAGGCACCTCGATGCCTAAGATGTCCATAGTTTCCGACTCCATACCGAGACGGTCATACATCTTGCCCTGAACCCATGGCTCAAGCGTTACCACAAGGTCAATTTTTTCTGTCAGCTTAACAGCACCCATACCAAAAAGTCTGCGCACGTCAACAATTCCGATACCGCGGAGTTCAACATAGTGCCGTATAATTTCAGGTGCACTTCCAACGAGAGCCTTGGCAGAAGTGCGCTTGATTTCAACGGCATCGTCTGCGATAAGGCGGTGACCTCTTTTTACAAGTTCAATTGCGGTTTCGCTCTTACCAACGCCGCTATCGCCGAGGATAAGAACACCTTCACCGTAAACTTCTACAAGTACGCCGTGGCGTGTAAGTCTCGGTGCAAGCTGAACATTGAGGTATGCGATCATTGCTGCCACAAATTCACTTGTGCGCTCACTGCTGCGAAGCACAGGAACATCGTGGCGCTGCGCGCACTCGATCATATGTGCAGGAATTTCAAGATCCGATGTGACGATTACAGCGGGGATATGCATTGCAAAAATCGCATCAAGAGTTTTGTATTCTTCATCGTCCGCCTTTTCTTCAAGAAACTTCACTTCTGCTCTGCCAAAAATTTGGATACGCTCGGCATCAAAAAGGTCGAGATAACCGCAAAGCGGAAGTCCGGGACGGTTGATTTCCGGAGTGCTTATCATAAGCTCGGATGCTGCCGAGGGCAGATAAATTGACTCAAGTGAAAATTCATTTATAATCTGTTCAAGTGAAATACTGTATTTTTCCATGTTGACCTCCGAAAACTCTTATATATGTATAATATTACCACTTATACAGGGGGTATGCAAGAATTTTTTGATAAAAATGTATAAAGTTTTACTACCACGGTTGCTGCTTCTGCGCGTGTAATGCCGCCTTCGGGGCGGATGCTGCCGTCATCATAGCCGGAGATAAGCGCAGCAGAAAGCGCTTTTTCAAGGTTATCTGCCGCCCAAGGAGCAATTTTGTCACTGTCGGTAAACTCAAGCGGTGTGCCGGAGATATCGCCAAGCAATCCGCCGAGCACATAGAGAGCCTCCTGGCGCGTAATGCCGTCACGCGGAGCAAATATTACTGTATCTTCGGGGGTGCTGCGTCCTCGCATAAGCCCCGCTCCAACTGCTGCGCGCACATATGGAATTGCCCACTGCGCAATTTCATCGGCATCTTCAAAAACAATTGCTGTGTCCGTGTAGTCATCGGGATTGATTTTGAGATAGTTTACTAAAACTTTTGCAAATTGTTCGCGGCTAAGTCCGTTGTCCGGGTTGAATACAAGCTCTCCTGCAAGGTTTTCGCTGCCGTTTACTATTCCCATGTACGAGAGCGAGTTTACATAAAAGCTTGACCAATGCGCCGCGGTGTCTGTATAGAGATTTGTATCAAGCTCTTTGGATAGTATGGGGGAGTGTAAAGCCAGTTTTTGCACTTCGTCAAGTGCGGTGTAGCCGATAAGCGTTTTAAATGAGATGATCTCTTCGCTTTCGGGTAGCACCGTAGTTAAAAGTGCCTTGCCGTTGTATGCGGAAAAGTCATAGTACTTGTCAAAGTAAATGACACTATCTTCACTTCCCACTTTTATTACAGTATAGGGGGTAGCACACGGCGGTATTCCGTCAACCCACATCCAGATACGTCTGCCCGAAAGTCCCTTTGAAATTGGCGCACCCTCGTCTGCGTTGATTTTTACATCAAACGGTTCGGCTTCAATAACCGTTGTTTCTTCTGGGAAAGTAGTTTCGGCTACATAAGTTTCCGAAGGAGCGGATGCTTCTTCAAAGAATGATGTTTCTTCCGGAACTGCGGTTTCAGAAGTTTCCGCTATTGTTTCTTCCGCAGTTGTTTCTTCCGCAGTTGTTTCTTCCGCCGTTAAAGTTTCAGTTGTTTCCTCTGACATGGGTTCTTCCACGGTTGTTTCTTCCACAGTTATATCCACGGTTGTTTCTTCGGCAGTGGTCTCAATAACCGGGCTTTCTACATAAAAAACTCCGTCTTCAAAAGTCAGAGTGTATCCTTCGTTTTCTACATCAAGCGATTGCGAGAGCATTTCGCCGAGGTTAATTAAAGGATCGTTGTCAAAAAATACAGGGATCTGAAGGTATTTGTCCGTAAGTGAAATAGTCAGTATTCCTGCGGCGCTTTCAGGTAACTCTTGGGGAATGTTTTCCACTTCTTCGGCTTTTTCTTCGGTTGTTTCTTCAAAAAGCGATACTTTGACGTTGTTTTTATTTACGTTTAAGAGTATATCGCTATTGTCTGTTTGTACGCTTAAAAGGTCACCAAAGAAAACTTCTTTTTCGCCGAAAGTTGCGCGTATGTCAAGAATGCCGGTTTTGTCAGTATCGGACAAGATTATATTTTGGTCTGCTTTTAGTGTGTCGATTGTGTCCGTTACTGTCAAAAAGAGTTCTGCTTCTATGATTTCTCCATCAATATCGGCTCTTGCGCGGATGATTCCGTATCCGTTTGTGTTCGCGGCAATGAAATACGGTATTCCGTCAGAAATTTCAATGCTTCCGAAAAGCTCGTCAACTTCAAAGGAAACATTTTCTTCGGTGATATCAAATTCCACTTCTTCTGAAAGCGCATTGTAAACTGTTAATTTAAGCGGTAAACGCGACTCACAAAGCAATGTGTCATAATTTGCAGAAAGTTTTATGGTATGGAGCGCATTTGCAGTGTCGCGGTTTTCATAAAGTACAAGCGCGTTTGGAACCTTGCGCTCTGTACCGTCCGATGGCGAGTTTACGATTGTTGACGTTTCGGCACTGTAGTGCACCATCACGCTTGAACCGCCGCCGTCAAGGTTGATAGCGTCTGTGCAACCGAGATCCCTCATGGCTTCTGCAAGTGCGGCAAGCTTTGCACCGCTTGCCACACCGTTCTTTCTTCCGTCAAGTACAAGCAGTACAATGTTTCCGCTCTCGGTTATGCCAAGCGCTGTGCGCGGATGGCGCGAGGTTACTACCGAGTCGGTTTCGTCAAGTGGCATAACTTCGCCGTCAAGCAAGATTATGTCACCGCCGCCTATTGCGCTTTCTGCGTCTTCAAATTCTTTTGATGAAACGGCTTCGATATAAACGCGGTCGCCCTTGTCAAGCGCGGTGTAAGCCGCGCTGTTTTCGTACAGATCCGGCACAACAAGTACGGCACAGTCTTCGGGAATTTCGCCGTTTACAACGCCTTTCCGCACCTCTTTTACCTTTCCGCGCACTTTTGTGCCGAGAGATATTTCTTTGGTAAGTTCAATTATGTATTCGGTTGCGGCAACTTTTTCGGATAGACGGGTTGTTGCGCCAAAGTCGCGTGTGAGCAAGTAAGTGCCGTAAACCGTTGGATATTTGTTTATATAGCTTACGATGTATTCATCGTCGCTGTGAGTTAGGGTTATGCTGTCGCCCACATGACCGATGAACACTTTGCCGTCTTGATTTATGCCAATGGCGGCGCGGTTGTCCGATGAAGAAACAAAGCGTCCGTCCTCAACAAAAACGCCCATCGGAACACCTGTTGCTGTGCTGAAAAAGTCGGCATTGATTGCGGCGACAAGTCGGTTTTCGTCCTCGGCATCGCTTTGCAGCATGCTGACTTTGCCCCTTGTGCCAAAAGCGTCACCAAGCGACTTGCCCGCAAGGATTGCACCGCGTGAAATATCAGCCATTATCACATGGGCATTTTGTTTTACGCTGCCTGCTTCGCATTTGTAGTTGTAGTATTTTGCCGATGTGCCAAGCGTCTTTACGCTTGCCGAAAAAACATCGCCAAGTCCGGCGATTTTGTATGTATATTCCGGCTCTGCTACCTCTTCCGGCTCAAGAATCTCTGTTGGCTCTGTATCCTCTGCAGTTTCAACTATAGCTGTGGTATCTTCGACTCCGGTTGCATATATCGGTATGGCGGACAAAAAGGTTGCCGCCGCCATTAAAAGCGCAAGCGCTTTTTTGTAGAATTTTAACATTTATGTACCTCACAATTCAGTTGCTTTAATTGTACCATATTCATGCTGTGCAGTCAAAAGAAATATAAGGAAATTTGCGTGAATCTTTTGTGAGGAAAAAGCCTGTCACAGACAGGCTTTGGAGTTATTTTTTGTTCATCGTGTGCAGGTCACCGCGAAGGAACTTTATTGCGCGCTCAACGGCATCCTTTGAGTTTTTCCAAGGTTCATCGTCATAGCGGTAGTCAAACTTTTTGCAAAACCACGATACATCCTCATTAAGTTCGCTATAGTAGTTTTCCTCAATACTCTTTGCAACTTTTTCAAATTCTGCAAAAACTTTCTTTGGCATCTTGGCTTTTGCATATTCCATCATGCGAGTATAGTGCGGCAGGCAGAAATACGGCTGTGATGCAAACTTTTTGCGAAATTCCATATCTTCGGTGTAGAGCAGTGCAACTGTATCAATCATATGCGCAAAATGGAACTCGATTTTGTCACATACGTAGCAGCTCTTTGTCATTTCGGACAGCTTTTTTTCACCGTTTGCCACAAGTGATGACAGTCCCTTGGGGAACGCCGCCTTGTGGTTTTCGCCAAGGTGGCTTTCTAAAATCAACGCAAGGCCCAGACGGTTTTTATAGCCGAACATAATGTCAAAATGCTCTTTGCAAAAGCCCTTTTTGTTGGTTTCAATGCGGATGTCGGGTTCCATCATTGCGGCACCTAAAACTGCGTCGATTTCGTTGAATTCCAGCTTGTTATAAAGTGAGCAGAAAGCGCAGCCGCACGCTTTGTCTGCGGCAGATGCTTCAAACGCTTCGTTGACGGGTATAGTATATATTTTTTCCATTTACAGTATTCTCCCATTGATTTAAGCACTCTTTTATGATACCATTATAATATATTTTTTCATCAAAGGGAAGAAGAATATGCAAATTAATGAAAACGGCGCGCTTTCGTTTTTTATTTATGCGCCCGATTATGACATAGAACGGACGTTCACCTGCGGTCAGTGCTTCCGCTTTACCAAAAACGAAACCTCTCCGTACAAATGTGAGTATCGCGGTGTTGCGCGCGGCAGATATATGCGCTTTGCGAGTGATGAGAAGGGAAATGTACATATCATCGGTGCTCCGCGTGAAGAAGTTGAAAGCGTATGGCTCCATTATCTTTCGCTTGACCGCGACTATGAGGAAATAAAAAAACAGATTTTGTCGGATTTTGACAATCATTCGTTTATGCGTGCCGCGATTGAGCGCACGGGCGGGCTTCGCATACTCGCGCAGGAACGGTTTGAAACGCTTTGCTCTTTTATCATTTCGCAAAACAACAATATACCGCGCATTTCAAAACTTATCGAAACACTTTCTGAGCGATACGGAGAGCAAATTGAAACCGAGGACGGTATAAAATACGCTTTTCCAAGCGCCGAGCGGCTTGCAGAGGTGAGCGTTGAAGAGCTTGCTTCACTTAAACTCGGATATCGCGCAAAGTATATTGCAGATGCGGCAAAGCGCGTTGCAAGCGGCGTGCTTGACCTTGAGAATGTAACTGCCGCAAATGCTTCGGAGGAACTACTTAAGGTCTTGGGAGTTGGTGAAAAGGTTGCAAATTGCATCAGACTTTTTGCGATAGAGGATTATTCGTCATTTCCTGTGGATGTCTGGGTTAAACGCATAATAGCAAACCGTTTTGACGGCAAACTTGACACCGAAAAAACCGGTATTTACGGCGGAATAGCACAGCAGTACCTCTTTTGCTACGAAAGAGAACTGTAACAAAAAAATGCAAGATTTCTTGCATTTTTTTTGCTTTTGTACAACCTATTTACCAAAATAAAACAGCACTTTTTGTTGACCTTGCCAAAAAGATTGTATGATTTACCAAAAAGGCTGAAAAAAGGTTTAATTTTTGCGTTTTACATGATATCATCAAGGTGAAGAAACTCCAGAAAGTGGGGGAAGCTGATATGAATATTAACGGAATTCTTATCAACAAGAATATATCATGCGAGCTTATGGATAAGCTTGTTTCTGCATGCGCCGAAGTTTGCGGGAGTGACGAAAAAGTGCTCTTTGCAATCGTCGGCGATTTGACTTTAGAGGCAAAATATGATGTGAGTTATCTTGCCATTACCGAAAAGCGCAGTATATCTCTTGACAGTGAGATGAAAGTGCTTCATGTGATTGAGCATGAGGATGTGGAAAGCGCTGATGTAAAGCGTATGTATGGAAATGCACGGCTCACTCTCACTAAAAAAGACGGCGAAAGATGCGTAATTTTCCGCTTTACTTATTCAGTTGCCACGCTCTGTGAAATGGCAGCGTCATATATCAAAAAAATGGCTAAAGACGAGGACAGGGAGTACGCCTATGATGCGGTTGCGGCAGGGTACGAAAAGGCAATGCTTTTCTGCCCGAAATGCGGCAGACGGTTGCTGCATGCAGGTGCAGAGTGCATAGCCTGCCAATCCAAGCGCCGCATATGGGGCAAACTTATCCGGTTTGCAAAACCGGAACTTCCAAATCTGATTCTTTGTATGGCACTTTCCCTTGTCACAACGGGAATTTCAATGCTACTTCCCACCATGACCGCAAATCTGGTTGACAATGTTATACCAAGCGGCGATATGAGGATGCTGCTTGAGGTTGTCGGAGTATTGCTTGGGGCATACCTCATACAGCTTATAGTGGGTGTAATACGTTCATATCGCTTGCGATACAGTGCCGCAAACATCGTTACGGATCTGAGAAATCATCTGTTTGAAAAAACGCAAAAACTAAGTATGCGTTTTTATGATAAAACTACGACAGGTTCTGTTATCAACCGAGTAAACGGCGACTCACTCACTATCGAGCAGTTCATGATAAGACTGTCGCAAGAGGTTGTTGTACAGATATTCACCCTTATCGGTATAGCTGTTATTATGATGGCTAACAACTGGAAGCTTGCGCTTATTACATTGCTGCCCATACCGTTTATTGTGGTTGGAACAAGAATATTCGGTCAGAAGATTTTGCCATACCACCGCAAAGTGTGGCGCAGATGGGCGGCGGTTGTATCAAACCTTACAGATACGCTCCCCGGTGTTCGCGTGGTCAAGTCATTTTCTGCAGAGCTTCGCAGCAGCTACAAATTCAGTGATTATACAAACGAGTGGCTCAAAATCGACCGCAAGAGTTCACGCATTTCCACCGCATTTCCAAACTTTGTTTCGTTTTTCGTTCATCTTGGACAGCTTCTTATCTGGGGTATCGGCGGCGCATGGGTAATATTCTCCCAAAGCAGCGGAGCAACTACGGTTATCGGCGGTGTAACGCTTGGTACTTTGGTTGCGTTTATTTCATATGCGTCGATGTTCTATGGCCCTGTAAACTTTTTTGCAAACTTTAACGATTCTTATCAAAGCGCGCTTCATCGGCAGAGCGTGTGCTTGATATTCTTGATGCTGAAGAAGAGGCAGACCGCGGCAAGGGCAATTGCCCCGAACTTCGCGGCAAAATTGAATTTAGAAATATCAATTTCTCATACGACCGCACAAAGATGACACTTTCCGGCGTAAATCTTACGATTGAAGAGGGTGACATTGTCGGAATTGTCGGTACCACCGGTTCGGGTAAGTCCACTTTAATAAATCTTCTGATGCGTTTTTATGACGATTATGAGGGCGAGATTCTGGTTGACGGAGTTAATATCCGCGACATTGACCTTGCTTATTTCCGCCGCCAGATCGGATATGTTCAGCAGGATTCGATGATGTTCCGCGATACTGTTTATAACAATATTGCGTTCAGCAATCCCGAAGCAACAGCCGAGGATGTATTTGCTGCTACGGATATTGCAAATGCACACGAGTTTATTGCACGTCTTCCCGACGGATATGATACCATGCTTGGTGAGCGCGGTGTTGGACTTTCGGGCGGCGAGCGCCAGCGTGTTTCCATTGCGCGTACCGTGCTTATGAATCCTCGCATGCTTGTTTTTGATGAGGCCACAGCATCGGTTGACTCCGAAACAGAGAGCCTTATTCAGGGTGCAATTGAAGGGCTTATCAAGGGGCGCACGACTATTATGATTGCTCACCGACTTTCCACACTTCGCAAAGCAAATAAGATCGTGGTGCTTGACAAGGGCAAGATCCTCGAAATGGGCACACCTGAAGAGTTGATTGCCGCCAAGGGCAAGTATTATAAGCTTGTTCAGATACAGACAATGGCAGAGCAGGCAGAGGCTGACAAAAAGGAGGAGGGATTTGAGTAATGGCAAGAAATTATATTGACGGCGGTGTTACTTTTAAGCGTCACGGCTTTGTGACCGTTGATATGATTGCCGCCGACGGCACCGTTACCGAGGAGCTTGAGCCCCGCCGACTTTTCCCTGTGAACGATATGGACAATTACATATCTCTGCTTGATGCAGATGGGAAAGAGCATGGCATTATCCGCTCGCTTTCGTCACTCGACGAAGATAGCCGCAAGTTGCTTTGTGATATACTTGAGGAATACTATATTGTTCCTAAAATAACCGAGGTAATTGAGGTTTATGAAAAGGGAAGCGTAAACCGCTGGACGGTTATGACTGACCACGGACTGTGTTCGTTCCAGATTCGCGCAAGGTACACCGATATTAAAATTTTACCAAACGGCAGAATTCTGATACGTGATACCAACGATAACCGCTATGAGATCCCCGATGTAACAAAACTTAATAAGCACAGTATGCATGAACTCAATTCACAGATATAAGCAAAAAACGGTATCGGCTTTGCCGATACCGTTTTTATTTATTCTTCTGAAAGCTGCAGGTTTATAAGATTAATAATTAATTGCTTTTGGTCTTTTTTTAGCCGGGAAAATTTTTCGGTAAATTCACCGGAAAGATAAGAACTTTGCTCACTCGATGCACCGGATACAAAATATGCAATGTCACAGTCTAAAATGCTACTTATTCGGCATAGTAGGTCAAGGTTGATTTTTGTAACCCCACGCTCAACTTGGCTGATATATCCAACCGTAACATCAAGTTTTTCTGCAATCTCTTCCTGCGTTAGCTTGCAGGCTTTTCTTTTTGCTTTTATTCTAGTACCAATCACTTTGTAATCAACACTCATAATAACACCTCTGTGTATATTTTCGCAGTAATAACTACAAAAATACAGACATATATAAGTAAAATTATAGTTATAAGTATTGATTTGGCAAAAAACATATGCTAGTATATAAATAAAGTTCATATTGGGGAAAGGATATTGATATGAAAAAAATAGTTATCGCTATTGCTTTGGTATGCGGTATTGTGCTTACGCTTTGCACTAATGTGACCATTAGTGCAAAAACTGCTACGGCAAAGGGAATTGATGTAAGTGAATTTCAAGGTGACATTAATTGGTCTGACGTAAAAAACGAAATTGATTTTGCAATTCTCCGTTGCGGATACGGTCAGAATTATACTGAACAAGACGATTCGAAATTTGTTTACAATGCAAGCGAATGTGTTCGTCTCGGTATTCCGTTTGGCGTCTATCTATATTCATATGCCGATACGGTCGAGAAAGCCAAAAGTGAAGCGGAACATGTTTTAAGGCTTGTTAAATGTTACAGCCTTTCGTTGCCGGTGTTTTTAGACATGGAAGACAGCACTCAGTTAAATATATCTCCGTCAATGCGCGGACAAATTGCGACTGCATTTTGCGATACCATCTCTGCTGCTGGTTATGATGTTGGTATATATGCAAATATTAATTGGTGGACAAACTATTTGACAGATTCTGCTTTTAGTAATCCAGGGTGGACTAAATGGGTTGCGCAGTATTATTCTTCATGTCAATATACAGGTGAATATTCTTGCTGGCAGTATACAGATTCCGGAAGCGTTAGCGGTATCGACGGCAAGGTAGATATGAACTATTGGTATGGAAATGCAGGCTTTTCTAACAAAACAACAGATTCAAAATCCGCGGAAAGTGTTTTAGATAGATTAAAGGTTAAATTTCCGGACGGAAAGTATTGGAATCATGTTGGAATGTCAGGTAATAATGAAAACGGATATACTTCTACACCTTGTCCGTCGCACAGCTCGATTTCTACTTGCAATGCTTATACATATAACGGTGTAGATATTGGTTGGCAATGCTTTGGATTTGCTTGTAAGTTAGGATATGATGCATATGGAACTAATCCTAAATCATGGGGCAGAGCATATGACTTGAACAATATAAAACCGGGAGATATCATTAACTATAATGGAAGCAATCCCGGTCATACGGTTTTTGTAACGGACGTAAATGGTGATATCGTTACTTTTGCAGAATGCAATTATGGTTCAAGATGTATAATAAGCTGGGGTAGGAGCTTGTCAAAATCTCAATTTAGCAATTTATATAATGTATATGTTGCGCCATATGCACTTGACGGAGGAACAACTTCGACCACTCCGGATGAGCATAGCTGCAGCAATTGTATTTCTGTTTTAAAAGGGGGATATGTAAATGTTAGTAGCGTTTTGAATGTTAGATACGGTCCCGGCACAAATTATGCAAAAGTGTTCGACTGGGCTGATGAAACAGCACTCAGAATTAAAACTGAATGCAATGGATGGTATTTTGCTCAGGATGTTGATGGTAACAGCGGCTGGGTTTTAGGAGATTATGTTGAAATTACTTACAATTCTTCAGAAGACATAAATGAAAGTTATCCCACTCCGTTTCAGTGTTATACTTTAAAGGGAACAACTTACGAGGTGTATTCTTCAATTGGCGGCAGTAAAACAGGTGGATATATCGCATCTAATGACGTTTGCCGCGTAGAAGAAATATATGCAAACGGATGGCTAAAGGTAACATATCCTATTAGCGGAGGAACACGAACTGCGTATTCACCGTCAAGCGAATTTTTTGATGCTTCATACGGAAACGTTCGTACAGCTACGATTTCCACTGATACGACCGCTTATTACAGGAGCGACTTGGCTGATGTTCGCGGAACTGCGGAAGCCGGTGACGTTTGTACGATAATTGGTGAAAGCGGAGATTGCTATTGCGTGCTTTGCCCCTGGAGTACATCAAGCGCAGGCAGATTTCTTGTTTGGATATACAAGAGTGCGTTTGCCCACACTCATAGCTACAGTTGGCGCTACGAAGGCGATCACCCTCACCGAGAATATATGAAGTGTGATTGCGGTGATTACTATTATACCGGTGAAAATGTATACAGTTCAAATTATATCTTAGAGTATGAAGCGGCACATCCTCACAGGCAATATAAGTTATGTGGAGTATGCGGACATGATTATACAGAATACACGGGTTTAACTAGAGAGGATGACAGTTGTTCAACTTGTACTGCACCCGGCAAACCAGAGATTTTAAATATAAAAAATACATACACAAACGAAGATGAGATCGTTTTTACATGGGGAGAAACAACGAATACGGATTATTATAATTGGTATATAGATGAATACGATCCCAATGAAGCGGGCTATGAAGGAAACCACTATGTTCGGTTAGGTCATGAGGTAATGGTATCATCGGTTACGCGAACGCTACCAATAGGCAAATATAGAGTATCTGTGGTTGCATATAATACAAAACATTATACAGATTCGGATTGGTATTACTTCGAAGTTGTTGATGCATATCCCGGCAAACCAGAGATTTTAAATATAAAAAATACATACACAAACGAAGATGAGATCGTTTTTACATGGGGAGAAACAACGAATACAGATTATTATAATTGGTATATAGATGAATACGATCCCAATGAAGCTGGCTATGAAGGAAACCACTATGTTCGGTTAGGTCATGAGGTAATGGTATCATCGGTTACGCGAACGCTGCCAATAGGCAAATATAGAGTATCTGTGGTTGCATATAATACAAAGCATTATACAGATTCGGATTGGTATTACTTCGAAGTTGTTGATGCGTATTATACGATATCATATAACTCAAACGGTGGTGAAAATACCCCTGAAACACATCGCGTATTACGTAATACAGTTGCACGGATAAGCAATATCATTCCCACTCGTGAAGGTTACATCTTTGAAGGATGGGCAATAAGCGAAGACGGTGAGGTGGTATACTCTGTAGGTGCTGAGTATACTGCTAATGAAAGTGTTACACTTTACGCAAAGTGGAGTAAAATCGACCTCGCTGGTGATGCGGACGGTGATAACAAAATTACGGTTGTCGATGGTTTGCTTTGTTTGAGATATGTTCTTAACGGCGGCGAGACTTCTATTCTGGATATGAATGGGGATGGAACAACAAATCTCATTGATGTACTTCGTATAATGAAAGAAGCAGTGAAATAAAAAATGGTATCGGCAATGCCGATACCATTTTTAGTTTATTTTACGAGAGTTGCGGTGGATGTTGCGCCGTCCCATGCGATGTTGTCATTGGAAACGCCGAGAGCATTTGCAATTGCACGTACAGGGAGGTATGTGCGGTTGTTTTCGATGATCGCGGGGGAGTCAAGCGCAACAGTCTGACCGTTTACGGTCATGCTCGGTGCATCAATTGTAACAACGATGGTAACAGAGCTGTTTGTGAGAGTTGCGGTTCTTGTAGCAGCATCCCACTTGATGCCTTCATTTGCTACGCCAAATGCGTTTGCAAGGAAGCGTACGGGGAGCATTGTGCGGTTGTTGCGATTAATTGGAGCCGCATCAAGAGTCTGCGCCTTGCCGTTTACATATGCGGTGGTGGAGCCGATTGTGAGCTTAACCTCAGTCTTTTCTGCAGGAGTGCCGCTTGCAGCAGTGGTGAAGAAAGCGAGTTGTTCAGCGGTGGGAGCAACATTTGCATAGTTAAGGATGTATTTTGCATCCTTGTACTCGTTTGCTGCCTTGAATGCTTCTTCATTGAGTTTGCCGTTATATATGCAGTTGTCGCAAGCGAAACTTTCAATTGTACCGCCGGTCCAGTTTACCACAGTTTCAACGAGAACGTTTCTGAGGTCGAGCTGCTTAACAGTACCGCTCTTCATATTAACAGTTGCGGTATTTGCATTGTAAGACTGGTCACCGCCAAGTTGGATAAAGTCGCGGATGGTTGTGCCGTCGATATTGATTACGATATCGTCAGCGGTGTTTGACTGTGCACATCCGCCGTATATTCTTGCTACACTGCCGCCGAGGAGGTTGATGGTCTGTGTACCTGAGAAAATCATCTGATTTCCCTTAGCATCGCCTCTGGTATATCCGATAACGCAGTAGTATGAACCGCTTTCAACGGTTATAGAGCCATTGGTTTTTGTGGGAATATCGGTAGTAGTTGAAGAAACCTGATAGCCGCCAACGATGTATGCTTTGTATTCTGCAATTTCAATGCCGGTACCAAATACGATATCGTTCCATCTGCAGATGAAAAGCGGAGCAGAGGATGCTTCGATCTTCGTATTTTCGACAATAGTGTCACCGTCGAAATAGTATCTGTTCATCGAATCGTGACCAAAATCAAAGCCGCCGTCAAAGTAGCGTTCACCGTCATAAGAAGTGATGGTGATTTTTACATTATCATGTTTGGTTTCGTGGTTGTGACCCTCATCAAAAGGAACCATGTTGATAAGGACAACTGTGCCGTCAACGCCCTCGTCAACAAACTTCTGGATAGCCTCGTTAACGCTGCCCATTGAGGTTTCGGGTGTCAGACCGTCTCCTCTACCGATGTCAGAAACGTAGAGCTTAAGAGGAGTAACGTTGTGCTTTTCAACCTTTTTGTCTATTACTTTGTAGTCTACAACGCCTACGTCAATCGCGCCCGAAATCTTGGAGCCGTCCTCGTATGTTGCCGTATCGAAGACTTCAAAGAATTCATGCGCTGCAAGTCCTTTGCGTACAACGAGTGTTGCAGTGCCGTCGGTAATTTCGTGGGTTATCGCATCGGCAACCGACTTTGTCATTGTGCCAACTTTACCGCCAAGGTAGTTAACATTGGCATGACCCATTACATTATTTACGTTGATAGTATCAACGGTACCGCCGTTTACGGTAACATTTGCGTTGCCGTTAAGACGTCTTGTGGAATCGCCGCCGGTGTAAATTGCAGTAATCTTACCACTGTTTACGGTAATGTTTGCGCTGCCGGAATAGGAGCCGTTAAGTGAAGCACCGTAGATGTTTTTAATGGTACCGCCGTTGATTGTGATGTTGGATGTACCTCTGAAAGTGGTTGTTCCGCTTCCGCGTGAAAAACCTACAATTGTTGAGTATGTACCGCTGTTAATGGTGATAGAAGAATCAAGATTCTTTTCGCAGTCCACTTTAGGGTCCTGATAACCGCCTACAATGTAGAATGTAAATCCGGAGCTATTTACACCACTGCCAAATACGATGGGGAAAAAGCCTGCGAGAATCATGCCGGACTTTGCAGTATTATCGCTGCCGATAGCGAAAGTGATTTTTTCAAAGTTAGTGGGACCGTTGAGGAAGTAGCGGCTGGTTTTTGCGTTGTTGAATATAAACTTACCGCCGGTAATGGTTACAACCTCGTCATGTATGGGTTCGGTAAATGGCTCGGTCAAGGTGTAGGTGTCTGTAATTACAACCTTGCCGCCTTTAGAAACGCTTTGAATGGCTGCCGCAAGGTCATTTGTTGCAGTTTCTGCGGTGGAGCCGTCGCCGGTGCCGTTATCGCTTACATAAGCTGTGTCAAGTGCAAAAGCGCAAACAGAGAGCGCTATTGCCATAGTCAAAACAAGGATAGAAAATAATAGTTTTTTCATAAACATCCTCCCAAAATGGTTTATAATATAATTATATATTAAAACTGCTTTCACATCAAGCCTAAAAGTGTGCAGAATAAACAAGTTTTTTTAACACTGCGATAGTTTTTTACAAAGAGGATAACTCATTGCATGATTTGGGGAAGTATGACCGTTACCGTATCGTCATATATATACAGGCTCGTCTCTTTGCCGCTTACAGATACGTATTCCAGTTCGGCGAGAACAGTTTCAAAATCAAGGGAGAGGATTTTTACCTTTTCAATTGACGTCCTGCCGAGACCGTCTACAGTTTGAAGCTCGCTATTATGCCATTTAGCACCATTAAAACTTGCATTAGGATTGTTGCTAATTTGTTTTTTTGTGCCGTCAAGACTCATTTTGTAAAGTGCAACCGCATCAGGATACGGTTCATACTCATAGTATTTGTTTTCCACTACGTAAACATATCCGTCATGTGCCGCAATAGCGCGATCTCGTTCCTCACGATACTCTGTTGCTTTTCCAGAGTTAAGGTCATATATGCCATAGCCGATAAGCCATTCGTAACCGCTGATAGAATATGCAATATGAGTGTCATCGACAAATCCGACTATGCCGTAGCCTATTGCATCTCCAATACTCTTTGCTTTACATTCGGGTGAATTGCCAAGAGATATGTTTGTCAAAATGCGCTTTACGCTACCGTCGGGGTACTTCACTTCGATTCCGCCATTGCCCCAACCGTCGATATACTTTTCCCAGGCGATATATTCGCCGCTAGGTGAAGCAGTTTTGTTTTCAATAAGGGGATAAGCGTCAAGTGTTGTCGCTTCTACGGTAAAAACTTCGCCTGCTTTGCTGATTTTGTATGCGCATGAAGTTGTTGTTACATCGCCTTCAACGGTAATGTCATGGATAATACAACCATCGTCTATATAGGTAATTCGTTTGGGATATCCCTCGGTATCGGAAGTGTTAAGATCCTTTTTAAATACAATCATTCCTGTTTTTTTGTCTATGATAAAAAGGTCGTATGCACAACTTCTAAAATCGGTTCTGTCATTTTTGAGTATTTCGGCAGTGACATATATCATATACCGCTCATCATATTTGAATTTGCAAATACGTGGTCTTTCGCCTTTGAGAGGAAGTATTAGTTCTTTTATTTTAAGATTTGCGGGATTGTTCGTGACCTTGAACGGCTCGTTTATGGGGCTTTCCGGCATTTTTTCAAGAGCGCGAATGGATATTGGCTCTGAAATCGTTTCAGAGTAGAATAAATACTCAAGTGCTACATTTTCGTTGTTCTTTTCAGCAACTACGATTATAAACACTTCGCCGCTGCCTGCACCGCTGTGAATGCCGGTTATTCTGCCGTTTGTGTAGCCTTCAGGAAGAGTAAGCCTGCATTTATAAAACGCAAAATCGTCTTCGGCAGCTGAAAAGTATCTTTTAACGTAATATGTAGTACCGATATCAAAGACAAATCCGCGAGGATTGCCTCCGACTGCGGCCCCGGTAAACATTGCGGATTCTTCTGCATACGGAAGTTTTTCGACTTCTATGATTTCAGAGGGAGAAGCTTTGATTTCGTCGGTGAGAATTTCAATTGTAGTTGCAACGGTGATAGTGGGAGGTTCTGCGGTTGATATATCTGCTGGTTCTGCAGGTGTTTTTTCACAAGCGCAAAATAAAAATATTGCCGCAAGTGTGAGCAGAATTATTTTTTTCATAAGTGTACCTCCTTATATTTTAAGTATAACATAGTATTGAAAATATGTCTACTTTTATGTTTTTTGTTGAAAATGTGAAAGTTCGCGATTTTACTTGCTAAAATTTTCATATTGGTGTATTATAATTATAATTGCTGATTGAAAGGGGAACGCCATGTTTGGATATGTAAGGGCGCAGCGTGAGGATCTGACGGTGCGGCAGGATATGTTTTACCGCGCTGCATATTGCGGCCTTTGCAAACAGATGGGCAAGTGCACCGGGCAGTGCTCGCGCCTTTCGCTTTCATATGACATGGTGTTTCTTTATCTTGTGCGCATGGCGATACTCGGTAAAAAAGCTGCTACAAAAAAGGGAATCTGCCTGCTTCATCCTTTCAAAAAAAGGCTTATTGTCAAGGGCGATGAAGAACTTGAGTATGCGGCAAGAGTGAGTGCGCTATTGACCTACGGCAAGATCTGCGATGATTTAGCTGACGAAAAAGGTTTTAAGCGGTTTGTAAAAAAACTGATAAAACCGTTTTTTGCAAAAGCAAAAAAACGTGCCGATCTCGATACGCTTTACCAATTAATCGAAGAAAAACTTTGCGAACTTTCTGCTATTGAAGCGGCAAATAATGAGAGCGTTGACGCACCGGCGGAGGTTTTTGGAAAGCTTCTTTCCGATGTTTTTGCATTTGGGCTTGAAGGTGACAGAGAAACTCTTGCACGAGAAATAGGTTTTCGCACCGGACGCTTTATTTATGCCGTTGATGCGGCAGACGATATCGCCGAGGATAAAGAAAAAGGCACATACAATCCGTTTTTGCTTCTTTACGGTACAGAGATTGACCAAAAACAAAAAAATCTGATTGAGATGGCAATGAAATATGACCTTACAGCACTTGCGGCGGCTATTGATTTGATAGACGACGGTGAAATGGTCAGAATAATTAAGAATATTATTTACCTTGGAATGCCGAATGCGGCACACAAGGCGTTGGGAGAAAAACAGTGAATAAGAATCCATACGAAGTATTAGGTGTCAGCGAAACTGCAACCGATGAGGAAATCAAGGAAGCTTATCGCGCACTTGCAAAAAAATACCACCCGGATAAATATATTGACGAGGGGCTCAAAGAAATGGCCACCTCCAAGATGCAGCAGATAAACGAGGCGTATGACCAGATTAAGAATATGCGTGCAAACGGTCAAAGCTACAGCCAGACAAACGGTGGCTCTTCTTATAGCGGAAGCTCCAATTTTGCAGAGATTCGCCGCATGATAAATCTGGGCCAGTACAGCGCGGCAGAAGCAGAGCTTTCAAAAGTTCCCACTTCGCTACGCGATGCAGAATGGCACTTTTTAAGCGGATGCATTTTGCTTCGCCGCGGATGGTATCACGATGCCACAAAGCATTTTGACACCGCTTGCAATATGGACCCGAATAACCAGGAGTACCGCAATGCACGTCTGCAGGTTGAAAAAATGTCGCAGAGCTATCAGACGCAGGCAAATAACGAGTGCGGCACCGGCTGCTGTCCTTGCTTTGTTGACTGCGATTGCTGCACTCAGCTTATCTGTGCGGACTGTTGCTGTGAGTGCATGGGCGGAGACCTTATTAGTTGCTGCTGATGAAAAACACAAAGAAACTTACATTTTCTGCGGTGCTTTCGGCACTTGCAGTTGCAATAATGTATATCGGCGCAGCGCTTGAGGTTCTTGACCTTTCAACGGCGGCGATGGCATCAATATGCGTGATGCTGATTTTAACCGAGCTTGGCATGAAGTACGCGTTTTTGACATATGCCACAATAGGTGTGCTTTCACTGTTGCTTTTACCGATAAAAACTGCGGCGATAATGTTTGTTGGATTCCTTGGCTTTTATCCAATGGCAAAACTCGTTTTTGAGCGGAAATTTCGCGGAGCACTCTGCCTCGTTTTGAAAATTGTATTGCTCAATGTGTGCACATTTGCGATGCTGCTTGTAGTGCGCTATGTCATGACAGAGGCACTATGGTTTGAGATCATGGTGCTTGTACTTGCAAATATTGTTTTTGTTGTGTATGATTTTGCCCTCACAACTCTGCTTCGTGCATATGTGTTCAAATGGCGCAAAATGCTGAAAATCAAGTTTTAACTGAAAATGCGGTTGCAAAAGCAACCGCATTTTGTTATACTAAAGATAGCAAATTGAGAGGAAGTCGGGTGAAAATCCCACACGGGCACGCCGCCGTAAGCCTTTTTTCAAAACTGCCGTGTTGCCACACACGGTACGCGAAAGCGGTCATTGATTTTTTCGAGAAGGCGTTTTGTTTTTTGGGCAAGTCGGAATACTCGAAATTTAATCCGTCCTTTGCGAGAGCCTTTTTGGATGGAGCGTAAAATACTATAAAAGTGAGGAAAAAGTATGAAAAGAAAGAATTTATTTGTTCGTATTTCGCTTGCTTTGACACTTTTACTGCTTGTGGCGGCGGTATTTGTCGGATGCGGCACACCTGAAGAAACAGTTTCGGGCACGGTTTATGAAAACGCCGAGAAAATCGGCGAGGGCACAAACACATTTGTGTTCATTGCCACTTTCGAGGACAAGACAAGCAAGGTATATGAGGTTTCGACCGACGCCGAAACGGTGGGCGAGGCGCTCACGTCGCTTGATCTTATTGACGGCGAAGTTGGTCAGTTTGGCTTGACTGTCGAAACAGTGTGCGGAGTTACTGTTGATTTTGGCGCTGACTCCTCGTATTGGGCGATATATGTTGACGGCGACTATGCCATGACGGGTATTGACTCGATAAAGTGCACCGATGTAAAAGAGGTAGAGCTGCGTTTTGAAAAATTCTGATAAAAAGCGGCTTAGTGCGCGTGAGATTGCGGTTTTTGCAATGCTTGGGGCGCTGATGCTTGTAAGCAAAACTTTGCTTGAGGCGGTCCCTAATATACATCCTGTAACCATGCTACTTATGGTTTACACTGCAGTCTACCGAAAAAAAGCTATTTTCCCGCTCGTTATATATCTTGTGCTTGACACACTCAAGTGGGGGATAATGACGATGGTGCCGTATTTTTACATATTTCCGCTTTGCTGGCTCTGCACACTGTTGGTGCCTGCCACGCTTTCAAATACTAAAAAGCAGATTTGCTACACGGTGATATGCACATTTTTCGGAATAGCATTCGGAACGCTTTACGCACCATGGCAGGCATTTGTGTTTTTGAAAACTTTTGAGCTGTCAAAGATTTTCGCGTGGATTGCGGCAGGTTTTTCGTATGATCTGATTCATGCGGCAGGCAATTTTGCCGCTTCGTTTTTGATTTTGCCGCTTGCGGAATTGCTTATAAAACTTGAAAAAGGAATCAGCCCTGGCTGATTCCTTTTTGTTTAGTCTGAAAGTCCTATAACGTTGTCGATAGGGAGTGAGTATACAATACCTTTTGCCTCGGTTTTTATACCGCACTTTTCGCTTATTGCTTGCATGATGGCAAGTTTTGTTTCTGCATTTGCAACGATAATTACAATATCTTTTTCCTCGGCAAGGTCGGCGCCCACATGGGGGAGCGCAGTGTCATCTACAACCGAGCGGCTATGAATAACGGTACCGCCGCCGGCACCTGCTGCTCTTGCGGCAACCATTACTTCTTCACTGTATCCGCGGTTAACTATGACACAAATCATAGCGTTTTTGAAAGTTGAACACCGATGCCCTCTCCAAGCGGGCTCATTGCTATTTCAGCACCGAGCTGAAACATACTCATGCCAAAAATCAAAAGGACTGCGCCGATTATAAACATCATAACCGTTCCTACATCCAGTGGAACAAGCAGGATGCTGAGCGCAAGCACAATGCCGGTGATGGGCAAAACCGCGGAAAGAGATTCCATTATTTTTGCTTTAAGTTGTGGATTCATATGGAAACCTCCCGGAAAATTACATATTAAATACATTATACCAAGAACGGCATGAACAGTCAATGATGAAAAGCGTAATAATATAAGTAAAACTGCTCGCAAAAGCGAGCAGTTTTGATCTTATTTTACACATTCTTTGAGAATTCGTATTGCATCAAGCAATGTAATCTTGCTGTCACCGTTTGTATCTCTATAAGTGTTATATGCGAGGTTGTTTACACAATGAGTGATTGTAGAGAGAACATCGCTTATGTTTGTGTTTCCGTCACGGTCAGCATCGCCGAGGGGATACGTTGTGCCGTAAACCACAAGCTCTCGTGTATTGATGGAGTTGTAGTTAGCGTATGTGTTGCTCCTGCCGACAGCAATGCCCATGCGGATGTATTTACCTGTTACGCCGTTCATTCCGAACAGTACTGCGTATCCTGCGGTATTGCCATTGTAGGGGTCTTTGGGTGTGGGTGCAAGATTAATGTATGAAGTGTGGTTGATACCGTCGTAGCAAGCGGTGGGAACTATTGTCCAGTTTACACCGTCATCTGAAACGTAGACGTCTGCCGCGGATGCAATGCCGAGTGCGTTACCTGAGAAGAAGCCGATTGCGTCAAACTTATGCTGGCTTCCGAAATTGAGAGTGTAAAGTGCGCGGTATTTGCCGCTTTGGCTTACATTTCCGTTTATGTCATAGCGCTCATCACCGTAATATACACTTGACATAAGAGAAGAGCCCCAGTGTCCGTTTACAAGGTTTGCAATTGCTTTTTTATAGCCTGCCGCGCTTGTGATCATTGATTTTATACCAATCATCGAAACACCGTAACTGATATCGGCGATATCTGCCTTTTCTTCAGCGGTAAAAGCGGTATCTGTATATTTGTCGGAGGCAACGGTGCCCTTGTCGCCGGTTATGCCGCTGAATGTGCCGTCTTTTTGCACAACGCTTATCATGGGTGAATCAGGGTACTCGGTAAGTACAACGGTTTTGGATGCGTCAATGCCGAACAAACCGTCAGTGCCGATACCAACGGATGAAGTTTTGTATTTTTCGGGAATTTCGGGAGTATTGTACGTTGCATCATAAGCAGCCTGCTTTAAAATAGCGGTGGTTGCTTCGTCAAAAGTGTAATTGAAATTGGAAAGCAAAGGATTGCCGCCGAGAACACTTGTAAAATGTGTCATTGCGCTGAGGTATGCGCCGTATTCGGATTGATGATAGTTGTCGCTGAGGTAGAGGTTGATGGTGTCACCGTGATTTGAGTGAACATCAAAAAATGCAAATCCGGGATGTGAGACTTTTACGCCAAGCTCATTGCCGATTGCGGTATAAGCTGCCGCAATACCGTATGTCATTGATTCTGTGTCCCAGCCGTCCGGAATATAAGAGCTGCCTGCTTTATGTCCCCAAGTGCAGTAAAGAATGGGAGTTGCGCCGTTTTTATTAACAAGGTTTACAATGCGGCGCACTGCGGTATAGAAGGATTCGGGATCTTTTATAGAATTGGTACTCTGTTCCTGAATGAAGACGTAGTCGTAGGAATTGTTTGCAAGCGCCGAGTAGACTTGTGCGCCAAACTCGTCATTTATGTTGCCGTGTTCATAGAGATATTGACCGCCGTTTGTGATTTTAGTTGCATAAACGTTATATCCGGCACTTCTTGAAATGGGAGCAAAGAATCTTTCAGGCATTTCGCTGACATAGGTAAAGCTGTTGCCTATAAAGAGAACGTCTGTACGCGAGAGTGGATTGTCTTTGCCTGTTTGCTCGCCATAAACTAAAAATTCTCTTGTATTCACTGTGTTCGGGTCGCTTGAGCCGGTTCTGCCTGTGATAACTGCAATTCGGATATACTGACCGCTCACACCGCCCATATCAAAGAGAGTTGCAAACGGAGACTCTGTATAACCGGTCCATGTGTCAGCCGGCGTTTTTACTGTGTCGGTGGCAAGGTCAATGAGTTTTTCGCCGTTTGATGCGTCATAAGATGCGGAGGGAACGAGAGCCCAGTTTTCACCGTCATCCGACACATAGATGTCAGCGGCATTTATCATACCGGCCTGAGTGCCCGAAATAAATCCGCAGGCATCAAAGCGGTGAGTAGTAGAAAAATTGAGTGTAATGAGTGCGCGGTATTTGCCGTTTGTGTTTACGGTGCCGTCAACATCGTACATGTTGTCATCAAAGTACATAAAAGACATTTTTGCATTGGCACCTGACAAGCAACCGTCGACAAGATTGCGAAGAGCATTATTTCTGCCGAATTTCTTAATGCCGATAATCGAAACACCGTATCCGATATCCGCAAGGTTTGCTTTCTCTTCATCAGTGAAAGCATGGTCGGAAGGATATTCGGGGGAAATCTGTGCCTTTGTGCCGTAGATGCCGTTGGGTTGCTCAATGGGATAGGTTATTCCGTCAGAATCAGACCAGCTGATGATAGTATCAGCATCGGGAAATTCGGTGAGGTTTACTGTTTCTGATGCAAAAGCAGAAAGTAACAAAATGGTTGTAAAAAGAAGTATGCCAAGTAACTTTTTCATAAAGGGATCTCCTTTTTTAGTTATTTATATTTCTATTATAAAATTTATTTACTATATTGTAAAGAATTAAATAATATGCTATACTATGACAAATATATCATAGCGGAGGGTGCTATATGGAGCTTTTACAGTTTAAGTATTTCTGTGATGCGGCGCAAACTGAGAATTTTTCGAAAACGGCAAAGAAATACGGGGTTCCGCCGTCGGCAGTTTCACATAGCATAAGGCGGTTAGAGGACGAGATAGGCGTCAAACTCTTTACAAGGCAAAATAATGTGGTGTACCTTAACGAAAAAGGAAGGCAGTTTTATACCCGCATTTCTGCTGCACTTTCAGAAATCAGAGGTGCCATAGACGAAGTGCAAAAAAACACCTCTTTTGAAACCATTCGCATCTGTGTAAATGCGCATCGCGCACTCGTTACAAAGATACTTGCTAAGTTTCAAAAGTTGTATCCGAATATTGATATGCAAATTGTAAATTTCCATGATCCGCACGAAGAAGAATTCGATTTTGTAATTGCAAGCGACGAGGTGAAGCTTGATTCGTTTGACAGATATAAAATTATTTCGGATGAACTGGCGGTTGCTATCAATGAAAGCAATCCCATTGCAAACCGCAAGGATTTTGATGTTTCAATGTTGCGCGACGAGCCTTTTATTATATTGCAAAAGCCGAGCAGCATGAATGATATTGCACACAATGTTTGCAGAAGCTTCGGTTTTGAACCGCATATTTCGATACAGACAGATGACCCATCGTATATTAGTGAGTTCTTGCGGCTCGGCCTTGGAGTTTGTATCGTTGCAGTGCGCTCGGCAGAACAATGGAATTATCCTAAAAGTGTTCTTTTAAAGCCGATTGAAGGATGCACACGAAATACATATGTGTATTTTTCCGGTAAAAAGCTTTCGGCATACAAAGAAAAACTGCTGGATATGCTTATCAAAGAATTCAAATAAAAAACTCCGAATGAGATTTCCTCATTCGGAGTTTTTTATTAAACGGTATTATTTCTTTACTGCAAGGGTAACTGTTTCGCCGTTGATATCCCATTCCTTGGTGTAGCCTTCAGCCAATCCGAATACTACCATGTCGCAGAGAACAGCGCTCTTGATTTCGGCAGAAGCCTTGTCAACGATCGCGCGGATCTTGTCATTTCCGTCCACGTAAAGAGTGATGTGGTCGGTAACGTCAAAACCTGCTTCCTTACGCATGGTCTGTACCTTGGAGATAACTTCGCGAACATATCCTTCTTCGATAAGTTCAGCAGAAAGCTCTGTGTCAAGCGCAACGGTAACGCCACCGTCGCTGAGCGAAACAAATCTGCCGCCCTGAACGGTCTCGATAAGAAGGTCTTCAGCGGTGAGTTCGGCAGTGTCAGCACCAACGGTAACGGTAATCTTGCCTTCCTTGTCAAGCTCTGCTTTAAGCGCATTGCCGTCCGCCTCCTGGAGATAGCCGCGGATGCCGCCGAGAAGCTTGCCGTACTTCGGACCAACTGTCTTAAGATTGGGCTTGATGTTATATGTGAGGAATGCAGAAGCGTCATTGGTAAACTCGGCGCTCTTTACATTGAGTTCCTCGGTAATGATGCTTACGTATTCATCGGCGAGAGCCTTTTCGGCACCGATAAACATCTTGCCGATCGGCTGACGGTTCTTGATGTTGGCTGCATTTCTTGCCGCACGTCCGAGAATTACTACTTTAAGCACCTGTTCCATGCTGTACTCAAGGGTTTTATCAATCATTGCTTCATCGGCTACGGGGTAGTCACAAAGATGAATACTGATTGGTGCGCTTTCGTCAACGCTGCGAACAAGGTTCTGATAGATCTCTTCTGTCATAAAGGGAATCATCGGAGCTGCAAGCTTTGAAAGGGTAACAAGTGCGGTATAAAGTGTCATATAAGCCGCAATCTTGTCATCGGTCATTTCGGGACCCCAATATCTCTCTCTGCCGCGGCGAACATACCAGTTGGAAAGCTCGTCGGTGAAGTCTGCGAGAGCCTTTGCAGGTTCGGGAATCTTGTAGGATGCAAGACCTGCATCAACTTCTTTGATTACGGAGTTGAGTTTGGAGAGAAGCCACTTGTCCATAACGGAGAGTTTGCAGTCTGCAAGGTTATACTTTGTGGGGTCAAAGCCGTCGATCTCGGCATAGAGAACATAGAACGCATATGTGTTCCAAAGTGTGCCAAGGAACTTGCGCTGTCCCTCGGTAACCGCCTTGTCATGGAAGCGGTTGGGGAGCCACGGTGCGGAGTTTGTGTAGAAATACCAGCGGATAGCATCTGCACCATGCTTTTCAAGTGCATCAAACGGGTCAACTGCGTTGCCCTTGGACTTTGACATCTTCTGTCCGTTTTCATCCTGAACGTGACCGAGAACGATTACGTTTTTGAAAGGAGCTTTGTTGAAGATGAGAGTGGAAATCGCAAGAAGCGAATAGAACCAACCTCTTGTCTGGTCAACAGCCTCGGAGATGAAGTCGGCGGGGAACTGAGCCTCGAAGAGATCGTGGTTTTCAAAAGGATAGTGGTGCTGAGCAAAAGGCATGGAGCCTGAGTCATACCAGCAGTCGATAACTTCGGGAACGCGCTTCATCTCGCCGCCGCACTTTTCGCATTTGATGGTGACTGCGTCAATGAAAGGACGGTGAAGCTCAATATCGTCAGGGCAGTTTGAGCTCATGCTCTTGAGCTCTTCAATAGAGCCGATGGAGTGGCGGTGTCCGCACTCGCATTCCCAGATGTTGAGTGGTGTACCCCAATAACGGTTACGGGAGATGCCCCAGTCCTGAACGTTTTCAAGCCAGTCTCCAAAGCGTCCCTTGCCGATGCTTTCGGGGATCCAGTTGATTGTGTTGTTGTTTTTGATAAGGTCTTCCTTAACTGCGGTCATCTGAATGAACCAGGAGTCACGAGCGTAGTAGATAAGTGGGGTACCGCAACGCCAGCAGTGAGGATAGCTGTGCTCAAATGAGGGGGCGGAGAAGAGAAGTCCGCGCTTTTCAAGGTCAACAAGCACAAGCTTGTCAGCGTCTTTGCAGAAAGTGCCTGCCCAAGCGGTTTCTTCGGTCATTTCTCCCTTTGCATTTACAAACTGAACAAAGGGGAGGTCGTATTTCTTGCCCACCTTGGAGTCGTCTTCACCAAAAGCAGGAGCGATGTGAACAACACCGGTACCGTCAGTGAGAGTTACGTATCCGTCACAGGTTACATAGAATGCCTTTTTCTTCTGCTTTTCAACAGTTGCATTGGCAAAGTCAAAGAGCGGCTCGTATGCCTTGCCTTCAAGGTCTGCACCCTTCATGGTTTCGAGAACTTCATACTCACCTTCACCGAGAACGCTGTCGCAAAGAGCCTGCGCCATATAATAGGTGTATTCGCCAGACTTAACTTTAACGTAGTCAAATACAGGGTTTACGCAGAGTGCTACGTTTGAGGGGAGAGTCCAGGGAGTGGTTGTCCATGCGAGGATGTATGCGTCCTCTCCTACAACCTTGAAGCGTGCGATAGCGGAGCGTTCCTTTACATCCTTGTAGCCCTGCGCAACCTCGTGGGAGGAAAGCGGTGTGCCGCAGCGGGGGCAATAAGGAACGATTTTAAAGCCCTTATAGAGAAGTCCCTTGTCGAAAATCTGTTTGAGGGACCACCATTCGGACTCGATAAAGTTGTTGTCATAGGTTACATAGGGGTTTTCCATGTCAGCCCAAAAGCCGACGGTCTGTGAAAAGTCTTCCCACATACCCTTGTATTTCCAAACGCTTTCCTTGCAGTGACCGATAAAGGGTTCAAGACCGTAAGCCTCGATTTGATCCTTGCCGTCAATACCGAGCATCTTTTCGACTTCAAGTTCAACGGGGAGGCCGTGTGTGTCCCAGCCTGCTTTTCTCGGTACGGTGCAGCCTTTCATTGTCTGGTAACGCGGAATCATATCCTTGATTACACGGGTAAGAACGTGACCGATATGGGGTTTTCCGTTAGCGGTCGGAGG
>SVRG01000112.1 GCA_015064965.1 Oscillospiraceae bacterium
GGATAAGATCGGCGGTCTTAACTCCGGCGCAGACGATTATCTCGTAAAACCCTTTGGCGTTATGGAGATGGTTGCCCGTGTAAAAGCGGTGCTTCGCCGTACCACAAAGGAAGAAGCAACGGGAGATATTACAGTAGGCAATATTACATTAAAAGAAGCTGAGCATAAGGTCGTTGCAGACGGTGAAAAGGTAGAACTTACCCATAAAGAATTTGAGATGCTCAAGCTCTTTATGCAGAATCCGAATATGGTATTTTCAAGAGATAAGCTGATGAGCGAGATTTGGGGTATGGATTACATCGGTGAAACCCGTACCGTTGATATGCATATCAAAACCCTTCGTCATAAGCTCGGTAACGTCGGGGGGCAGATCAAGACCGTTATTGGTGTTGGGTACAGATTGGAGAATGAAGTATGACAAAAAAGATATTTCGTTCCATTTTTGTCGTTGCTTTGGTGGTCTTGCTCGCAAGTATCGGCATTGCAACAAGCTTTTTATATGACTATTTTAACGATTCTCAGGTAAAGCAGTTAAAAGCTGAATTATCACTTGTCGCAGATACAGTCAATGAAGTCGGTGTTGAATATTTTGAAAATTTTGATTCCACCGTATTCCGTTTCACTGTAGTGGATACAGACGGTACTGTGCTTTATGATACTGCGGTAAATGCTTCTGAAATGGAAAATCATGCCGACCGTGAAGAAATTGCCGAAGCATTTGAAAGTGGTACAGGCAGTAGCGCCCGTAATTCCTCTACTTTAACCGAAAAAACTTTTTATGAGGCTGTTCGTCTCGAAAACGGCGACGTGCTCCGTATATCAGTAAGTCAGCTTACTGTTGGTGTGCTTGTTCTCGGTATGTTGCCCGCGATATGCGCAATCATTCTGGTTTCTGCAGTTGTTGCCATTGTGCTTTCTCACGCAATGGCAAAGAAGGTAACAGAACCTTTAATGCAACTCGATTTGGAAAATCCATCTGAGAACATCACCTACGAGGAACTAACGCCCATACTTACAAAGGTTCACAAACAGCATAAGCAGATAAAGTCACAGATGGAAACCATGCGCCGTAGATCCGATGAGTTTGAGCAGATCGTTTCTTCGATGAACGAAGGTCTTGTGCTCCTTGATGAACACGGTATGGTGCTCAGTATGAATAAGGCGGCGAAGAAAATATTTGCCGTTAAAAAGGATGTAATGGGCAGTGATTTTCTGCTTGTTGATCGCACAAGCAAAATGAGTAAAGCAATTTGGAACGCCCTTGACGGCAACCATAGCGAATATACCGAAGAAAGAAACGGCTGCGAATATCAGTTTACCGTTAATCCCATTGAATCGGACGGCAAGGTTCTCGGTGCAGTTATTCTTGTGTTCGATATTAGCGACCGTGCTTTTGCCGAGCGTAACCGTCAGGAGTTCACAGCAAACGTTACTCACGAACTCAAGACTCCACTTCAATCCATCATTGGAAGCTCAGAGTTGCTTGAAAACGGTCTTGTGAAGCCCGAAGATACTGCAAGATTTGTCGGCAACATCCGTAAGGAAGCAACAAGACTTGTATCACTTATCAACGATATTATTCGCCTTTCTCAGCTTGATGAGAATAACGAACCTGCAACCGAAACGGTAGAACTGACAGAGGTTGCAAAAGAAGTCGTTGAGGTGCTTACCGTATCGGCGGCAAAGAGAAATGTTACGCTTAGCATTGAGGGAGAACCGCAAACTATTTTCGGAGTGCGCCGTTATATTTACGAGATTATTTATAATCTTTGCGATAACGCTATCCGCTACAATGTGGACGGCGGCAAGGTCGAGATTAAAATCGGCAAGGATAACGGTCGTGCGGTTGTATCTGTAAAGGATACCGGTATCGGTATTGCACCCGAACATCAAAGCCGTATCTTTGAACGTTTCTACCGTGTAGATAAAAGTCATTCCAAAGAAACCGGCGGCACAGGGCTTGGACTTTCTATCGTTAAACACGCTGTACAGTATCATAGCGGTAAGGTAACTCTTGAAAGTGAAGTTGGAAAAGGTACAACTGTGAAGATCGTTTTTTAAACAAAAATCATAACGCTATTTATGGAAGATCAAATTTTTGATTTATGGCTTTCCTTAGCAAAGTTTACCCGAAGTGTCATATAGCGACTACTGCCTTGGCGATTAACGGTTTTATTTTAGCAAATCCACGAAAATCCACACTTTATGGCGATACTGCCTACACAGACGCAAAGTGCCTTATAGCAAGCAAAGCTTAGCTATAAGGCACTTTTTGTTTATTTCCCGCTGGACGCGAGACTGAATGGTGGAGGCGGGGGGAATCGAACCCCCGTCCGAAAACCTCTTGATACAACTTTCTCCGGGTGCAGAACACCTTTATTATTTCCCGCGCTGCGTTCCGATGTTCGGGAGCAACAGTTTGGTAGCTTTTTTGTTTATGACCGCTTCAAAAGCTAACGGGCGGTGCACATTTACCACTAAAATGACACCGAAGCCGAGGCCGTGGTACTCCTCGGGTCGATGGGCCGCACTATTTGGCGGCAGCACAGCTTACGCTGCCAGAGCTACGTTATTGTTAGCGTCTAAATTTAAAAGTGAAGTTTATTAAAGAGGCACCTCAACCTCTACCCGCTTATCATACCTCAAAATCCCCGTCGAAACCTTTACGCCCCCATGGGTAAGCGGCAAAGATGCCGCTTTTTTAAGGTGGAAAATCAGTTTATCACAAATTAATGACAAAGTCAAGCGGAATTACTTTCCTTGACTTCTTGTATCCGACGCCCAATCGCATGCAAGGTCGAGCCAAGCGCCGAAACGGTGGTTGGAGATGCAAGAAACTTTGTCACCGGTTGCGCCGCCGTGAGGTCCTTTTTCAAACAGATGAAATTCGAATGGAATACCGTGCTTTTTAAGCGCTGTGGCAAACAACATAGAGTTTTCGCATGGAACTGATACATCCTCAAATGTGGTCCAAATGAAAGTCGGAGGTGTAGATTCTGTTACTTGTTTTTCAAGTGAGAGCATTTCACGTAACGATGCATCTTCGCGACCTGCCATTAGCATTTTTATAGAGTATTCGTGTGTGAGTGCCGGATCGCTTGTAATAACAGGATACGAAAGAATGAGTCCGTTGGGACGAACTGCTTCAACATCACCAAAATATGCCTTTGAAATTTCTTTGTCCCAAAAAACACCAACACTTGCGGCGAGATGTCCGCCGGCAGAGAATCCGCAAACATAAACTTTGGAAGGATCACCTTGCCATGCAGTAAGATTTTCTCTGATGTGCTTCAAAGCAGTCAATGCTTCAAGCATAGCAACAGGGAACGGCGTTTCAAAGACAGTATAATGCAGAATGCATACGTTGAAGCCGCACGAAAGAAAGCGCATAGCAATAGGTTCTGCCTCGCGCTCTGAAGTGAAATGATAACCTCCGCCGGGAAGGATCAAAACGGTTGGACGTGTGCCGACATTATATTTTTTTATATCGCCCTCGAGATTTGGCACAAAAACCTTTAAATAAGGTTTATACGGCGCGTTTTGCGGCTTGTTTACATCAATTTTAGAGTAATCAAGCTCAATTTCTTTTACCTCGTAAATCATTATCTTCTCTCTTTCATCGTACGGTCGATATCTCTTTCTGCTTGGCGCTTTGCATCTGTGTCCCGTTTGTCATAAAGTTTTTTACCTTTGCAAAGTCCGACTTCTACTTTAACTCTTGACCCTGAAAAATAGATGGAAAGCGGAATGAGTGTCAATCCGTCCTCTTTCACCTTGGAAAAAAGTCTGATGATCTCACGCTTATGCATGAGAAGCTTTTTAGGACGAAGCGGAGCACGGTTGAATATGTTTCCTTTTTCATATGGACTGATATGAACGCCGAGTGCAAAAAGCTCGCCGTTTTTGATTTCGCAATAAGAGTCCTTGAGGTTAACGGCACCTTGCCTTAATGATTTTACTTCTGTTCCGAAGAGTTCGATCCCTGCTTCGTATTTTTCAAGAACAAAATAGTCATGATAGGCTTTTTTGTTTGGCGCGATGATTTTTACAACGCTTTTTTCCACGGTGCATACCTCCTTTACAAAAATAGCAATAATAATTATACAACTAAAAGCCTTTAAATGCAAGAAGAATTTGTTGTTTACTTTTGTTTGTAAATGTGATATACTATCTCTAATATAAACCTTAAAAGGAAAAAATATGAAAGAATATCTTGAATGCGGAAAAATAGCCAATACCCACGGTGTTCGCGGTGGCTTAATTATTGAGTCATGGTGCGATTCTCCGGAGGTTTTGGCTGCACTGAAAACAGTTTATACAGAAAAAAGCGGACTTTATTCACAAGTAAATGTTATAAAGTCTTCGGTTTACAAGGGCAGGGTGCTTGCTGAAATTGAAGGCGTTGATTCTCTTGAAAAAGCGGCGGCTTTGAAAAACACGGTTTTGTTTGCCAAGAGAGACGATTTACCACTTGCGGAAGGGAACTTTTTTGTTCAGGACCTTATCGGTCTTACAGTTTATGAAATCGATACCGATAAAGTTTACGGTAAACTTTCTGACGTTATAAGCGGTGCGGCATCTGATATTTACGAAGTTGAAAACGAGCGCGGCAAATTTCTCATCCCCGTAGTTTCGGAATTTGTAAAGGAAATTGATCTTGAACGCGGGATTTTTATAAAAGCTATTGAAGGAATGTTTGAATGATGCGTTTTGATATAATGACGCTTTTCCCTGATCTTGTAAAAGGTGTGCTTGACGAAAGTATAATTGGCAGAGCGCAAAAGAGCGGAGCTATTGAGGTGCATGCTCACAACATACGTGATTATTCCGAAGACAAGCATCGCAGAGTGGACGATACGCCATATGGCGGTGGTATGGGAATGCTTATGGCGGCGCCTCCGATATATAATTGTTACAGGGCTATTTGTGATATGCAAGATTGCGAGAATCGTCGCGTGATTTATATGTCACCCCGCGGAAGCATTTTTAATCATGAGAAAGCGCGCGAACTTGCAAAATATGACAATTTGATTATACTTTGCGGTCATTATGAAGGCGTAGATGCACGTATAATTGATGAAATTGTTGACGAAGAGATTTCTATCGGTGACTATGTTTTGACCGGCGGAGAAATTCCGGCTTGCATTGTAACTGATGCAGTTGCAAGACTTGTTCCGGGAGTTCTTTCTGATGAAGAATGCTTTGAGAAAGAGAGCATTGCAAGCGGACTTTTGGAATATCCGCAGTATACTCGCCCTTTTGACTTTCATGGGATGGAGGTCCCCGATGTGTTAATATCGGGACAT
>SVRG01000011.1 GCA_015064965.1 Oscillospiraceae bacterium
CTACTCAAGCAATCGCTTGCTCTTTCGCATAAGTTTCTTTTACTTGGTTTCTCTAAAGAATTGTTCGAGATCTCTACACTAAACTTTGTTCGTGTTTCTTCTCTTTGTTGTTCAATTTTCAATGACCGAATTCGTCATCCTCAAGGTTCTCCTCGCGGCGACTTTGTTATCATATCACTTTCAAAAGCGTTTGTCAAGAGTTTTTCGAAACTTTTTTAAAAAAGTTTTTCAAACGCGCTTGCCGCGCTTCTCGGTGATAGCTTTTACATTATATATCTTCGCATGTAATTTGTCAACAGTTTTTTTGCAAAAATTGTCGCTTCATGAAAAACGCATAAAAGCATAACGACATGCAGATACTTCTACTGATAAAATGCCCAAAACAAAGGAGAATTATTCAATGACTACCACAATTATCCGAACATTTATAATATACATACTGTTGGTTATTGCAATGAGAATGACAGGTAAACGTCAAATTGGCGAACTGGAAATCTCCGAACTCGTGTCCACTATTCTGATTTCAGAAATCGCCTCTGCCCCAATAAGCAATCACGAAGTGCCTCTTTCTTTCGCTATCGTTCCGGTACTGCTCATCATTTCGCTTGAAATCATAATATCTTTTCTTGCAACCCGCTCTAATATAATGAAAAAAATATTTCTCGGCTCTCCGTCCGTACTCATAAAGCGCGGAGAGGTCCAACCGCGTGAACTTTCAAAGGCGCGGATGTCGCTTGAAGAATTACTTTGCCAGATCAGAGAAAGCGGTTTTACCACAATGGAAGATATTTACTATGCAATTATGGAGAGCGACGGCACGCTTTCCATAATACCGAAAGCCTCTGCGAGAAATCCCACAACCGCCGACCTTTCCCTGAGTGTAAAAGAAAGCGGAATTGCGCATGCCGTTATTATCGACGGTACAATAAAAAAAGAAGCGCTTGAGGGGTCAGGAAAAAGCTACGCATGGCTTGAAAACGAAATCAAGAAATCCAATCTTTCGTTGAAAGAGATTTTTCTATTGTCAGTGGATGACGCAAATCACGTATATATAATAAAAAGGAAGGATGGAAAATGAAACTTTTCATAGCATCGCTTATAACACTTGCACTTATATGCGGGCTTTGCGTATGGGGTACAATCTATGGAGCCGAGAGCATTGACGGACTTATATTGGCGCTTGAAGAAGCAAAATCCGCATCGGATATGCCGAAAAATGCAGCAGATATATATGAAAATTTGTCAGCCAAATGGGAGGAGTCCTCTTTTTCACTAAGTCTTCTTTTACCGCATCATCACCTTGATGAAGTAAAGGAAAAGCTTGTGCGTCTTGGTGCATACTCTGACACCGATGAGTTTGCCGAGTGGCACGATGCCGTCTTAGGGCTTGGCGAAGAATTTGAACACATCCGCGGTCTTGTGGGAATAAGCATTGACAATATACTGTAAGCCGTTGACATTGCCACTGCAAAATGCTAAAATACCCATATAAAACTATGAGGTAAGGCAATGAAAAAAGGGATTATCTTTGACCTTGACGGCACCCTTTGGGATGCGTCTGCAGAGGTCACTCGTTCTTGGAACATGGCACTTGCAACAATTGATGAATTTAATTTGCGCATAGATAAAAACGATATGATGCGTTTTATGGGCAACTTGCTTTTTGATATCGGCAAAATGATGCTTCCGAAAAATCTTGACGATGAAAAAGTGCAACAAATCGTTGATTTGTGTATTGAATATGAGCATGCATATCTGCGCGAGCATGGAGCGCCGCTCTATGAAAAGCTTTTGCAAACGCTGAAAAAACTAAAAAATGAGTATTCGCTATTTATAGTCAGCAACTGTCAAGCCGGATATATAGAAGTTTTTCTTGATTATTTCGGCTTTTGGGACATATTTGACGATTATGAATGTCCCGGCCGCACAGGGCTTGCAAAAGCAGAAAACATAAGACTCATCTGCGAGCGCAACCATCTTGGCAAGGCGGTCTACGTAGGCGACACTGACGGAGATTATCGTGCCACAAAAGCGGCAGGACTTGAGTTTATTCATGCCGCATACGGCTATGGCAAGCCGCATGAGCCGACAAAGTCGATACGTACATTTGAAGATTTATTGAATATTGAAATATAAACAAGTCCACGGTGAAAACCGTGGACTTGTTTATATTTGTTTTAAGCCACAACTTTTTTAAGAACTTTTATGACATCAATCAAGTTAAAAGTGCCGTCATCGTTCATGTCATGATAGCCATCCGTCTTGCCATTTAACAATTTTGAAAGAGCCATAAGGCTGTCTTGAAGATTCAAAGTATCGTCCTCGTTGATATCACCAAGCATTATCCATTTTGCAAAAACAAGAATGTTTTCAGCAATATTATCGGGGATCTCGGTTATCTTGCTATCCGCGCTAAACGCTTCATCCGTGTACCAGCCCTTAAAGATGTATCCTTCTCTTTCCTCTAATGTATAGCTTGCAAATTCGTCAACCGCTAGGATTGTTAAAATCTCCTCACCTTCGATAAGTGCAACTGTACAGTCGGTAAGCTCGCCAAATACAACCTTTTGTGCATTATTTGAATATACCGCTTCTGCACATTCACCCTCGGCATCAAATACAAGACCGTACATAGTCATTTTATCTTCAAGTGATAAATACTTTTCAGGAAGCGAATATGTAAAGCTATACGTGCCGCCTACAGGGATGTCGCCGCATTCGATGCTTGCAAGTATCACATCGGGGAAGCTTGCGTCATAGACATCTACAACCACGCCGGTTAAGGTGCTATAACCGATATTTTCCAAAGTGACGCTTGCTACCGCACCATTTTCCGTTTTCTCAATAACAACATCTTTTAAAACAATGTCGGCATAGCCAACAGAAGACATTGCACTATTATCTTCAAGATTTCTTTCGTTGGCACTACCAATAACGGTAACAGTGAAAGCGTACAACGAAAGTTCCTGTGGCAAAGTGTAGTTGTATGTCACGGTAGCCACATCACCAGCCGCTATTGAAACCTCTACAACACCGCTTGAAAGCTCATTTCCGCTTACGTCAGTTATTTTTACCGAAAGGCTGTCAATAGCAGTATTACCTACATTGTAGACATCAATACTTAGCGGAAGAGTTGCCGAAGGTGCTACAGCATCATTGTCATAGTACACAGCACCGACCTCGATTGCATTAATTTCTGCAGCCTTGCATACTGCAAGTTCCGCCACACCGTATACAATCTCACCGTCAGTTACATCGACCAGATTAAGTGCATAAACGGGCTCGCCGAGCGAATCCGTCGCAACAGAATAGTCGCGGATGTATTTGCCAAACTCCGTAACCTGCTCCCACTCGGTAAACTCGCCGTCGGAGCAGATGTTCTCGTAAAGTTCGCAGGTAAATCCGTTGCTTACAAGTGCATATACATTGCCACCGCTGATGCTGAAATTACTTACTCCTGCAAGAGATGTATTTGCCGCAGTGCCGGTTTCAATATCATATACAGTTATGCAATTGTCATCGAGATAGTAAAGCTTACCGTCGCTAAACTGCACGCAATTGCCGTTGCCGATTTGCTCAGCGCCATTGTAGATAGCACTGTCGCCGTCTGCGTTTACTACAGTGTAAACACAGCTTGCCGCACCGTTTTCGTAGTAAACATTAATCTCACCTACAGTGGATGAAGTGCTTGTCACAATCTGCTTTTCGCCCCATGCGCCGTTTTTATATTCCTTCAAACAAATATAGTTTATACCGCTTGACAGATAGTGGTTGTTTTCGCTGTTTTCTAGCCATACAATTGCAATACTTTCGCCGCTTTTTGTAATGCTGTAATTAAGCTCGGCAAGAGAGTTGTCGGTAACTCTTACAGGCTCCGAAAATTCTCCGTTTTCATAGCAGGTATAGTAAAGCTCTATTTCTGCGATAAGCTCTTTCAATCCGGCATCATCCGCAAGTGCTGTCCTTGCTCTGTTCCACAAAATATGCACCGCTTCGCCGTCATTGTAAATAACAGGCGAACCATTATAAGTGCCGGTTTCAAAAAGTTCGGTTGCTTCACTCCATGTTTCACCGTTGTAGATGCTGTACATAAGCGAGGTTTTGTTTGCATCGTTTTTGGTGCCAAGATCATCAATCCACAAAAGCATCAAGTCTCCATTGGGAAGTGCAGTAAGCTCGGGTGCATTGTACGGATAGATGCTTGTGTTACTGTAAAGCTTGTCACCGTCATCAATAGCAAAAAGCCCTACATTGTCGAGATAGTCTCTTGACAAAGGAACAGCGCTTTCAAAAATCGCATCAAGTATAGGCTGTTCTTCAGCTATGGACATTAGCTTTATATCGTCATTTCTGGGATATATCATGATTTTATCGTCAATTGGCCACTTTTTATTGATTTCAATAAAACCAAATGCTTCGCCGTTAACAAACAGGTTTCCACTCAAAAAGGCTTTGAATGGTGTATCTATTCGATTTGCAAAAATACCTGTTGCTCCCTCAAGCTCCGCTTGTAAGTTGCCCGCTATACCGCCCTCTATATAAAAGTCGACTTTAGGTCTTCCAACCCCCAACGCCGCGCTTAATTCCATATTGGGCTGAGCTTGAACATAATATGAAAGAACCTTGTTATCATAGTCTAATTGAATTGAACCGTCTGTTGCAACTTTCAATCCCACAGCAACATACGCTGCCGAAAAAGGAGGGGGCAAAGGTGCATCAAGCTTTCCGCCAATCCCAAGTTCAAAAAACATTCCGCCGCCGGTAAACTCAAAACTTCCGGTTTCAAAGCTACCTTCCAAAAAACCTCCTACTGTACAAGTGGAGTTAACCAAAAACTTTACATTATGCTTTTTAAGCTTGCCACGAACATTGCTGAAATTTCGCCACAATTCGTTTGTATCTACTTTTTTATTGGTAAAGGTTTTGTAAATATCCTTAATTTGTTTATAAGTTTGCGACCATTGAGCGTTGTCCTCGGGAGTTTGCTCGTTATATACGCCAAACATTAACCGAACAGTTTTATCATCACTATCTACTTTGACAGAAACAGGAACTTTCCCATTGCCGATATCAAATTTTATTTCTCCGCCCACATCAAAAAAATAAAACTTTTCGCCAAATGCTTCTACATACGGGCTTTTCAATTGATATGTGCCTAAATCTATGTTAGGTATAATATTCTTTGCATCAAGATTCAAAGAATTCAAAACATCTTCCTGCTTTGTTGAATATACCAAAGAAGATGATGAGAAATATCTTGAATTTGATGTGCCGATGCTCGTAGATAAATTAGTATATGAATACCTTATATTGCCATAGTTATCACATGTGACATCTATTCTTTTATTAATAACACCGTTGTTTATCACGTGAATAGTTACATAATTATTATGTAACGCAGAAATTCCTGCATATTTCTTTGCAAGTTCTAAATCTGCAAAAGCGGTAGCAGGTGTCAAACCGATAGTATTATATTTAGCATAGTCAGTATTGGTCGTTAAAGCAATACCTGTATCGGAAACGTAGATATCTTCTCCAAAATCAAAATCTTCATACAAAACACTACCACAACAACTACCTTTATACTCAATACAACCATTATCTTCGTTGTATTCAATATAAATAACATTGCTAGCATGGTTGGAAAGATTTTTATCAATTTCTACATTCTTTGCTACTGTAACGCCACAATCCACACAAACAAAATTAGCATATCCAACATTAAGGCATGTTGCTTCAACTGTATCTTGAGCCTGTACAGTTTCGTGATCACATCCATGAATCCGAAAAGGAATACCATTCTCTTTTGCATAAGCATGTGCATAACTGCCTTCATAACAAAAAATCGTGAGTTTATGGCAATTCTTAAAAGCATTTGAAGCAATTGAAGCTACCGTTTCAGGTATATAAATGTATTCTAAAGAAGTACATCCTTCAAAAGCGCTTGCGCCTATTCTTGTTACGGTATTAGGTATTACACAACCATAGATAGTTTCAAATCCATAAAAAGAATATGCACCAACGCTTGTTATGTTCGTAACAACACCGTTCTCATATTCTCTTCCTCCTAACACTATACTTTTTGCGACATTTCTAACTTCAAACCACGGGACACTTTCCGGAGATTCGAAATTTGGCATATCACCTGTACCGGATATTTCAAGCACTCCAGTCGAGGCATCTAATGTCCACTTTACATTATCGCCATTTGCGCCGCAGTTACCAGAACATATTTCTCCCCAACCACAAACTTCACAAACGCCATCAACTATAATATGTTCTTCTATCACATGACCGAATGTAGAAGGATCCATACATATACAACCAGTTGTATGTCCTCCATCAACAGGAACATATATGCTTTCCATATCGTGTACATGTTTTTCATCAAAAGTTAAGCCATAAGAAAAAAGCGACAATATCACTATCAGAAAGGAAACAATTATAGGAAGCAATACAAATTTAATTTGATTAAAAAATATTCTTTTCATCGCCAATCTCCTTGGAAAATTTTTGTAATGGATGAATTATACCACATTATTTTAACGATGTAAACATTTTCAAAAAGAAAATCCGCGTGAAACGCGGATTTCAGATCCTTCGGCAAGCCTCAGGATGACAGGTGCTATTTGAAAAAACACCTCGGGAAATCCGAGGTGTTTTGAATTATTCTTCAACTGCTGCTTTTTGTGTATTGATTGCCTTGATGATTTCGGGATCAAACTTCGGCTTGCGGTCATAAGTGTAAAGACCGTTAACCTCCTGCTCAACGTCGGTGAGCTGTGTATAGCAGAATGCGCTGATTGCTTTATTTTCAAGCATAGCGGTAACAAGTCCGCGATAACGCTCGATAAACTCTTCCTCACTCTTGGGACGGCTTGTAACTCCGCCGTATCCCCAGCCGCGCTCGGGATTGGTGGGATCCCACCAAATGCCGCCGAATTCACTCATGAAAGTAGGAAGGCCGCCCTGCTTGTAACGGTTGAATACAACGGGCTCGCCCTTTTCAAGAGGCAAGTAGTGTTCGCGGAACACTGCAGGATCCTGCTCGTAGTCGTGAATATCGAGAATATCGGTGATATCGTCCTGATGTGTCCAGCCGGATGCGTCAATGTACATACGGTCGGGGTCATAGGAACGTGTCATATTTGCAAGTTCTCTTACAAAGTCACGGTTCTGGTTTGTCTGGGTTTCGTTAAGCGGACACCAACCGATGATCGCAGGGTGGTTGAAGTCTCTTTCGAGAATTTCCTGCCATTCGGGCATAAAGCCTCTCCATGCCTCAGGACGGGAAATGTCAAGTCCCCAGTTTGCATGTTCGCCCCAAACGATGTAGCCCATGCGGTCGCAATGATAGAGGAAGCGGGGCTCAAATACCTTCTGGTGAAGTCTTGCACCGTTGAAGCCCATATCGAGAGAACGCTGAATGTCATCAATGAGGTCCTGCTCGGTGGGAGCGGTGTAAATACCGTCGGGATAGAAGCCCTGGTCAAGGATAAGACGCTGATATACAACTCTGCCGTTGATATAGGTCTTGCCGTTCTTATACTCTGCCTTGCGCATACCGAAGTAAGAATATACAACGTCGCCGTCAAGGTCGAGTACAAGGTCATAAAGTTTGCCGTCGCCAACGTCCCAAAGGTGCATTTCGGAAACGTTTACCTGAAGCATTACGGTCTTGTTTGTAACCTTTGCGCTTGCGGTGCCTACTTCCTTACCGCCAAAGCTTGCCTTTGCGGTGAGAGTCTTACCGTCTGCATTTTCGCAAACTGCCTCAATGTAAAGGCACTCGTTTTCAATAGAAGGACGGTACTTTGTGCGCTTGATGTAGTGGTTAGGCACGTTTTCAAGCCATACGGTCTGCCAGATACCGGTTGTGCGGGTATAGTCGCAACCGTGTGAATAGTAAAGACGGCTCTGCTTACCAACGGGCTGATTTCCGGAGCGAGCAACGTCCATTGCGTTGATAACAACGGTGTTTTCGCCTGCCTTTACCGCCTTGGTAATATCCATTGCAAAGGAAACATATCCGCCGATATGCTTACCGATATATGTACCGTTTACCCAAACCTCGGTTGCAAAGTCACAAGCACCGATGTTGAGAATGGTGCGGCGGTCTGCTGCTGCCCATTCCTCGGAGATATCAAAGGTACGCTTGTACCAAACGCTCTCCATAAAATCTACATTCTGGATGCCCGAAAGTTTACTTTCAGGGCAAAAAGGAACATTTATTTTAGTGGCAAGAGTTTCAGCCTCATAAAGCTTTCTTTCTCTGCCGCTTCTACCGTGGTCAATTTCAAACTGCCACTCGCCATTAAGATTAATCCAATTTTTGCGCTCAAATTGAGGGCGCGGATATTCAGGGCGTGCAATCATCACTCTGTCTCCTTGTTGTTAGAAATATCTTTTCAAGCATTACTTGACAATTCTATTATACATATACAAATTCAATTAGTAAATACAAAAAAGCAAACAAACTTTGCGTTTTTTATACTTTTATGTGATATTTATTGCACATTGATGGACAAATTAAAGTTTATATGTTGTTACAGCGGGCGATTAATAATCGCCCCTACAGATTTGCAGTTTTCAATTTACGTCTCATAAACTTTAATTTATGCATGCAAAAAATCCCGATGCGTTTGCATCGGGATTTTTTATTTAGACTAATATTAGCCGTTAACCATCTTGTTGATTTCTTCAGCGAAGTTTTCTTCACGCTTCTGGATGCCTTCGCCCTTTTCGTAGCGAATGAAGCCGGTAACAGCGATTGCGCCGCCGAATTCCTTAGCACATGCGTCAACATACTGCTGTACGCTCATGCCGTCATCCTTAACGTAAGCCTGGTCGAGGAGGCAGTTTGCTTCGTAGAACTTGCCGATCTTACCGTCAACCATCTTTTCCTTGATCTGCTCAGGCTTCTTTGCGTTCTTTTCATCATTGTTGATCTGGGACATGATGATTTCGCGCTCCTCTGCAATTCTTGCAGCAGGAACAGCCTCGCGGTTGAGGTACTCAACGGGGTATGCAGCAACCTGAAGAGCAATGTTCTTTGCAAATTCAGCAAAGCCTGCATTGTTCTTTACAGCATCGTCAGCATCAAAGCTTACAACAACGCCGATAGCGCCGGTGCCGTGAATGTAGGTGCTGGTTGTGCCGTTAACAACGTCGAAACGGCGGATGTCAAGCTTTTCGCCGATGGTGAATACCATGTCGTTGAGCTTTGCGTTTACATCCATATCGGTGTCAAGATACTGACAAGCAGAAAGAGCTGCAACGTCAGCGGGCTTCTTGTCAACGATAGTGGTGAGAAGTCCGCGAACAAACTCACGGAAGCTCTCGTTCTTCGCAACGAAGTCGGTTTCAGTGTTAACTTCGATAATAGCGGTAACATCGCCAACAGTAAGGGTGTCAACAAGGCCGTCAGCTGCAATTCTGTCAGCCTTCTTGCCTGCTGCTGCGAGACCCTTCTCACGAAGAACCTTTACAGCTTCATCCATATCACCGTTAGCTTCAACAAGTGCCTTTTTGCACTCCATCATGCCGCAGCCGGTCTTTTTTCTAAGTTCAGCAACGTCTTTTGCGGTAATAGCAGCCATTTTATATACCTATCCTTTACTTATATTTAATTATTCAGCGTCTGCAGCTTCAGCAGCAGGAGCCTCTTCGGTAGCTTCGGGAGCAAATGCTTCACCCTGTCTGCCTTCGATAACAGCGTCAGCGAGTACAGAAGAGATGAGCTTGATAGCGCGGATAGCGTCATCGTTACCGGGAATGATGTAATCAGCATCATCAGGGTCACAGTTGGTATCAACGATAGCAACTACCGGGATACCGAGCTTCTTTGCTTCGAGAACTGCGATCTTTTCCTTACGGGGGTCAACAATGAAGATAGCATCGGGAAGCTTTTCCATGGTCTTGATACCGCCATAGTTCTTCTCGAGGTCAAAAATTTCCTTCTGGAGAGCTGCAACTTCCTTCTTGGGAAGGAGGTCGAATGTGCCGTCCTGAGCCATCTTTTCAAGCTGGTTGAGACGGTTGATGCTCTTGCGAATGGTCTTGAAGTTGGTGAGCATACCGCCGGGCCAACGTACGTTTACGTAGTACTGACCTGCGCGCTCAGCTTCTTCCTTAATGGTGTCTGCAGCCTGCTTCTTTGTACCAACAAAGAGAACATTGCCGCCGTTTGCAGAAAGCTCACGAACAAACATGTAAGCTTCTTCAAACTTTTTAACGGTCTTCTGAAGGTCGATAATGTAGATACCGTTTCTTTCAGTGAAGATGTACTCTGCCATCTTAGGGTTCCATCTTCTGGTGTGGTGTCCGAAATGAACACCTGCTTCAAGCAACTGCTTAATAGAAATTACAGACATTTTATGTCTCCTCCGGTTTTCCCACCATATAGGCTGTCGCCGCTACCTTACGGACCGAGCGGGAAAGTACCCATATGTGTGTTATAATATTTACCTGCTTTTTCGCAGGCTGAATAATTGTATCACAACATTTTCACTATTGCAATACTTTTTTGCAAAAAAATCTTTCTTTTATTTAAAAAACGGCCTTTTTTTCTTCTTTTCTTCGCACGAACACGCATATTTGCACTCTGATATTACAATTTCCACCAGAATAGTGTCCTCGCCGAAGCATTTTATATTACACCACGGTATCCGCACACTTTCACCTTTGGCAAAGCCAAGGGATGTGCAATCACCTACAATAAGTGCCGTTATTCTCCCGTCGCAGCTATCAAACTCAATGTCTGTAACAAAGCCTATTATCGCGCCGTCGCAGACGTTTATCACCTGCTTTTGTCCGATGCCGGCAGTTGAATATCTATCCATAAATATACACCTCCTATTGCTAAAGATATGTTTTTGTGTTAAACTAAATGAAAAGGACGGTGCGATATTATGACAAAATATGAATATGCTAAAGTATTACACGATCGCGGCTGCAACTGTGCACAGAGTGTGCTTTGCGCATTTGCAGACGAATGCGGCATGGATGAAAAGATACTCATGAAACTTTCCGAAGGATTTGGTCTTGGAGGAGGCGGAATGGCAGCAATGTGCGGTGCCCTCTCCGGCGCGCTTATGGTAGCAAGCGTTAAACACGCAGACGGCAATATTGAAGAGCCAAAATCCAAAAAAACAACATATGGAATTGCAAAGCAGATGTGCGCGGATTTTGAAAAAGAAAGCGGCGCACTTATCTGCGCGGATCTAAAAGGCATAAAGAGCGGCAAGCCGCTCACACCCTGTCCGAGATGCATCGAGATCGGAGTAAAGCTTGTCGAGGACATGCTTGGAGGAAAATATGATAACAACTAAAGAGTATGTATCGTCAAAGTTGCCAAGGCGTTCTCCACTCTCAAACAAAGGCACATACGGACGTGTTTTACTCGCCTGCGGAAGCGGCAACATGCGCGGTGCAGCAGCACTTGCCACGCTCGGCGCGCTCAGATGCGGCGCCGGACTTGTAACACTTGCAAGCGAAAAGTGCGTCATTGATGCACTTTCTGCATCCATCTTTGAGGCAGTGTGGCTTGACACTGATATCTACGACATGATAGATGCATCCGACAGTGCAAATGCAGTTGGAATAGGCTGCGGTTCCGGCAACACAAGAACAACATACAAAAATATAAAATGGCTCATGGAGCGCGAAGGCGCGCCGCTTGTTATAGACGCTGACGGCTTGAATGTACTCGCCGGACACACGGATCTATTCCGCAAAGCCAAAAGAGAGATCATAATCACGCCGCACCCGCTTGAGTTTTCCCGTCTTTGCGGCACTCCGGTTACAGAGATACAAAGCAACCGTGAAGAATATGCAAAAAGATTTGCAAGTGAGTACGGTATAACCGTTTTGCTTAAAGGGCGCGGCACTGTTATCACAAACGGCGAAGAAGTGTTTGTAAATCCCACAGGTTCAAGCGCACTTGCCAAGGGTGGTAGCGGCGATGTACTCTGCGGAATGATTTGTGCGTTCTTGGCACAGGGTGCCTCTCCACTTGATGCCGCAGTCATCGGCGCATACGTACACGGTCTTGCCGGCGAGCGCCTTGGCGAAAAGATTTCCGAATATGGCGTGCTTGCAAGTGAGATCCCGCTTGAAGCCGCAAAGATATTAAAGGAGTTTTAATGAAAAAATTCATTCTCTCATTAGTTATCTCACTACTTTTGTGCACTTGTGTTTTTGCAAGTGAACCCGTAGTATATGTATCAGGATTTGGCAATGATGCAAACTGCGGTAGCCGCGAAGAACCGCTAAAAACCATCGAAGCAGGTTTTCACTCACTTCCAAACGGCGGAACGCTTGTAGTAACCACGGCATATTCTTTCCAAAAAACTTTAGAATTTCCCGAAGTCGACGGTCTTGTAACCGTTACTTCATTTGACGGCACAACCGACTACAGAGAACTATACAATGCAAAAATTCTCATTGGCGAACACATCAAGCTTCGCGGAAATGTAAAATTTGAAAACATTGAAATCACTTCATTTGCAAAGAATTGTGCCATATTCTGCAACGGCCATTACACCTGCTTTGGTGAAGGAGTTCGCACGTCCACAACTTCTGACGAAATCAACCTTATCGGAATCACCTGTGCAGGCTCTGGCAGACACCCGAGCAAGGGGACGTTTGTCGAAATTCACAGCGGCGACTACTCTCGCATTCGCGGCGGTCAAAACAATACCATTGCAGAACTTAACGGCGATGTAAACATTGCAATGTACGGCGGCACGGTGCACGAATATTTACGGCTTGCCGGTGACACGTTTACAAACGGGGACGGAAACCTCTACATATTCGGAGGCACATTTAAAAAAGGAATTCGCCTTGCAAACTCCACCGGGTTTTCCGGGAGCATAAATGTATCTGTTTTCGGCGGCACATTTGAGGGCGAGATAAGCATTTCAAACGGTGGAAATGTCGGTGAAAATGTTAATATAAACCTTTTTGCAAACACAAAAAAGGCAATTTCCATGCCCAAAGGCTCAGTTAACGGCAAAATCAGAATCAATACCGCAAACGCATCGTTTGCAATCAGCAATTTTGATACTTATGTAATAAGCGATGTTGTCGCTGCAAAAGAAGCTGCAATCAACACCCTTCTAAAAGCCAAGGAAGAAAAACTTGCAACCTCTTGGTCTACCGCGTTAAACGAGCGCGACATGAAATATACCACGTCGGTAACAATGTTTGACAAATACACACCTGACGGCGACCTTGATAAAAACGGTTTTTTAAGCGTCAGAGATGCCCTGCTCGCACTTCGCGGCACTGATATTGACGGCGATGGAAGAAACACAGTTCAAGATGCAGCAACACTCATCAATGCAACTCTCAACAATGCAACTAACACCTCTGAAATACAAAGAGGTTGCGGCAAAACAAAACTTTACGGTGCGGCTTTTGCCGGCGAACATCTGACACGCGGATACGCATTTGCTGATATTAAAACTCAAAATTACACCCTATTTTCCGATGTAGTTTTTAGTGAGAAAGGCATTGTCGGATTATTCTTCGGATGTGACAATGACGATCCGAAAATCACAAACGGATATTACTTCGAAGTAAGCAAAGAGCGAGGCAAACTTGCCGCATATAAGGTAACAAACGGGCTTTACCGTTACATTGCCGAAAAGGAGCTTGACATTTTATCAAACGAGGCGCGCATAAAAGTCGAATACTCGGATGGCGCGGCCAAACTATACTTTGATGACAACGTGCTTGAAGTTTCTCAGTTCTTTGATTTTAATTTTTCACTTGAACCGCTCGGCACAACAGTCGGGATGTATGTGGAAAACGCAACGGCAACGCTGATGCGTTATGAAAACTTTGAATTCAATGCTTCGGAAACTTACAAAAACAACATGATTAACCAATTCACTGATCCCGATATATTCTGCGAAAACGGTATTTACTATATCTATGGCTCAGGTTCCGGCACAGGCGAGGGAAAAACCGGCGGTATCAACTGCTACTCTACAACCGACTTTGTAAACTTCAAATACGAAGGTCAGGTGTTAAAAAAAGGCGACACTTTTGGCGAAAGCGGTTTTCTCTGTGCAAATATAGTGAAGTATGACGGTTATTATTACATGTTTTATTCCGCTTACAGTGAGGAGTTTGGTCGCTCTCCAACTGCATACGCATCATCAACATCGCCGACAGGTCCGTTTACAAATCCCGATATGAAGCCACTTACAAACATCCCCGATATGTTGGGCGGTCAGCCATTTGTCGATGATGACGGCACCGCATACCTCATATATACACGTACCCAAGGAGGTAATCAAACCTACGGCGCAAAGGTGATACTTGATAACGGCAAAGCTACGCTTGATGTTTCAAGCGAAAAGTTTTTGCTTGGAGTTACCGAGCCATGGGAAGCTGCGCGCGCAAGTGTTGTTGAATGCGGCTTAATCGTAAAGCACGGCGGTCTTTATTATCTGCTCTTCGCCGGCGGCAACTACAATTCAACATACGGAGTAGGCTATGCAGTGAGTACTTCCCCGCTCGGTCCGTATACAAAATATAAGCACAATCCGGTTTTCATCGGCACCGCACAATCATTTGGGGTTGGAGCAGCAAGCGTGTTCCCGTCCAGTGACGGCAGTGAATACTTTATAATATATCTACGCAATTTTTCATATTACCAAACGAACCCTTTGCAAACCTGTATGGACCGTTTCCGCTTTGTCAGAGATCCACGCGGCGGAGCCGATATCATTGAAATCTGCGGCCCCTCGGTGACACCGCAGCCCATTCCAAGTGCACACCATAATATGAGCGCAGACGAATGGCAAGCAATAAGATTTCATCCATGATGTACAAAAAGTTTAGGTTTGTATAAAAAATTATTTCCTGAGCATATTTTATAAGCAAAGTTTTATGCAAAACTTGCAAAACACCTCACGGTATGATATATTTTATTTGTAAAATATATCATACCGTTTTTTAAGGAGAACGCCATGAAAAAAATAGTCGCTTTAATAGCAGTGCTTGTAACTTGCTTTGTGCTTTGTTTATCAGCACTTGCAATTGACCAACCCACAGTTTATATTACTCCTTTTGGTGATGACAGCGGTGCAGGCACTCTCGACTCTCCGCTAAAATCTCTCTATGCTGCATTCCGCGCTCTGCCAAGCGGCGGTAAAATAGTTGTGTGCGGTGTTGTGACCGTAGATGCAACGCAGCTCCCCTCCTCCGAAGGACTTATCACCATATCTTCGCTTGATGCAGAAGATTACCGTGTAAGCACCGGCGAAGGCGGAAGCGGAATTATCTACATGAACGGCAATATCAACATAACCAGCCCAATCAAATTTGAATACATTGACATTCTCACCACAAAAAAGAATCTTGTATTCCAGTGCAACGGCAATTATGCCTGCTTTGGCGAGGGCATTACTGTAACAACCACTAATGATGAGGTCAATCACCCCAGTATAGTGGCAGGTTGTTCGGGTGCCACACCTGCAACCGGAACTTATCTTGAAATCTGCAGCGGTACATGGTATCGCGTGCGCGGCGGCTCCCGCGGCACATCTTCTGCTCCGCAGGTGGGAGACGCATGCCTTGTTATCCGCGGCGGCCATTTTACAAATACGTTTGACGGCGGCGGCGACTCTGCAACAAACGGTAACGTAAACATGTACATCTACGGCGGCACATTTGATGCAAGTGTCAACGGTGCTTCTGCCGCAGCGATCGACGGAAATCTCCACATTTCAATTTACGGCGGCACTTTTAATACAAACAATATCAGAGTCGGCCGAGGCGGCGCCATCAGCGGCGATGTTACAGTAAATATTTTCACAGACTTTGCAAAGAAATTTGTAGCAGGAACTTCTGCGGTTTCGGGTATCACCGATATGTATGTTGACGGAACCAAAAATGTAAACACCGGTCTTAATCCCACATTTGTCAACGGAGATTCGCTTGCCGAGCTTGTTGCAAAGGACAATGCTTTTATCGAATCCCACGCAAATTCAAAGCTGCCAAAAGAAACCGGCGCTTCGCTTGGCACAAGAGATATGACCGCATCGGGCACCGCAAAGAAAACTGATGCAAATCCAATAAGCGGTGATGCAAATGACATAAACGGCGACGGCAAAAACACGCTTGACGATGTTTTTGCAGCAATAAAAATGATTTTTGGCGGCAAATATGATAAAAATGCTGACATCAACTCCGACAGCAGAATCACTTTGACAGATGTAATTGCGCTTGTTGACAGCACAATGAACTGCCAAGCAACCACTTCACGCGAAGTGCTCAAAAACACAATTTCAGACACACTCAATCTCTATGGCGGCGCAACGGTTAACAACGGCAAAATTTCCAAGGGTTATGCATTTGGCACCGCCAACGAAAAAGTTTACTCCCTCTACTCCGATGTAACACTCGGCGAAGGCGGTATTGCAGGTCTTTACTTTGGCGGTACAAGCACAAATCCCTCCGATGCAAACGGATACTATTTTGAAGTCAACTCGGCAAAGAAAACCGCTACTCTCTACACAGTTGCAAACGGTATCTACCGTATAATTGCCGAAGAAAATGCAAACATTCTCGGAAAAAGCGCACGCATCAAAGTAACTGTCGGCAAGAGTGCAAATAAAGATGCCGCCGTTTTATATTTTGACGATAACGCGCTTGTAAACGAAGCTTATCCTAAATTCGACCTCTCCCTTGAAGCACTTGGAGATGCGGTTGGTCTGTATGTAGAAAACGCCTCTGCCACGCTCCCTGTATGCGTAAAAGAACAAGCCCCTGTCAATGCAGACGGTTGCTTCAAAAACAACATTCTTGAACAGTTCACTGACCCCGAGGTGTTTTTTGAAAACGGCAAGTATTATTTCTACGGCACACGTTCCACAACGCAGAATAAAGGTGTTCAGTGCTTCTCCACAACCGACTTTGTTAACTTTGAAGACGAGGGTCTTGTGCTTCGCCACGGCGCAGCATTCGGTGACGGGGTTTACAAGGCGGCTAACATCGTAAAACACGGTGATTGGTATTACCTTTTCTACATGGCAAAATCAACCGATCTTGGCACATCCGTAACTGCTTATGCATCTGCAAAATCTCCTATAGGTCCTTTTGAAAATGCAGAAAAAACCGCTCTCACCGGTGACTCAAACTTCATCGGCGGTCAGCCTTTTGTAGATGACAACGGCAAAATCTATCTCATCTATGCACGTACAACCGGCGGCAACAAGCTCTACGGCTCTGAAATTACTCTTGAGGGCGGCAAGGCGACAATCGACCTCAAGACCGAGAAAATGTTGCTTGAACCCACCGAAAAATGGGAAAATGCAAAAGCATCCGTTGTAGAATGCGGCTATCTTGTGAAGCATGAGGGCACATACTACCTCCTCTACTCAGGCGGCAACTACAACTCAACCTACGGTACCGGCTACGCAACAAGCACTTCCCCGCTCGGTCCGTATACAAAATATGAGTACAACCCGATACTCGTATCAAACGACCAAGCATTCGGCGTTGGCGCGGCCACTATCTTTGTTTCCCCCGATGGAAGCGAACATTTTATTGCATATCTGCGCAACTTTTCACCAACCGTGGTACGTCCGCTTCTTACCTGCGTTGACCGCATCAGATTTGTTGACAATCCAAACGGCGGCGCCGATATTTTAGAAATGTACGGCCCCACAGTCAATCCTCAGCCGTTGCCAAGCGGACTTGGTTCTGCTGCGATAACCGACTATCAGACCGCTCGTTTTCATTGGTAAATAAGGATAAAATATGAAAAAGATATTTTGGGTTACTATTTTAGTTTTTGTTTTAATTTTCACATTTTCGGCATTCGCGGCAAGTGACATAGTATATGTTTCTGCAAGCGGTGACGATAATGCGTCAGGCACTTCAAAAGAGCCTCTGAACTCACTTTATGCTGCATTCCGCGCCCTGCCCTACGGCGGCACTATTGTTGTGTGCGATGAAATGAAACTTGAATCAATTGAGTTTCCTGCCTCAAAAGGCAACATTACAATAACTTCAGTTTACGGCAGCGACTATCGCACAAAAGGTGCGGCTCTCGTTCTTTCGGGCAACGTCTACTTAAAAAGCTCCGTAAACTTTAAAAACCTCAATATTGTCATTTCTAACAACAATATCAACATTGTGTGCAACGGCAATCACACTGTTTTCAGCAAAGGCGTTAAAGTCAGCATTTCTGACAGTTTAACATATGATCCTGAAAACGATCCAAGCCCCTATCCGCGAATCACCGTCGGTGCAGCGGGACTTGTTGGCGCAAATGGCGGATATCTTGAAATAAATAGCGGTACATTTTCGCGCATTTACGGTGGCTCTGCAGGTACAAACTCTGCGCCGCACTCCGGCGATACCACTATTGTAATCAACAACGGCACATTTGAAGATGTTTTCTATATGACAGGTGTTACAAACTCAACCGGTAACACAAATATTTACATCCACAATGGTACTTTTAAAAATGGTATTGTCGGAGCAGCAGTCTCCGGTGCCGAAATCAGCGGAGAATTGTATGTATCTGTTTACGGCGGCGATTTCCATTACTATATCCGCCCCGTAACCAATGGCATAATTAGCAACAAGTGTACAATCAACATCTTCGGTAGCAATCTTTCAAAGGTTTACGGCTCAGAGACCGGCACCGTAAGCGGCGAACTTAAAATCAATATTGCAAGCAATGTTGCGCTTACTACCTGTCCCTATGATACAACTCCGGTTTCGGAGTCAAGCATTGCGGAGATACTAGAAAGCGACAGCGCAAATGCAAGCGCAGCTTATCAGGCAAAATACCCGGCGATAACAGAAAATCCTCTTAAAAACCGTGATTCATCGCGCAGCGGCGCTTCTGCTAAAATTACAAAGTTTGAAAAAGAGATTCCGGGCGGCGATGTTGACGCTGACGAAAAACTCAGCTTGCTTGATGTTTTGCGTGCAGTCAAAATGTCTGTAAGCGGAAACTACACCGCGGCGGCAGATATCAATGAGGACAAAACAATATCTGCAAGCGACTTCTTAACTATTTTACGCAGCGCGCTTTCAAAAGGTGAACTTATCACCGAGTACAGCGTAACAAACGATATGTCCGCCAACCTTTCGCTGTTTGGCAGTGCAGAAGTAAATGAAGGGTTTATCTCGTCCGGCTATGCTTTTGGCACCGCAAATTCTGATGCATATTCCATTTATTCAAAACTGAAACTTAACGAAAACTCCGTGGTTGGACTTTATTTTGGATGTGACGGAAACAGCCCTGCTCTCAAAAACGGTTACTATTTTGAGGTAAACACCGCCGACGAGAGTTTGGTTGTTTACAAGATAATTAATGGCAACTACCGCGCCGTGGCTGAAAGAAAGCTCAACCGTCTGTCGGACAACGCCGAAATCAAGGTGGTTTGCGGCAACAGTACCAAAAAGAATGCTGTTCAACTCTATTTCAATGATAATCCCCTCGTTATGGAGAATTATTTTGATTTCGATCTAGCGCTTACCGCATACGGCAACTGTGTGGGCATCTACACTGAAAACGCGGTTGCATCATTGCCTGTGGTAACTACTGTTGTTCCCGATAACAGTGTTGAAACTTACTCAAACCATATCATCACAACATTTACCGACCCCGAAATTTTCTACGTTGACGGCACGTATTATATCTACGGCACAAAAAGCGGCGGAAGCAGCAACGGTGTTACATGCTATTCCACCACCGATTTTGTAAACTTTACCGCAGAAGGCACCGTTCTTTCAATTGCTGACAGTTTCAGTGACAAGAACATCACCGCGGCGAACCTAGTTAATCATGACGGATTATACTATATGTTCTATCTGCAGGGAAGCACATCGCTTGGATACAGCACTACAGGATATGCTACTTCGACTTCGCCCACCGGTCCTTTTAAAAGTGAGGAAAAAGTTCCGCTGACAAACGAGACCGACCTTATCGGCGGTCAACCGTTTGTCGACGATGACGGCACCGCTTATCTCATCTATACAAGAACCACCGGCGGAAACAGAACATATATTTCAAAACTTGTTTTATCCAATGGCAAGGCAACGCTTGACCTTTCAACCGAAACTCTCCTGCTCTCCCCCACTGAGGACTGGGAGTATGCAAAAGCGTCCGTACTTGAGTGCGGATATATGGTCAAGCATAACGGCACATATTACCTCATCTACTCCGGAGGAAACTATAATTCCACCTACGGTGTCGGTTATGCAACTTCGGATAATATCTACGGTCCGTATACAAAGTACTCGCACAATCCGATAATGTGGTCAAACGATCAGGCTTACGGTAACGGTGCGGCAAGCGCATTCTCTTCCCCCGACGGAAAAGAACATTTTATTATATATCTGCGCAACAACTCCCCCACTGTTACACGCCCGCTTAATACTTGCATCGACCGCATCCGTTTTGTACCCAATCCCAAGGGCGGCAATGACATTTTAGAAATTGCCGGTGCCAGCGTAAATCCCCAACCACTACCAAGCGGTATTGGTAAACTACACGATATTGATTACCAGACATCAAGATGGCACTGGTAAAAAAACAGGAAAGCTTCGGCTTTCCTGTTTTTATTTTATTTTTCAAAAAAGCACTTGACAAACCATGTTAAAGTATGTATAATAAATCGTGCGTGTTAATCACCTAACATGCAATGTACGCAGAAGTACTCAAGTGGTGAAGAGGCGCCCCTGCTAAGGGTGTAGGTCGGGTAACCGGCGCGAGAGTTCAAATCTCTCCTTCTGCGCCAGCAAAAAGCAATCCCATTCGGGATTGCTTTTTTGCTTTGTGCAGGAGATTTGAACATGAGCGCCGAAGGCGCGAGAGGGACGTGTGCGACCGCCGCCGGTGGCGGATAAAGGGGAGCACTAAGGAGTGGCAGCAACTTGGCTTGTGACAACCGAGCTCCGCCGAGGGCGGCAGAAGCCTTAGTTGCAACAGTGCAACGCCGCATAACTGCGGCTAAATAGAAACAAAATCGCTCGAAATAACAATTCTCCTTCTGCTTTGTGTATATGGAGAGTACCGAGCGAACCTCTCGCTAGTTTGCGCACATAAAATCTTTTTTAAAAAAACTTGTATAAAACTTTGTTTTTTTGTAAAAATATACTTGACAAGTCGAAACAACTTTGCTATAATAACAAACGTCGCAGAGAGAAAAACAAAATATTGGGGATTTGTGTAATGGCAGCACGACAGACTCTGACTCTGTTTGTGAGGGTTCAAATCCTTCATCCCCAGCCAACAAAGCAACCCAATCGGGTTGCTTTTGTTTTTATGAATAAAGTGAGGTTTTGTCTTTGAAATATGTCAAACAATTTACAATAATTGCGTTCATCTCGCTTATTGGAGAAGCACTCAATCATCTTATTCCGCTTCCCATTCCTGCAAGCATTTACGGTGTTGTGATAATGTTTATCTGCCTTGAAACGAAAATTATTCCGCTTTCCGCGGTACGCGACACCGGAAAGTTTTTAGTCAGCCTTATGCAAATAATGTTTATTCCTGCTACTGTAGGGCTTATTGACACATGGGATGTATTTGCACCAAACTGGATATCTTATACCGTTATTATCGTTGTTTCTACTTTTTTAATCATGCTTGTATCAGGTAAAATGACTCAACTTGTCATTTCCCTTTCAAAGAAAGGAGAAAACCATGATTGATTTCATTTACGGCTCAACCTTTTTCTCCGTCTTTATAACGCTGCTTGCGTACTGCATCGGTCTTTTGATACAGAAAAAGTTTAAGCATGTTTTGTTTAATCCATTGCTTATCGCCATTGTTTTAACTGCGGCTGCGCTGCTTATACTTGACATTGACTATGAAAAATACAAAGCAAACTCCTCGTTTATAAGCTTTTTTCTCACGCCTGCAACAGTTTGTCTTGCGATACCGCTATACGAGCAGTTTGAACTGCTGAAAAAGAACTGGAAAGCCGTTATTTGCGGCATTGCAAGCGGTATTCTCACTTGCCTTGTCAGCGTATTTGCAATGGCGCTGCTCTTTCGCCTTGACCACGCTACATACGTAACCCTCCTGCCCAAATCCATAACCACCGCTATCGGCATTGGAGTAACAGAAGAACTTGGCGGATATGTGCCGATTACCGTAGCGGCGATAATTTTAAGCGGCATTTTAGGCAATATGTTTGCGCCGTCTTTCTGCAAGATTTTTAAAATCACAGAGCCAATTGCAAAAGGCGTTGCCATTGGAACATCCTCGCACGCGATAGGCACGACAAAAGCGCTTGAGCTTGGCGAAATCGAAGGCGCAATGAGTAGCCTTTCGATAGTTGTTGCAGGACTTTTAACCGTAATCGGTGCCCCTTTATTTGCAGGGTTAATAGCATAGGAAAAGGACGCACAGAGCCTACGGAATTACCCGAAATTATATACCCGCTATATTCTATTTCTTTCGCGCATCGCTATGCGATGCTTGCACTGTTGCAACTAAGGCTTCCCTTTCCAAAGTAAAACAAAAAACCACCCTTTTGGGTGGTTTTTGTTTTGGCGGAGAAGGAGAGATTCGAACTCTCGAACCGAGTTACCGGTTACACGATTTCCAATCGTGCGCCCTCGACCAACTAGGCGACTTCTCCTTGTTGCTCTTTGCAAGCCTTTATATAATATCACACTTTTTTACAAAAATCAAGTACCAAAACAAAAAAAATATATTTTTTTTAGAAATTGATTAAAACTACTACAAAAAGGTTTATTTTCATGTTATACTATATTAAGATTTTACAAAGGAGCTCTGTTTTTATGAAAATCGCTCTACCTTTTGAAAATAATAACATCTTCAGTCACTTTGAGCACGCATCCTCTTTTAAGATTTATGAAATTGAAAACGGCAAAATTGTAACAATGCGTTTTGTCCCTGCCAGTGACATGCCAAGTATTGATATTAACATCATGCTCTGCGGTAATATCGGCGAGGACGCAAAAAGAGGGTTGCTTGACAAATCCGTATCTATTTATGACGGTTTTGGCGGCAACGCAGATATAGCAGTCAAATCTTTTTTAAGCAGGTAACCCAATGGATTTTTTTCTTACTTTTCTTGAAGGCATAATTTCATTTATTTCGCCCTGCATGCTTCCCATGCTCCCCATATACATCTCTTACTTTGCCGGCGGTGCCGACAAAAAACATCTTGTTTTTGTACGTGCCCTTTCCTTTGTCCTCGGTTTTACCACCGTATATGCGGCGATGGGACTTGGCGCGGGTGCAATCAGCATGGTGTTGATGAGATATCAGACTGCCGTAAATATTATCACCGGAGTTATTGTAATTGTTTTTGGCCTCAGCTATCTTGAAATAATTAATATTCCCTTTTTCAAAGGCATGAAAGGCAAAAAGAATGCATCTAATATCTTTTCTGCCTTTTTATTCGGCATTGTATATTCCATCAGCCTTACTCCCTGTGTTGGTGCATTTTTAGGCTCCGCGCTTATGCAAGCTGCCACATCCGGAACGGCTCTTCGCGGCACGCTTTTGCTTGTCGCCTACTCTCTCGGCCTTGGTATCCCTTTTTTGATTTCAGCAGTGCTGATAAAAGAACTCAGCGGTGCGTTTGCCTTTATAAAAAAGCACTATCGCGTTATCAATACCGTTTGCGGTATATTTTTAATCGCTGTTGGCCTTTTGATGTGTACCGGACTGTTAAATAAAATTCTTCATCTTTTTTTATAAGGAGTAATATGAACAAACGAACACTATTGATAATTACTGCCGCTGTCCTTGTCGCGCTGATTGCGGCAGCCGCCTATATATACAAATCACTGTCTCAAGAATACCTTGAAAATCCAATTGAAACAACCGATAAAACAAGTTCTGCCGAATCAAATGAGATTACAACGGTAAATGATTCAATCGTTACTGCCCCCGATTTTTCGGTAACCGACAAAGACGGAAACTCTGTTTTGCTTTCGGACTTCTTTGGCAAACCTATTGTTGTAAACTTCTGGGCAACATGGTGCTCTCCATGCACATCGGAAATGCCGCATTTTGAAAATGCATACAAGACACATGGCGATGAGGTAGTTTTCCTCATGGTAAACGTAGGCGACAACCGCGAAAAGGCATACAGCTTTGGAGAGGTCAATGGCTATTCATTCCCCATATACCATGACTCAAATTACAGCGCGTCAATGGCATACAATGTTTCCTCTATTCCCGGAACACTTTTTATAAACGCAAGCGGCGAACTGGTTCATACGCAAATCGGTACAATGAACAAAATGATGCTCGAAACCCATATCGCGAATATAAAGTAAAAAAATCACTGCAGTAATAACTGCAGTGATTTTTTTTACTTAGTCAAGTACAACACTCGGCCAACGGTTAGTTGTAAACAAGCTTATACCGGTGAGCGAATCGTTAGTGGAACCAACGCCGTCCTGGTTAGAAAGCGAAGGATTGATCTTAAACGATGCCGCGCCGTCAAGACCTACAAGTGTCTTGGGAATAGAGATCTCGGTAACTACGCCCTCGTCCTTATCATCGTTATTGTTAGCAGTACCAAGAACCTTAACAACAGCCTTGCCGCCGCTTACCTGACTCTTAACAGAGCCGTTTTCAAGGTAGTCGATCTTGAGTGCACCATCAATATCTACAGTAACACGATAGTAACTTGTTGCGCTATTTGCAATGCTTATCGTAGCTGTATCGCCATTGGTGATATACATATCGGGACGGGAAACAAGGAAGTATACATTTCTGCTATCATGAGCTGTGCGAACAGTAATCTGTGCCTGAGTTTCACTGCCCACGAAATATGCATCTGTATTGTTTTCCCACTCGTTGGTATAGCCGTCAACATTTACTGCTATCTTGGGAGCATTTGTGCGGTGGTTGAGATAGGAATAAGTAATCCAAATACCGCGCTTGTCGCCTTCCTTGATATTGGTAGCCGCAATCTTGTGGTTATTGATCATTTCTGTAGCACCCCATGAACCTTTTGCATCGGGAACCATCATAAATGCCTTGCTATCAATCTTTGTACCGTCAGGGTTAACCATTTTTGCATTAAGTCCGCTTGAGCCGTAGGTGAGTACAACCTCGCCGGACTCAAAACGTGCAAGATACGGAGATGCACCCTTATGGCTGAAAGGATTAACAATTGCATCCTCAGTCTTTTCTTCAAGAAGATCAAGATGCTTCCAGTTGCCATTTTCGCCGCTGCGCGCAAGGGAAATGTGGAAGTCGCCGCCTTTATTTCCGTCAAGCTCCTGAACCTCAACAGCAATAAGTGCCTTGCCGTTGTAAAGTTGGGTTACAGAAGGCATCTGTCCACCGAAATAAGGAACCTTTTCGGTATACATCGGGCTTCCGTCAGCATTAGTGCCATAAGGAACTTTTTCACCGATCTTTTCCTGATATACTCTGGTGCCAACATAATGAGACTCCTTGGTTGTCTCAGGGGACCATGTATAGCCATTGTCATTGGAAACTATCATTGAAGTACAGGTGGAACGCTTATCCTTATCCATACCATAGATATCAATATATGCTATAGCACATGACCAGTATACTTCAATCTGACCGTCTTCGCGCTGATAGATGAAGGGCTCCCAGACCTGACCTTTAGTAAGCTGAGTTTCCTCACTCCAAGTAACCTTATTATCTTCGCCAACAGTACCGCGGCGCATAAATACGCCGTTCATTTCTGCGTAATCGGCATAGCCGTAGCCGGTGCTGGGGCGAACTGCGTATACACAAAGGATATCTCCGTTGTCAAGTACACAAGCGTCTGCATTTACGGCAAGGTACTGGTCTTCTTTACCCTCAAGAGGTCCGTATGTATGTGTAAACTTCTTGGAGTTGTCTGCAGACCAGAAAACTTCAGGTGCGGACCACTCTGCACCGTCGGCAGAATATGCCACATAGAGATGTCTACCGAACTGACTGTACATCCAGAGAAGTATATAGAGGTCATCTTTTACCTGCTTGATACGAGGATACCATGCATTGTCATAGCGCGATTGACCGGTAAGTGCAGAATTAAGCTCCACATTCTCGCGGTAGTTGATCTCAAGAGATGCGGTTGCAATGTCGTCATCCTTGTGGTCGCCGTTTGTGCTCTTCTGCACGAGTTTGTCAATGGTAACAAGCTTTGTTTCGGGGTTTTCGGGAGTAACAGGTTCTGCTACTTCTTCCTCAATGCCCATAACAGAGTTGAACTTTTCCTTAGTGAAAAGTCCTTTTGCAATAAGCTGATCTGCAACGCTGTCACCACTCTTTACTTCGGCGGTAAGTGCATTGTAGCAAATTACAAATGCATCACCGCGGGTAAATGCGGAATCTGCAGCAGTATCTTTTACAAGGCCTGCGGTCTTAGCGAGGTCATAGGGATTGTTCCATACGAAATCGCCCTCGGCATCCTTATAACCGAGCACGCGAAGGATAGCGGTGAGAAATGCAAAGTCGCTCATCGCGCTATCGCCGTCAAACTTGGTTGCGCTTACACCGGCGGTAATACCGTTAGCATATGCATAGCTGATATACGGTACAGCCCATGCTGCAAGGTCAGTAAATGGGTGCGCATTTGTAGTAGTGGTAGCATCCTTCTCTGCACCAAGGAAACGTACTACCTGTGTAATTGACTGTGCGCGAGTGAGGCTACCCTCGGTAGCAAAATTTACGCTACCGTCAGCATTGTTGCCGACACCTGCCAGAAGTCCAAGCGCGTGAAGTGCATTTGCGGCTTTGTCTGCAGTAACTGTATCTGATTTTGCTGCATTGGGATTTGGTGCAATAAGCAAAATATCTTCCGCTGCAAAAGCAGTGGTAGAAAGAAGCATTACTACTGCAAGCACTAAACAAATAATTCTTTTCATATGTCCTCCAAATTATTTAAGATTTATCTTTATCCATGAAGAAGTATCGGTAAGAAGAGTGCCGTTAATTCGGTCATCTGCATTATTTTTAACATCAGTGAAGCCGGGAGAAACGCGGATATACTCGCCTGTAAGTCCGAGCGCTGCGCGGTCAAAAGAAAGCTCGTATACTCTGCCGCCGGTAGCATTCTTTGTTCCACCCGCAACTCCCGCAGGAAGAGTATATTCACCATAACTCATCTCCGCCTTAACGTATCCGTCAGCAGTTGCAATCATTACATAGTTTGTATCAGCTGCATTGTTCGAAGAGTCAGTACGATCAATTGCAACGTAGATATAATCGTCATCATATGCAAAGCGATATGTTGCCTGAACATCGGAAAGGCTGCCCACAAAGAGTGCATCGGTAATGCCCTTCCACTCCTGAAGATTGCCATCTGCAACCATGTTCTTCTTTGTTGCATTTATTGTATGGTTAAGTCTTACCTGACCGATAACAGTGGTGTTATGCAATTCGGTCGTCTCTGTGCCGTCTTCATTTACGATTATTTCAGGTTCAAGTCCCTTATACTTCTTATAAGACATTGCAAGAATAGCAGTATGGGAATCTATAGGAGCAGACGAACTCCAGAAACCGCTGTCGGTTTCACTAACTGTGTAGAAAGGATTAAGCTCATAAGCATCGGCGATATCACTGCCGGTCTTATTGAGAAGTCGCGCAAACATCATGTTAGAACCGGAGCGGTTTGCATTATATGTTACGAGCAACTCGCCGGAGTCAAAGCGCATAAGCGTAGGCGCTGCACCTTTGAAGTTATCCTCTTGTACATCCGAGGGACCTACCTCGTTAATACCAAGTTCTGTCCATGTGCCGTTCTTGTTTGAGCGTGCCAGACTTATCATATGATATGAACGCGAAGTTGTTCTTGTTTCTGCAATAACCATCATTCTGCCATCGACAAGCTCAACTACACCCGGCATCTGTCCGTGGTAGAAATTAACACTGTTGCCGTTGTCCAAGGTAAACTTACCGGCGTTATACTGATAAATGCGCTTGCCGGCATAGTGATTTGTGTCGTCTGCCGTTACACTAGGAGTCCAGGTTTTTCCACCGTCACTTGAAGAAATCATTGCAACACCGCTTGAACGCATATCATCATTAAAGCCGTAAAGATCGATCATAGGAGCGGAGTGCGACCAGTAGATCTCGATATCTCCGTTTTTGCGCTGAATAATCTCAGGTTCCCAGGAGTGTCCGTGATATACCGGAGTAGGAGTTGACCATTTTATGGTATTTCCGCTTACTGTACCCGTAACAACCTCAAGTGTATGGAGTCCGGTATATTCATTTGAACCGTAGCCGTTGCGCGCACGCCGGGAATATACGCACATTACAGTTCCGTCATTAAGCACTGTGTGGTCGGCAGTTGCCGCTATAAAATCATCCTCTGTGCCTTTAAGAGAACCGGTTTCATATGTAAACTTATTTTTCGCAGATTCAGCAGAATAAAGAACCTTGGGTATCTCCCATGTTTTTCCGTCAGTACTTGTTGTCCAGTAAATATGTCTGCCAAGCTGTGAATAGTTGAAGGTCATAAGATAGAGGTTATCTTTGATCTTTGTTATGCGGGGGTAGAAAGCATTATCATATCTGTAAACACCTGTACGGTCGCTGCCGGTTTTGCCGTCATCAGCTGTGCCGTCAAGCGCTACAAGAGTCGTTCTGTCAAGTTCAACATACGCGTTATCGTTATCCGCACTTCCCTCAACTGAAGAAAGGTTAAACTGTGCAATCGTAGATTTTGAAGTGAAAGCACTGCCGGTATATTTGCTGATAAGCGCGCTTGCTGCTGTCTTTTCAGATTCTGCGGCAGTTTCGCTATTTGCAACCGCCGTTGTTACATTGTAAAAACTTTCGCTTGCGCCGTTTGCATATACGGTATGCTCGACACCGTTTGCATCTTTATATGTGATATATGGACGAGCCGCTATTTTATCTGCCATTGCCGCAGTATCAACACCGATTACTGTTGCAGTAAAGAAAATCGCCGTATCGTCCTCGGCATATACATACACTGCGGGAACACTCATTCCGCCGTTTACAACTTTGCGGTCAGTCTTTACCGGCACACCGTCAACTGCAATATCTATTGCAAGCGCTGTACCATAGCCAATGCCGTTTTTCCACTCGTTTGCAGGATTAAAGGTGGCATTTTTGCCGCTGCGGTTTGCCTCGTTTACTTTCTCTATAGCGGCAACAGTATTCTTGTCAAGCTTTGATATAAATCTTATACCGTAAGGCTCATCGGTGAACATATCCACACCGACAAAACCAAGCCCGGTGGAAACAAATGCGGCAAATACGTCACCTGTATAGTCATTTGCTGCTACATACGTAACATCAAGCGACTTTGCAGCCTCCTCGCTTGTAAACCAACCAAGGAAAACACCCTCGCCATTTGCTTCAAGCGATGAAAGATCTCCGTTTGATACGGCAGCCGCAACAAGTATTTCAATTGCAATTTCTTCGCTTTGCTCACTCTCTGCTTCTGCTTTTACACTGCCGTCAGCATTTACTGTCACGCCGAGTCCGACATCATCGCCGAGAATGTGACGGATAATAACAAAAACGTCAGCCGGATTAACCGCGCCGTCACTATTTGTATCAACGCCATCGCGCAAAGTGTTAACTTTGTTACCTACACTGTACCTGAGAACAGAGATAGCATCAACAATGTTAACGGTTCCATCGCCGTTTGCATCGCCTGCCACATGCTCGTTTATCGGAATTTCAACATTGGTTTTGCCGGAAAAAAGAGCATAGTTTTCGCCTGAGAGTGCAAATGCACCAAGTGCCAAAAACGCAGATAAAGCCAGGCAAATCAATAATGAAAAATGTTTTTTCATACATCCTCCGCATTTTTACAAAGTCTTACAACATATTATATCATAAAAAATCCTGCTTGTGTTGTAGAAAATATAGCACAAAAACTGTGCATTTCGGCGAAAAGTAGTACTTTTTACACATATATTCTATAATAACCCCTCTCCATTAACAATACTAAAATAAACGTAAACAACCACATTATTTTAGTATTGTAAAAAAGCCTTGCAAACCGCGGTTCGCAAGGCTTTTTTTGAATACTTACTTTACAAATACAGCAGATCCTGCATATTTAAATATGTCATCCTCAAACTTTTGAACATCTTCCTTTAAAGTAGCAAACTGTACCATCCAAAACGCATCATGCGCCTTATACAAAAATGTATAGTAATGATACTCGACATCCATTTCGGCATTAAAGAAATCATATTCGAAGTAGGTCAATCCGTCTTTGTTTTTGATTTCTTCTTCAGATTTACCGTTTGCGTAAACTACAAGACGAGCATACTCGTCAACAGTATAATCGGTAATTACACCTTCAAACAGTGCCATTTCTTCTTTCAAAGCAAAAACTGCAATATTTGAAGAATCAAAGCAAGTGGTATACGTACCGTAGTCAGCTTCCTTAAACTGCTTGGTTAAAGTGATTTCCATACCTTCTGAAGAAAAGGTTTGCGGCGCACTCTTTATTGCAGATATAACCTCGGCAGTAACAAACCTACCGATTATCACACCAACCAAAAGTGCCGCAATTATCACAATTCTTCCTCTGGTAGCGCCTTTTTTATGAAGTTTCTCGGTTTCACTGTCACTCACACCGTCAAATCTGAAAGCATTAGAATTTGAAAGATTAAAGCGGTGCTGACCCACAAGGTTAACATCTTCAACGCCTGCAGGAACAGTATACACTTCGTTGCAATAGTCTTTGCTGACTTTATCAACTATTACAAAGATTTTCGCCTCGGATTCTTCGATAGAAAATGTCTTTTCTTCTCCGTTTTTCAAATCACCGAGCTTGCGGCACTGTATACCATTGATTATAAGGTCATTTGAGTTTGAATCCTCAATATATACCTTGTCAGTTACAAGGCTTGCAACAAATGTTTTATTTCTTTTAATTGTCAGATTTCTCATAATCAATAAAGTTCAGGAACTTTTGCGCCGATTGCTTCAAACATTTCGGCGATTGTCTTTTTAACGGTTTCAAGCGCTTCGTCTACGGGAACCTTCAAATTAATGCTCTTATCGCGTGAGGTGATTTCAACAACACCGTCGCCAAGGTTACGCGGGCTTACTACCACGCGGAGAGGTGTGCCGAGCAGGTCGGCATCAGAGAACATAACGCCGGCTCTTACATCACGGTCATCGTACATAACCTCGACACCGCTGTTTTCAAGCTCTCTGTAAAGTTTATCTGCAACAGTCTTACACTCGGCGTCGTCTGCACGTACACAGCAAAGCTGAACCTGCCAGGGAGCAATGGAAATGGGCCAGATAGGACCAAAGTCGTCATGGCTCGCTTCGCAAACAGATGCGGCAAGACGTCCTACACCGATGCCGTAGCAACCCATGATCGGGCATTGGCTCTCGCCGTTTTCATCAAGATATGACATGCCCATGGTCTTTGTATACTTGGTACCAAGCTGGAAGATGTTGCCCACTTCAATACCGTTGCTAACAGTGAGGTGGGGCTTGCCGCATGCAGGGCAAATGCCGCCTGCATATGCCTTGGAGAAATCGTGATACTCTACCTTGCCGTAGTCGCGCTCAATGTTGAAACCGGTATAGTGATAGTCCTCTTTGTTTGCACCGCAAACGAGGTTCTTTGCACCTTCAAGGGATTTGTCAAAGAGAAGTGTTGCCTTGCCCTCAAAGTTAACAGCGCCGATAAAGCCTGCAACAATACCGCTTTCAAGAGTAACAACAGCAGGGTGAATCTCCTTGCCGAGGAAGTTGCGGAGTTTTGTTTCGTTTACATCAAGGTCGCCTCTGGTGAACACGATTACATAATCATCGGTGAGGTTTTCCTGATATACAACTGCTTTTGCCGTCTTTGTTGCATCGAGTTTAAGGAACTCTGCAACCTCTTCAATAGTGTGTGCATCAGGTGTATGGGTAAGTGTGAGCTCCTGCATTTCTTCATCAGCATATGCAGGAATAATGCAATCAGCCGCTTCCATATTTGCGCTGTAACCGCATTCGGGACAGATTACAAGCGTGTCTTCGCCGATAGGCGTGAGAAGCATAAATTCGTGCGATACGCT
>SVRG01000113.1 GCA_015064965.1 Oscillospiraceae bacterium
TGCGTCAACTGCACTACCACCGTTGCAGAGGGCGGTTTTGCAACCGAGCCCACATCCACCAAAAAATACTACGTTATAGAGGGCTGGTATATTGGTGATGTTAAGTACGACTTCTCTACTCCTGTAACTGCAGATATTACGCTTAAGGCAAAATGGGTTGGTGAGCCCAAGACGTTTACGTTCTGCAACCAAGACGGCTCGGTTATCAAGACTGTTACCGTTCCTTATGGCGAGACAGTTCCCGCATCCGAGATTCCTACTACCGCAGGTGTAAATGAAGGATTCGTATTTACCGGTATTTGGGTTAAGGGAACCAAGTGGCTTGTAACAAGCGCAAAATTTAATTTCGAGACTGAACAAATTAAGAACGATACCACCAAGGTATTTCCTGCAGTAGTTGCAACATCAATCAAGGAGCTTGCAGGTACTTGGACCGGTACTTATGTAGGCTACAGCAGCACGGATGACTACGTTATTAACATCGCGGTTGATGAGAACTATAAGGTTACAATCACCGGTACTTATACAAGCAGCAAAACCGGAACATCCGAGATCATTCTTCAGTCGGTACAGTTTGATGGCTCTAAGATGACCATCAAGTACTTCCGCGGTGAAGCTGCAACGAGTGCAAGCACTCTTACCGTAACCCTTCAGGAAGACGGAACGCTTAAAGCATCGAGCGGACCTACCTTGACCAAGGGCTAAGTTGAAGATAAAAGAAATAAATTACATTAATCAAAAACACGGCTCCTCGCTGATTGTCGAGGAGCCTTTATATTTCGTCTTTTTCTGCTAACCTCAAACTGCCGTTTTGCATAAAATGAAAGCAGTGGGTATTATTCCCACGCTTTATGCCATAAAGGAAAAAGAAAGGAATTGTTTTAAAATGGAAAGAGACGAAAACGGACTTTCCGTATTGTTTCCGAGAAGCGGAGGCTGCAATGACAGAAATACCAACGGCGGCACTACGAACGGTGGCGATATGACAAACCGCGGCGGTATACAGAACGGTTGCGGTATGCAAAACGGTTGCGGTATGACACAGCTTGCCATGGTTTACTCTCCTATGCAGTGCTTTAGAATGCTTTATTCTCCCGAAAAGGCGCTGATGCGCGGCACGATGTTTGAGGAGCTTGATAAGCCCCTTGAGGAGGATTGGTAATGGAAAGACGGATAATCAACAACGATAACAACCGCAACAGCAATCATATGGGCCGCGACGATCTTTTACGTCGTATACAGGAGCTTGCCTTTATGAAGGTTGAATGCGAGCTTTACCTTGACGCATACCCCGAGTGTAATATGGCACTTGAACAGTATAAAAATATAATTAAGCAATATACCGAGCTTGCCGAGCGTTACGAAAACGAATACGGCCCGATAAGACAGGAAAACACGCGCGGCGGCGAGTGGAAATGGGTTTCAACCCCGTGGCCCTGGCAGCTTGACGGAAACGGAAAGGAGAGATAAATATGTGGATTTATGAAAAGAAGCTACAATATCCCGTTAATATCAAAAACCCAAATCCGCGCCTTGCAGGTGATATAATTTCACAGCTTGGCGGTCCTGACGGTGAGCTTGCAGCAGCTACGCGCTATCTCAACCAAAGATACACAATGCCATCAGGCGAAGCAATAGGAATGCTGACGGACATTGGAAACGAGGAGCTTAACCACGTTGAGCTTATTGGCGCAATACTTTACCAGCTAACCAAAAACCTCACGCCCGAGCAAATCAAGGCAGGCGGAATGGATAAATATTTTGTAGACCATACACTTGGTGTTTACCCTGCATCTGCCGACGGTGTTCCATTTGACGCAAAATATCTTGCATCAAAGGGAGATGCAATAGCAACAGTAAACAATATAGATTTCCCGTCAAAGCCGGGGCTTAGTGCTAAAAAACTTGCATCCGAGCTTGACGGTATTGTGGCCTTTGCAAAAGAGGTTGGCTTTAACGCCATACTGTTTCAGGTTCGCCCGGCGGCGGATGCACTTTATAAATCGGAGATTTTTCCACATTCAAAATTTGTATCCGGCAAGGCGGACAAGGCTCCTGAAGGAGAATTTGACTGCCTTGAGTATCTGATTGAAGCGGCGCATGCCGAAAATATCACGGTGCACGCATGGGTAAATCCGCTGCGCGTTACCGCAGGGAACAAGACCTACCCGCAAACCGACATATCGGTGCTGCCCAAAAATTCGCCCGCTTATAAAAATCCGGACTTTGTGGTACCGTATGCCGATGGGAAGCTCTATTTTGACGCAGGAAAACCGGAAGTGCGCTCTCTTGTGGCAAGCGGCGTTGAAGAAATTTGCAAAAACTACGCAGTTGACGGCATTATATTTGATGACTATTTTTATCCGTATCCCGTAGACGGAGCGGAGTTTGATGACAAGGCAACTTATGATGAGTACGGCGGGGGTATGAGCCTTGCCGATTTTCGCCGCGACAGCATAAACAAACTGATAGAGCAATGCTATCAAACTGTGAAGGAAGTTGATGAAAACATCAGATTCGGCGTTTCTCCGTTCGGAATATGGAAAAACGGCGGAGAGGGAAGCGATACAAGCGGTCTTGAGGCATACCACTCGATTTACTGTGATGCACTTGCCTGGGCTAAAGGCGGCTATGTTGACTATATAGCACCGCAGGTTTACTGGAATTTTGATACCAAGGCGGCACCCTTTGCTACGGTTGCTGAATGGTGGGACGATGCTCTTTGCGGCAGCGGAGTTGCGCTATATATCAATCATGGCGTATATAAATATGCAAGCGGTACAATGAAAAGCGGCGAGTTGACTCGTCAAATGGAGTTTTCGCGTGCGCTTGCGTCATATCGCGGCAGTATGTTTTACGGCTATGCGGCACTGAATAGCAATGCAGACGGTGTAACAAATGAGGCAAAAACAGTTTTTGGCGGAAGAATAATATACTTTAGCCAAAATTATTGACAGTTTTCGCTATATGTAGTAAAATATTTATGTATAAGTACAAAATATGGGAGGTAAAATGATGAAGAGAAGTTTCATTGTTTTGTTGGCTGCTTTGGTGATGCTTTTTGCGCTTGCAATTTGTGCATCTGCTGCGTGCGACCACAACTGGAGAATAGACTATACAAAATGTGTAGCGGCAACTTGTACCGAAACAGGTAAAAATGTTTATGTCTGCTCGCGCTGTTCTGAAACAAAAACCGAAAAGACAACTGCTACCGGACATGACTATGTAAAGGTTTCCGGCACGAGTGCCACTTGCGATAAAGATAGTACCGCGGTTGAAAAATGCTCGGTTTGCAACAATGAAAAGGTAGATACTACCAAGGCACTTGGACACAATTATAAGGAAACAAAGCGCGTTGCTGCTACTTGCGCTAAAAAGGGAAGTGTAACCTATACTTGCGAAAGATGCAAGGGGACAAAGGTTGAAGAACTTGCTACTGTAGCACATGATTTTTCAAAATTTATCAGTTCTTCTGCTACCTGCACTACTAAGGGGCAGTCCACATATCAGTGCTCAATGTGTCCTGAACTTACACTCAAAACGGTAAATTCGCTCGGCCATAGCTTCAAGCTTTCCGGCGGTCCTACTTGTACCGAAAGAGGTAAGTATATACGCACCTGCACAAGATGCGGCTATCAAAAAACCGACACTACATACACCAAGGCACTTGGACATGATGTTCCGGAAAAGCTTTCCGAGTGGAAGGTAATGAAAAAAGCCACCTGCGAGGTGGACGGTCAGCTCCGTGCTAAGTGCGAGCGCTGTAATAACTATGTTTATGAAACTGTTAAAAAGACCGAACACGAGTACAGTGAGGAACTTTTTGTAACAAGAGTTCCCACTGCCACAACCACCGGCAGATATGCAAAAGTATGCGAAAACTGCGGCGATGCGGTAGAGGGTAATATTACAAAGGGAAAGACCGATCTTTCGGCATATTCGGTTCCGTTGGTTGTAGCTTCTGAGGAGCCGGGAGACGTTGCTCGCGGAACAAAGATCACACTTTCTTGCGAGCTTTCCGGCACTGACATTTATTATACACTTGACGGCAAGAGTCCGCTTTCTTCTAAAAATCGTATCAAGTACGAGGAGCCCATAGTTGTTACTGAAACCGTATATGTAAGGGCTCTCGCAGTTTACAACAGTGAAAAAGTGACCATTTCTCCTTCCGAGACAAAAACTTTTGTATATGACATTGACGATGACGAGCCTTGGGTATACTTTGCTTCTGATGCGTATCTCGGCGGATATATGCCACTTAAGAAAAACGAGAAATTCCGCCCGGACGATAAGGCTACAAGGTATGAAGTGATAAATGCGCTTGACAACCTCATGCTTTCATGGGCTGATGATGCGGATATTGATTTCACCGATGTTGATAAAGAGTATAAAAACGTAGTTAAGAAATTTGTCGGCGCAAAACTTTTGAACGGTTATGAAGATTTGACATTCCGCGGCAACGCTAATATCAAGCGCGGCGAACTTTGCAAGGTGCTTGCGATTGCGCTCGGACTTGAGGTAAAGAGCTATGTAAAGGCAGATTTCCCGGACGTTCCGCGTGACCACTGGGCATCTACCTACATTGCGGCACTTACAAAGGCGGGCTATCTCGCCGGCGATACCAACGGCAATTTCCGTCCGGAGGATAATATCACTCGCGCCGAGCTTGCAGTAGTACTTAACCGAATTGCCGAGGTCGATGATAGCGAAGGAGTTGCTATTCCCGATGTTAAGAGCGACCACTGGGCATATAAATATATCTGTTCAGCTGTAGAAAAACTTAAATGATAAAAATCACCGGGTTTTCCCGGTGATTTTTGTTGTAAATAAGTTGTTGACAAAGCCAAAGTGCTGTGGTATAATAATTTGCGTTGTAAAAGTGCTTTTACCGGGGTGTGGCTCAGTTTGATACGGCTCGAATGAGACGTTGAGCGCATGCGTTAGGGTGAATCCCGAACGCTGTGAATGAGCATGTCCCAAGTATAGTTTTATAGTTTTTTTACCGGGGTGTGGCTCAGTTTGATACGGCTCGAATGAGACGTTGAGCGCATGCGTTAGGGTGAATCCCGAACGCTGTGAATGAGTATGTCCCAAGTATAGTTTTATAGTTTTTTACCGGGGTGTGGCTCAGTTTGATACGGCTCGAATGAGACGTTGAGCGCATGCGTTAGGGTGAATCCCGAACGCTGTGAATGAGCATGTCCCAAGTATAGTTTTATAGTTTTTTACCGGGGTGTGGCTCAGTTTGATACGGCTCGAATGAGACGTTGAGCGCATGCGTTAGGGTGAATCCCGAA
>SVRG01000012.1 GCA_015064965.1 Oscillospiraceae bacterium
TCTTTTTTTGGCAATTCTTTCGCGCTCGGCAAAGTCCGAATTAAGACGTTCGATGTAGCTGTTTACATCGTCGCGGTTAAAGCCGCCGAGAGCAGTGCGAAAATAAACCATCTTTTCTTTTGACATGATTTACACCTCGTAGGTTAATTATATTAACAATAGTTTATCATACTTTGGTTAGCAAGGCAACAAAATATTTGAAATTTAATCTAAAGTTGCACCAAAGTCGTATATATCGTCAATGTCGCTTTCCTCAAATTCATCGTCAAAGCGATTGATTTTTGTGTAAGCATCCGGAACTTTGCCCACTATTACCGTTTCAGCAAGACAAACTTTGGTAGTTACTTTGATCTCTTTTTTTGTCATTGGTAAAAGCGCAAATGTGTTCACGTCAATGACGACTACAATTCTGTGCAGTGTCTGGTTGATTCCGCTTTCATAAAACTCGTTTTCAATGTTTATTGTAACTTTGGGAGACACTTTAACTTTGATTTTTATGTCGGGGCCTTTTCCGGCTAAAATAGCACCTCCGCTTAGTGTACCTATGGGAATTCCAATTGCAAACAAATCGTTTTCGCTAAGCACTTTTGTTGCAGATTCTATAATTTCGCTGCTTGTTGTAGCGAGGTTCGAATAGTTTGTTTCAAGCGAAGTCACATTACCGTCAGCGTTATATGTAAGGCGGACGAAATCGGTGTAGCCGCCATCCTTAACGCATTTTTTTACAACGCTTTGAACTGTTCGTGTAATCTCTGTTGAAATTTTTGCTTTTGCAAAAGGTATAAGCGCAGGGATGATTTGTAAATTGTAAATCAAAGTCAAAGAAAGACAAACAAACGCAAGGGCGCATGTGCCTTTAAAAACTGTCTTTCGTGTAGCTTTTTTATGTGGATTTGAGCATTGAAACCGTTCACATGACATTTTCTCACCTCGTTTTATCATATGTGCAAAAATAAAAAGCGCCATTGGCGCTTTAACTTTAATAAAACATTAATTTATTACTTGAATTATTGTACATTTGTTTTATAATATTATAAAGTGATGATGTTTACATTCGACAATTTGTGAGGTGCGATTATGGTTTGTTTTTCTAAAAAAGGTTTTCTTGAGGTTGCTTCTGATGCAGTTGCAATTCTGCAACCGCCCATATTTGAATCTAACGGAAAAGAAATACTGTTTGCTACGCGTGATGACGGCAGTTATTGTCTCGGCGCAATGAACGCATATGATAGCGCAGAGTATCTCGGCGAAGGATTGTTTTTGGTTCACAGAACAATTGAGAATACTGGTCGCACTGATCGAACCGGTCGATTTATTGTAGAAGTCAGGGATTGCTTTTTGGCAAATAAAAACACTATTCCGTGTGTAATGTTTGACGCCAATGAAAAAAGCGGCGGAAAAGAACCTCACGGCCTTGAATACAAGGGAGAGGCATGGACGTTTGCGTATGACAGATGCAGTATACCGTCATGCACAATCACTGAGAATAAAGAAACGGTCTGCGCCGTATTTGCTTCAGACAAGGATGGGGAGAGTCTGGTAAGCTCGTGCTCATATTCTGTAAATAACGGAGCGCTGGGCCATAGAATACATTATCCGGTTGTTGAAGCACCACTCTCCTATGTTGATCATGATGTAATGGGACCGCGATACGATACATATATTACTCTTTCTCCAAACCAGGTGTTCTCGGTTGATTTCTATGTATTTGTCGGCACACCTAAATGGGATAATTTTGGTACAGCAACCGTGATTGACCGTATAGAGGAAGTTTTTAAGTTTAAGCATGCCCCTGTACTTTCGGTTGACGAGGTTCATGATGCAGCGTTGCTTCAAAGCAAGTTTTTGATGTGCGAGTATAATGGCGTCAAAATGTTCAGAAACGCAATGCGCAATGACCCGAGCAGCGATGAAATTTACGTGCCATATGTGGTATTTGAGTGCGGTTGGTCGGGACAAAGTTTTATGCAAGCCCGCCATTTTATTGAAGAATACATCAAAACTAACGAAAAACAGTTTTTGGATGACGGTTTAAACTGTCTTGATGCGTGGTCAAAAACACAGTTTGAAAGCGGACTGTTTCAAATAAACTATCGTCGCTCTGTAACAAAGGAATATCTCCCCGGCGATGTGTGTAATTTTGGTTGGGCAGCGGCGGAAATGGCAAAAACATATAAACTCCTTAAATCTATCGGTATTGACCGAGAAGAGTATCTTGACTTTTCAAAGCGAGTTTGTGATTTCTTCGTTGAACACTATGATGAAAATACGGGCTTTGGTCTTCGATGGGATATGGACGGAACAAAGATAGCAGATGGTGGATCGATCGGCGGCTTTATGATAATGGCGATGCTCGAACTTTATAAAGTTTGCGGTGATGAAAAATATCTTTCCTGCGCAAAGAGAGGAATGAAACTATATTCAGAGCGTGATATAGATAATTTTGTTTGTACCGCCGGTGCTATCGACTGCGCGTGCGTGGATAAAGAAACGGCATATCCGTTTATCCGCACTGCGCTTGACCTTTACGATATAACTAACGAGGAACGCTATCTTGAGATAGCGCAAAAGGCAGCATACTATTTCCAGTCATGGATGTATTATTACGATGCAATTTATCCCAACGACAGTGAATTTACACAGATGGGATATTATACAAGCGGTGGAACAGCGGTTTCAACACAGCATCCTGCGATTGATCCATGGGGTGCTATCGCAATTCCTGAATACATGCGTATTGCAAAGCACACAGGCGATAACCGTTGGACCGACCGTGCGAGGGCGCTTTGGTGCAATACGATACTTTGCATTACACCCAAAGGCGGAATCGTTTTTCAGGGGCATAAGCGTCCCGAGGGAATTCAAAGCGAGGCGTTTTTTCAGGCGCGTTGGACACGTTACCGCAAGAGCTGCGAGGAGCGCGGACATCTCAATGATATGTTTGTCGGTTGGCCATCTGCTTTCAGACTGGACACAATTAACCGTATTGAAAAAGAGTTTGCCGGAGATTTTTCTATAATTGAAAAGGAGTAGGCATGAAAAAAGTAGCGTGTAGTCTTTTTGCGTTAGTGCTTTTGTTTATTATGGCACTTTGTTTGTCTGCAACAGAAAATAGCGTTACATATGTGAGTGATAGTGGTAGTGATTTTAATGACGGTTTGAGCGATAAATCACCTTTTAAAACACTCGCCGCTGCGTATGATTATGTTTCAAAAGGCGGCACGGTTGTAGTATGCGGACCGCTAACTTTAAACGGTGAAGCGCTTAAGTTTCCTAAATCTACCGGAAATGTAAAAATTACAAGCAATTATGGCGGGATTGATTACTCGAAAACAAACAATGCTGTGTTGAATCTTGGAGGTTACACCTATTTAAACGGTGATACCGAGTTTGAAGACATTAGAATTCATGACTCAAGCACTTTTTATTTCAATCAACTTGTTTGTCAGGGGAATAATCTGACAGTTGGCAATAATGTTACATGTACAAGAGCAACAGGCGAATATATTACAATTCTTGGCGGACAGTATATTAACTCGAAGTCGATGACAGCTGAAAGCGTTAGTTTTTATGACTACACAATTACCATAAATAGCGGTCTGTGGTTTATGGTAAATGGCTCAAACAAGCGCACCTCCAATGAAAGTGCAATGGGGGCAACGGGCGGAGTCAAAATTATAATAAATGGTGGCTCGTTTACAGGCAAAGCTGCAAACCAGGCTGATGCAATGATTTCGGCCGGTGGATATGCTTCTCAGGACGGCGATTATTATATCGAAATAAACGGCGGTGTTTTTAATACACCTATAATTGCTATTGCGCGTCCGGGTAACAACAGTGGCAGGTATACTGCGTATTACGAGGGTGATGTACATATAAGAATAACCGGCGGCGAGTTCCGAGGCGCAAAAGTTGCAACGGTTCAATCAGAAGCGGCTTCATATATTGGCGGCAATTATTCTCTCGAAATAACAGGTGGTACATTTACTGCACTTGAAAGCGTCAGCGCGACAAGAGTTCGCGGAACTTCGGCTTGTCTTGTCACAACTGATGCAAATTCAAAAGTACGCGGATTTGACGTCGAAGGAGATATAAAAGTTAACGAAAAAGTTGATAATATTCCAAATCTTGCGGCAGGAGACGGAGTAGTTTTTGTAGGAAATAGCGATGGCAATGGTAAAAACGCTCGCACTCCTGTGAAATCTCTTGAAACCGCAGCAAGCATCCTTGGCGAAAATGGCGGAACAATAGTGGTTTGCTCCCCTTTGCGTGTTAAAAATGCTGATTTGCCGAAAACTGAAGGGAAAATTACGATAACTTCAGTTTATGGTGGTAATGACTTCAGAGAAATCTGCGGCGCTGAAATTGAGCTTACAGGAATTATCTCGCTTGGTGGTGAAACAGTATTTGAAAATGTTGATTTTGAGTCGCGCAGCCTTGCGGCATATATATTCTGCAGGGGGAACAAAACCGTTTTCGGCGATGGAATTAACTGCAGAATCCATATGGACGGTGGCGTAACAGAGCATATTGGCATATTTACCGGTGACAGGCTTGTTACGACATCTGCAAACGCACTTGGCAAAACTTTTTCAAATATTACCGTAAATAGTGGAGAGTGGCGCTTTTTACGCGCAGGAAATGAGCGTGCACACGGTGGAGTAAACACGCTCAGAACTGTCAGTGGAAACAGCATAATCAATATAAACGGAGGAAAATTCCACGAGGATGTTTGCGTCACCGGAAAAAACAGCCATGACGGTGACATTACTCTTAACATAAGCGGCGGAACGTTTCTTTGCAGTTTATACGGAATGGCAACTCCGGCAAATGTTGACAATGACATGAGTGTTGTTAACGGAAGCATTACCTTTAACATAAGCGGCGGCGAATTTCACGGAGACATTGCGCCTGTGCAGAACAAAGAAAAGAATACGTTTAACGGTAAGTTTGTCCTTAATATCACAGGCGGCGATTTTCGTGCGGTTGGAACTGTAGAAGGAACAGAAAAAGTTTTAGGCAGCAATTCTTCATCGCTTGAAACAACTGTTGATTTTTCTTCGGAGTGTGAGGGGACTATTGCTTATAAGAACCCGGTAATCGGTTACGGAGCAGACCCAAGCGTTTATTACCGCGACGGATGGTATTACTATGTCCGTCCTTCAACTGTTGGCTCAAAGCCGTGCATACAGATTTCACGTGCGGTGAATATAAGCGACATCGGAAACACTACTGCCAAAACGGTATACATAGCTGATGAAAACATAAAGAGCATCTGGGCACCGCAGGTATATTGCTTTGAAGGAGAGTGGTATATCTATTTTTCCGGCGCACCTGCAACTTCTACATCAGCTGCTCGCAGTCCTTATGTGTTAAAGGCGGATAGCAATGATCCGCTTGGCAGTTATACCGCGCTTGGCACAATGCAAAACATGGACAATGGTATTTATTCTTGGCTTTCGCCCAGAATATTTGAGTACAACGATACTCGTTATTACATAAGCAGTGTTTTTGTAAATGCCGAAGATAATACTTCTTCAAGGCACAAACAAACACTTGTTATATGCGAACTTTCTTCTCCTGTTTCCTTTAAAGGTAATGTAAATACTATAGCAACACCTGATAAATCATGGGAGGGCTATGATATTATAGAGGGACCTTTTCCGGTTTACGCAAACGACGGTACCCTTTATATTGCGTATGCAGCCAATTACGCTGACGGTGATGACTATTGTACAGGACTTTTAAAACTGGTCGGTGAAGATTTGTGTAACATAGAGTCTTGGGAAAAACAACCTCGTCCAATGCAGCATCGCGATGCAGATAATCTGGTTTTTGCTCCGGGAGCAACTGTATTTGTTAATTTACCGGTTGGTGAAGATGTTTATGCTATATATCACGCAAAACTTCATGCCAACAACAGATATAACCGTTCTATATTTGTTCAGAAACTTGAATATAAAGACGGGGTTCCTTATCTCGGCTCGCCGCCGGTTATCGAAACAGAGTTTCTGATGGCAGCAAATCCAATGCCTGTTGAAAATAGAATAGTTGGTTTTGAAAAGGGAAATGCTTTTGAAAAAACAAGAGAGTACAAGGGGCAGTTTACTGATGTTACCGAAAAAGAGTGGTTTTACGATTATGTAAAAACTGCATTCGAATACTCGCTTGCAAACGGTACATCTGCTGTAAAGTTTAGTCCCGGTAATAAGTTTACTGTTGCGCAAGCACTGACAGCGGCGGCTAATATACACGTAGCATATAACGGTAAAGAATATAAGTTTGAAACCAGCGAAGCATGGTATACTCCGTATGTTGACTATTGCATTAAGAACGGTATAATTCTTGATAATCAGTTTACTGATTACAACCGTAATATCACGCGTGGAGAAATGGCAATTGTATTTGCGAATATTCTACCTGAAAGCGAATATACCGAGGTACGCAATGGTTCAAATCCCGATGTCACATCCGATTTGGCTTGTTTTTATGCGGTACGGAAACTTTATAATGCAGGCATTGTTGGTGGTGACGCCGGTAGCGGCAACTATCGACCTGATGACGAGATTGTGCGAAGCGAAGCATGCGTTATATTTACACGAATTGCGGCAAAAGAATACAGAGCAAAATAAAAAACAAGGCAGCATTGCTGCCTTGTTTTTTACTCTTTTATACCGGAAAAGTAGAAAACTCCTTCTCCCATTTCTGTTATGCTGTCAGGAATGTTAATATAAGTGAGGGAAGTGCAGTTTGAGAAAGCAACATCACCGAGCTTTTTCAATGTTTCGGGGAGGGTGATGTTCTCAAGCTTGTTACATGCGAAAAAAGCATATTCTTCTATTGATTCAAGATTGCGTGAAAGGTGAACCGTTTTAAGTCCGGAGCAACTTTCAAAAGCATGCGCTCCAACCGAAGTTACCGAGTCCGGAATTTTAATGCATTCGATAGACTGTTTATAAACAAAAGCAGAGGTTCCGATCCTTGTAACATTTTTGCCATTTATCGTTTCTGGAATTTCGATACTTGCGTCATTGCCGTGATATTTTGAAATGGTAATTCCGGTCTCGTTTTCTTCAATTTCATAGTCTCCGAATATGGGACGCGGGGTTGATTTACCTATTATTTCAGTTGGATACCCATTCCAAAATGGATATGTAAAGCCCTTTGCACTCTCGTTAAAGAATATAGTATATGATGTACCGTAAGGTGTGCTTGATGTTCCCAAAAAGTTTTCAGGTGCATCTCCCTCAAATATCACCTTTTCAAGGTTTGGTGTGTTTTCAAAAGCAGCTTGTGTGATATTTGTAACTGAAGCCGGAATAATGATTTCTTTTACTTTTGTCTGCGGCAGTAAATGAGAACCAACAGTTAATAATCCGTCATTTAAAATCAGCGATTCGAGATTTTTGCAAACGCTGAATACTTGGAATTCAATTGTTTTTAAAGAGTCCGGACAAATGAATTCTTTGATATTTGTAGCACCAAAGATTCCACTTGGTAAAATTTCTATATCTCCTCTGATTTCTATGTTTTCAAGCCCTGAATACATAAAAGCGTTCCAACTGTACTCGCTGATAGCTTTGCCCGGAATGGAGATGTTTTTTAGTGAGGAACAATATGCAAATGCATGATTACCAATTTTTTCGAGCGAATCGGGAAGGTTGATGCTTTCAAGACTAACATAATTTTGGAAAGTGGTATTTCCGATTGATTTAATTGTGTCAGGCAGAGTTATGGAAACGATTGTGTCATTTACAAAATCGGGTGTTAGGGAATTTTTAAACCAAATCTCTGTGACGTTCTTGCCATCTATTTGCGGCGGGACAACAAAGCTAGTATCATTTCCTTTGTAATTAACAATCGTAATACCACCGTCATCATTTTCTTTATAAGAAAAGTCGGATGCGGGATTTGCAGGTGGATAATATGCAGTGGATTCAGCAGTGGTTTCAAGCGGTGCAACTGAAGTGGTTTCCTGCGTTGTAGCGTGGTCTGTATTTGCGCAGGAAGACATAGTCAAACAGAACACTATAGTAAAAAGCAATAACCTTTTCATGATAACCTCCATATACTTTTGTATATATAGTAGCATGAATATATTCAATTGTCAATCTTTTTTTGCCTTAACTTTAGCAAGTGGATTTTGTGCCATGGCGCTTTCCATTTGTTCATCGCTTATATGCGTATAAATTTGTGTTGTATTGAGCTGTTCGTGACCGAGAATGTCTTTAAGCACTCTTACGTCAACGTTACCACTTTGATACATGAGGGTTGCGGCAGTGTGACGTAGTTTGTGTACGGAATAGCCCTTGCTTTCAAGTCCGGCGATTTTTAGATATTTTCCAATCATCCATTGTACCGTTTTGTCGCTGATGCGATTACCACGGCTGCTTAAAAAGAGCGCCGGTTCTGCAGACGCACTGCTATCTAAATTTAGGTTTCTTACTTTTAGATATTCTTTCAAAGCATCTTGACATGCGGCATTAAGATATATAATACGTTCTTTAGCGCCCTTGCCAAATACGCGCAATGAGCGTAAATTGTCATCAATGTCGCGCAAATCTATTCCGCAAAGCTCGGATAAACGCATACCGCAGTTTAAGAAGAGAGTAGCAATTGCAAAGTCGCGTTTGATATTCTTTGATTCGGTATCAGAAGTTATTGCTTCAAGCAAAGCAAGGCTTTCGTCAACAGAAAGGTATTTTGGAAGCTTTCGTTCTTTTTTTGGCGTGTCTATATCAATCGCGGGGTTCTTTTCCATAACCTTGCGTTTGGTGACAAGATACTTGTAAAATGATTTTATAGAAGTTAGCTTTCTGGCTTTTGCTGCCCAACCGTTAAGGCGGTCAGCTCCTGCATAGAACAAAAATTCGTATATTTCCTCTGTCTTGATATTTTTGACAAACTCTAAATCAATCAAAGAGATATCAATTTGTTCAAAGTCATCACCGTAGGGAAGAACACCGTTTCTTGTTGCTATCATATAGCGTAAAAAAGTACGCAAGTCGAGCAAATATTCTTCTACAGTGCGAGCTGAGCAGTTTTCAATACCAAGCTTGTAGCCGGCAAATTCGCGCAAAACTCCCGGTAGAGTGGTTTTGTCAATTTCTTGTCTGGGTTTTACAGGCATAGAATAAACCTCCGCTTGTGTTTTCAGTATTTATTATACAAAACTTTTCTTGAAAAATAAATACCTACGGTGAAAAATTTGTGATAATACTTGCTAAAGAAAGATAATTTAGGTATAATTAATAAAAACAACTCGGGAGACAAACAATGAAATTCTTTAAAGATAACGCGTCTATGATATATAGAATGCTAATAACACATATAGGTATGGCGGTATTTGGCCTTGTGCTGTTTCTTGCGACAAATTTACAGGGAGCAAAAACAATGCTTCTTGCCGGTCTTTTCTCGGCGGTATTTTACTGTGTGATAGTATATACCACAATGTGGGAATACGGAGCTAAAGATAAACCTGCGTATGATGCTGGCAGACGCGAGAAAGCGGGGAGATGCGGCTTTTTTACCTGCCTTACCGCCGAAGCGGTATTCATCGCTGTAGCGATTGTTTATTTTATCTGTTCGTATTTTGAAGCCGCCAATGGTGTTGCAACTGTTTGCTACATAATTGAGATACTTTTTAACGGATGTTTTACAGGTATCATGCTTTTTGTCAAAAATGCACTTGCTAATGATATTGTAATTGCGCCAATATATATTCTTGGTTCCGTAATTGTTTCTGCAGTTGGTGCCTTTGGATATGTGCTTGGTAGCAAGGATATGAGGATAATTCCTAAAAAAACAGAGAAAAAATAAAAAGCACCATTCGGTGCTTTTCCATTTTGGAGAAGAAATGAAATATTCACATATTATATGGGACTTTAACGGTACAATACTTAATGACATACAAATCGGAATTGATGCAGTAAATGTTCTGCTCAAGCGGTACGGTAAAAAAGAGATAGATACTGTTGAAGAATACCGCGCGGCATTTGGATTTCCTGTAATAGATTATTATGAAAAATTAGGACTTGAACGTGAAAACTTTCAAATTTACGCACCGGAATGGGTTGCTGAATATAATCTGCGCGAACCGAATGCAGCGGTTTTTAACGGTGTTTCGGATTTGTTAAAGAAACTAAAATCAAGTGGATATATACAGGTTTTGCTTTCAGCTACTGAGCAAGAGATGCTTTTGGGTCAGATAGACCGTCTTGCATTAAGAGATTCTTTCGCTGAAATAATCGGACAGAATAGTATTGAAGCCCATGGAAAAATTGGCGCTGCAATTGAATGGATCAAGCGTGAAAAACCTATGAATGCATTGTTTATTGGCGATACTATTCATGATTTTGAGGTTGCTGAGGCTATTGGAGTTAAATGCGTGCTTGTTTCTTGGGGACATCAAAGTAAAGAGCGCCTTTTAAAAACCGGAGCGGTAGTCATTGATACAGTCTGCGAACTTGAAAAAATCATTAAAAACGGAGAAATATAATGATTATACTTGATGTAGAGGGCGAAAGCTTTATTCGTGAAAATCTGTTTGACATTGCAGTGCCCATTCACGTAGAAGTGATGAACGGAGAAACAAAGATTTTTGCATATCCGTTTGCAAAAGAGCTTTGCGAGGAATATGAAAAAAACTACGGCAGCGATTTGTTTTCTGACGAGGCGTTGGATTTTCTTCGCGAAGGATGTAAACCATTTTGTAATGAGCTTGGCTATAAAGAGGAAAAACATCCGAAAAACTGGGGATATAACTTTGTTTGCGATTACAATAAGCCATCTGAAGATATTGTTTGCGAGCGGGTTCGCCGTGATGGGAAATATATAAATCTCACGACCTTTAATATCGCTGAATGTCTTGCGTATGAACGCGTGATATATGCAGTGGTCAAAGAAGGTCAAATCATTTCCGTCGCTGTAAGCAGCGAATCTGTCAAGGACGCAAAGGATATTATTGAAATCGGAACCGAAACTGCAGTGGGATACCGAAATAATGGATGTTCTACTGCCGCTGTTAAAGCAATGTCTGCATTCTTGTGTGAAAAAGGGCTGAGAGTTTTATATAAATGTCATCATGAAAATGAGGCATCAGCAGCAGTGGCAAAGAAAGCCGGTTTTGATGAAGCAGGAAAGTTCTTTTACTATGTGTTAAGAAAGGTTTAAAAATGGCATTCGATTCAGGAATGATTTTTGCAGTTGTCAACGAGATAAATTCTCGTGCAAGCGATGCAAAGGTCGAGAAAATACAGCAGCCGCAAAAAGATGAGATAGTTATAACTTTGCATTCTCCGGTTTTGCGCGAGAATTTGCGACTTGCAATAAATGCAGGTGCAAATAATCCGAAAATTTCTTTTACAGATAAACAAAAAGAAAATCCGGCTACGCCGCCGATGCTATGCATGTTGCTTCGCAAACAACTTGGCGGTGGAAAACTTGTATGCGCAAGGCAAGTTGGATTTGACCGCATTGTTGAACTTGAATTTTCAACGCGCGATGAGATGGGATTTGCAGTTACAAGATTTATCATTGTTGAAATCATGGGTAAATACAGCAATCTTTTGCTCACTGACGAGAAAAAGCGTATTATTACCGCTATGAAAATTATTGATTTTTCAACCAGTCGGCTTCGTCAAGTGCTTCCAGGAATGATTTATGAACTTCCGCCTGCTCAGGATAAAAAAGATATCTTTTCTATTGAAAAGAATTCGCTTGCTTCCATGGTGCTTTCGTGTGACGGTACGATACCATTATCCAAATTCATACTTGCAAATTTCCTTGGGATTTCTCCGCTTGTATCGCGCGAACTGGCATACATTGCTTCCGGTAACAGTGATACTCCTTTAGAGAATGTTTTGACTGAAAATTTGTGGGACGCGATTTGCTTTTACAGAGAAGTATTTGATAAAAAGTCTTTTCTGCCCACTCTTGTATATGACGAAAATGAAAAGCCGATTGAGTTTAATTTTTTTGACATAACTCATTACGGTGCAAATATGCGTACCCAGCACTTTGAAACTTTTGGTGAACTTTTAGATGTATATTTTGAAAAACGCGACCTTGCCGACCGCATCAAGCAACGCGGACAGGATATAATTAAGCTTGTTTCAAATGCAACTGCAAGGCTTCAAAAGAAAATAGATGTGCAAAAAGAAGAACTGAGGGAATGCGCTGACGGTGAAAAATTCAAGTTGTACGGCGACTTACTTACTGCAAATCTGTATGCTATAAAGCGAGGTGCAAAAGAAGCCGTTGTTCAGAATTACTATAGCGAGAACTGTGAGGAAGTTATAATAGAGCTTGATAGCCGTCTTACTCCTGCACAAAATGCCCAGAGGTTTTATAAAAAATATAACAAGTGTAAGAATGCAAAAAAATACCTTACTGAGCAAATTGAAATAGCACGCTTAGAACTTGATTATCTTGAAACGGTAACTCAGGCGCTTGAGCGCGCCGAAACTGAAAATGACCTTGCGGAAATTCGTCGAGAGCTTTCGCAAAGCGGATATGCTTCGCGCATGACCAATTTAAAGCCTGTAAAGAACGCATCGGTAAAACCAATGGAATTCAAAACCAGTAGCGGTTACAGGGTGCTCTGCGGAAAAAATAATATTCAAAATGACCATATTACTTTTAAGCTTGCTACAAAACTTGATCTTTGGTTTCATGTAAAGGGCGCCCCCGGGTCACACGTGGTGTTGCTTTGCAATGGCGACGAACCGTCGGAAAAAGATTATACCGAGGCGGCAACCATAGCGGCTACTTATTCAAGCATTGAAGGTGGACAAGTTGCGGTTGATTATACAAGGGTAAAGAACGTAAAAAAGCCGCCTGCTGCTAAACCCGGATTTGTAACATATTCGACTAATTATACTGCATATGTTTCAAGTGATGAAAAACTGTGCGATGCTTTAAGAATTAAAAAATAAAAGTCCGAAAAGTTATCTTTTCGGACTTTTATTTTGGCAAAGATGGGAGTCTTTTGGGGACACGCTTCATCAGGTCATATCTAAAAGCACGGCAGTGATAATCTGAGTGAACAACTCCCTTTTTCTTACAAAGCATTTTTTCTTCATCCAGCGTTTTGGAGGCATATTCACAAAAAGCGCATTTTTTTGTTATATCATACTGTTCGCAGAGTTTATTTTTCATGGTAAAACCTCCTTTTTCGACGTAAAAGTATTTTAACACATTAATTATAATATTTCAAGCACAAAAAACAAATAGTAACCTAAAATGGATATCACGGCACAAGATATTCCTTGAAAAAACTTTGAAAAAAAGAATTTAGCATAATTGATGTTTATGCTTTTAGCTACTGAAACGATCTGCGCATGAACGCAAAATCCGGAAAAGCCAAGGCAAAAACCGCACATGCCAATTGAAAAATACGGATGCGTAGCAAAAAAAGATGAAGCTAACGAACAGCCGCAACTAACTTCTAATAGAAATGCTAAATAGTTTAATTTTGTATGTTCGATCAGTGAAAGAACGGCGGTGAAAAAGCATATTAATGCGCAAACACGCAGTAATCCGTAAATTGACTTTTCAATTGCTGTAAAAAAAGTATCAATGTTTACAGTGGAGTTGGATGAAATGAGTTGATGCTTGCATTTAATAGTTATAAAACGGAAAAAAGAAGAAACAAATAAAGAAAAATATAGCAAAAATCCGATTTTTTTGTCACCGTACATGGATGAACCAACAGCGCCGATAACAAATGCAGGACTTGCAATGTTGCAAAGCGGTAGGATTTTTGATACCTCATTTGCGTTTATTATTTTCTGCTTATAAAATTTCTCGCACACAACTGCGCCTATCGGAAATCCACAAAGTGCACCAATGCATAAAATAACTGCCTTAGGTGAGAAAAAAGCCGGCAAGCCTGATGAAAGCGCAAGCGTAACTGTTACATCAGAAAGCACCATGAAAATAAATAGGGAAGGTATGACTGTTCGCGCACAAAAAACAAGCGCTTTTTGCATTCCCGATGTCACACTTTCCAGGTTTATAATGCAAATTATTATAAAAAGCAACAATACAAAAGTTGTCTTTATTCTAAACTTCAAAATATCAGCCTCACTCATACACGGTTCTGTTTGAGAGTATATTTTATAGTGGAAAAATTTATGAACGGAGGAGAAAAAATGTCTAATTTAAAATCCGTAAGAAATAAACTTTCAAGAAGTCTGGAGATACCGGAAGATGGCTTGGGGAGTGCAAGCAGATTACAAATAATAGGGAATAGTGCTATTTTATGCGGGTGCAAACGGATTTTGAAGTATAAAAGTGAGGAAATTGTAGCTTTGACAAAAGATCAGAGCATTGCGTTTTGCGGAGAGCATCTGAAATGTGTGTACTTTTTTGAAGGAACCCTGGAGATCTGCGGAGAAATAAACGCGGTAAAAATGGAGAAAAAATGAAGAATCTATTATATCTAACGCTTGGTTATACAAAATTTAGAATAAAAAACTGCTATATAAAAGAGATATTAAATATTGCAAATTTGCACTGTATACGGATTCTCGGTTTATATGCAGGCGATTGTGAAACGGTTGTAAAAATTTATACACGTGACGAAAAAGTTATATTTGAAAAAATGGAGAAGCTATGTGTTAATTACACAAATGTAACACGCTATGGAATTCCTGAAGTTTTAAAAAAATACCGTCATCGCGCAGGGATGATTCTGGGCTTGGTATTGTTTTTTGCAGTGCTGTATATTTCTCCGCTTTTTATATGGGAGATAAAAGTCATCGGTACTGAAAAGTTAAGCAGCGAATATGTCTGCGATCTGTTGGAGAAAGAGGGGGTTTATATCGGTGGATTTTCACCGTTAGTTGATAGAAAATCGTTATATCGTAATATTCTCCGTACAAGCCAGGATATTTCATGGATAAGTGTAAATTTTATAGGTAGCACAGCAAATGTTGAGGTGGTAGAGCGCGACTATACTCAAGCTGTAAAGCCTATTGCAGACGGGGCAAACATAGTGGCAAAGAAAGACGGAAAGATACTGGAGGTTGACGTCATTACCGGCAAACTTTTAGCAAATAGTGAAACCGTTGTCAAAAAGGGAGAAATAATTGTAAGCGGCATATATGAAACAAAAAAATCAGGTACGCGGTATGTATATTCAGATGCTAAGGTGTATGCTGAAGTTTGCGATGAATATATTGTGGAAATTCCGCTGAAAAATACAGAGAAAGTTTACGGTGAAGAGTCGCTTGCGGAATGCAGTATAAAAATGTTTGGAAAAAACGTAAATATTTTCAAAAACTATTCCATTTTAGATGATAATTATGATACAATATATAATAATGTAAATTTTTCGGTTTTACATTTTGACAGATTACCGCTTTCACTTGAAACTGTAACCGCTTTCCCGTATACATATACCGATGTGCAACTTACTGAAAGCGAGGCGCTATTTCGAGCACGAAGCGAGTTTTTTAAAATCCTCGATATGCAAGATTATTTAGACACTTTGTCTATTGAAGAGAGCATAACAGTTGAAAATTCGGTTTTGGTTTTAAAATGCAGTGTTGAAGCCGTTGAAAATATTGCCGCAATTGCTGAATTTGAAATTTGGTAGTTGCTGAAAGGATAAAAGATGCCGCGAAAAGTAATATATACAGATTCTGCAGCGATGACCGCTACGATTTTTGGAACTTTTGATATCAATTTGCAAAAAATAGAGCAAAAATTTGAAGTAAGAATTTATAATAACTCTCTTGAGCATACGGATGGAGATGCAGTTATTATCGAAGGGCCGAATGACGACAATGTTGAAAAAGCATATAAGGCAATGGAGTTTTTAAAAAACATGTGCGCAGGCGGTGATCATTTGAGTGCACAAACTGTTGACTATATCATTGGCATGGTCAGCGACGGCAGCGAAGATGAACTTGCTGATTTTGATGACAGTTGTATCTGCATTACCAGTAGCGGCAAGCCGATAAAGGCAAAAACCGTCGGTCAGAAAAAATATATAAATGCAATTAAAAAGAATACCATAGTTTTGGGTGTCGGTCCTGCCGGAACCGGTAAGACATTTCTTGCTGTTGCAATGGCTGTAAAAGCACTCCGTGCGAAAGAGGTCAACCGCATAGTTCTGACACGTCCCGCGGTTGAAGCAGGCGAAAGTCTTGGTTTTTTGCCCGGAGATCTGCAAAGTAAAATCGACCCATATCTGCGTCCCCTTTATGACGCGCTTTTTGAAATGCTTGGCGCGGAGAACTATAATCGTCATCTTGAAAAAGGTACAATCGAAATTGCTCCGCTTGCTTATATGCGCGGAAGAACACTCGATGATTCGTTTATCATTCTTGACGAAGCACAAAATACCACGCCTGAGCAGATGAAAATGTTTTTAACCAGACTTGGTTTTAATTCCAAAGCCATAGTAACCGGAGACCTTACACAGACTGACCTTCCGGGCGGAAAAAAGAGCGGACTTGCTGCAGCGGTAAAAATTCTTGACGGAATAAACGGTATCGGTATACATCACTTTACCGAGCGAGATGTAGTAAGACACAGACTTGTGCAGGAGATTATTCTTGCATACGAAAAATACGAGAAGGAAGCACGCAAATTATCAGTGCAAAAAACATTTAAAAAATGACACTAAATATCATAGCAGAAAATGAACAAAGTAAATTTGAGATAACCGATGAACTTTCAACGTTGATCCACAATGCAATTTATAAAGCGATTTGCATGGAGAATATAGATTTTGATTGTTCGGTTTCTCTCACATATACTGACAACGATGGTATTCGCGAACTTAACCGTGAATATCGCAACAAAGACAGTGCAACAGATGTACTCTCTTTCCCGATGTTTGATATTTTAAACGAGGAAATTTATGTACTTGACGGTGCCGCAGCTGAACTTGGCGATATAGTAATTTCGCTTGAACGTGCGGCGGAGCAGGCAGAGGAATTTGGACACTCGTTTGAAAGAGAAGTTGCGTTTCTTTCAGTGCATTCGGTTCTCCATTTGCTTGGATATGACCATGAGATTTCAGAGGACGAAGACAGAATAATGCGCGAAAAACAGCGTGCGGTTATGAGCGCGCTGGGACTTGAAATTAAATGAAAAGGTAGTAGAAGAATGACAAAAACAGCGTTTGTTGCCATAGTAGGCAGACCCAATGTTGGAAAATCAACTTTACTTAATACAATCTGCGGTGAAAAAATAGCCATTGTCTCAAATAAACCGCAGACCACCAGAAACAGAATTACCGGTATTTTGACCAAAGGTGAAAACCAATATGTTTTTCTTGATACCCCCGGTATGCATAAGCCACGCACAGCGCTCGGCGATTTTATGGTAAAAACCGCAAACGGAAGTATCGGCGAGTCCGATGTTACTGTGCTTGTAGTTGAGCCTGTGCCAAGTGTCGGAGACATAGAAAAAGGAATTCTGGAGCGCATTAAGGCTGCTAAATCGCCTTGTATACTTGTTGTGAATAAAGTTGATGAGCATACACCTGTGGCGATAGCGGAAACAATAGCAGCGTATTCAGCGGAATACGATTTTGATGCAGTTGTGCCGTTGTGCGCTAAGAGCGGCAAGGGCGTTAGTGCACTTTTTGAAGAAGTGGACAAGTTTCTTTATGACAGCGTTTGGTTTTTCCCCGAGGATGCTATTACTGACCAGCCGGAGCGTCAGATTGCTGCTGAGATTATCCGCGAAAAGCTTCTCAGAACTCTCAACAAAGAGATTCCTCATGGAACAGCCGTTGTAATTGAGGAGTTCAAAGAAGAGAAGAATATTATACGTATTCGCGCCGAGATTTTCTGTGAAAAGAATTCACACAAAGGAATTATTGTTGGAAAAGGCGGCACAGCGCTCAAACTTACAGGAACATACGCAAGACAGGATCTTGAGGCGTTTTTTGGAACCAAGGTATATCTTAACCTTTGGGTTAAAGTAAAGGAAAACTGGCGCGACAGTGCAATGACCGTCGGTAATTTCGGCTATAAGGACGAATAATTTTACGAGGTAGGATTTATGCTCATCGGTATCAAAGGATTGGTTTTAAAAACCGTAGAAAGGACAGACAGCGATAGGCTAATTGTTCTTTTTACCGTTGAGCGCGGAAAAATAGCAGTATGTGCTAAAGGAACGAGATCGGCAAAAAGTAAGTTTTTGCCTTCTATCGAACCGTTCTCATACTCCGAATTCGTTCTTTACGAAAAAGACGGTTTCTTCTGGATAAAAGAGGCCGTTCTTATTGAAAACTTTTATTCCATACGTGAAGATGTAACCAAACTCGCGCTTGCATCATATATTTGCGAGGTTCTTGATATAACCGTTTATGAGAATATGCAAGAACACGAATTGCTCAGACTTGGTTTAAACTCTCTTTATGCCATTGCGTCGGATCTGCGGTCGCTTGATACGGTTAAAGCCGTTTTTGAAATGCGTGCAGCTATGCTGCTTGGCTTTGCACCAAGTATCGAACAGTGTTCAAAATGCGGCAAAAGTCAGGCTTCTGAGTTTTATTTTTCTTTGCCCGACAGCGATATCGTATGTTCAAAATGCCGTGAAAAAGCCTACAAAGAATATATGAATTTGCGCGGAAGCGTGAACTCGGATGAAGAAATAAGGTTTGCTTCTCAGATATTCCGTACAAGCGAGGATGTAAGGCTTGCGATTTCTTATATAATCAATTGTCCTGCTGACAAAATCTACGGTTTTACAATGCCGGATGAAGAACTCGTCGAGTTGTATAAACTCTGTGAGGAACATCTGATTTATCAACTTGAAAAAAAGCCGAAAACTTTGGATTTTTACAAAGACGTTTCGGCACTTTAGAGGAATTATGTTATATACACAAAAATCACTTGCAATGCTTGAATATGACAAAGTTATTGCTATGTTAGCTGAGCGTGCTTTGACAGAAGGCGCACGCGATATGGCACTTCGTCTTGTTCCATCAAATGCAGAAAAGACAGTTATAAAAAAACAGAGAATAACCGCCGATGCAAGGCGGCTTGTAGATGCTAAGGGATATCCTTCTTTTGGCGGAGTAAAAAACATCTCTGAGATTTTAGGCAGAGCAAAACGCGGAGCGCTTTTGCAACCGCTCGAACTTTTGGAGATCGCAGATCTCTTGCGTGTTTCGCGCGGTCTTTCTGACTATATTAAGACAGACAAACCATTTGAAACTGTGCTTGATGAAACTTTTTTGTTGATTGCGATTAACAGACATCTTGAGGATAGAATTACCCGTACGGTTGTTAGCGAAGACTTTATCGCCGATGAAGCAAGCGCAGAACTTGCTGACATACGCCGCAAAATCCGTTCTGCAAACAACCGCATAAAGGACACACTTCAAAAATTCATCAGTGGCGGATATGGTAAACTGCTTCAAGAGAATATTGTTACCATGCGTAACGATAGGTATGTTGTGCCCGTAAAAATAGAACACAAAAACGAGATAAAAGGTCTTGTGCATGACACGTCCGCTTCGGGGCAGACCGTTTTTATTGAGCCTGTTTCGGTTGTAGAAGCCAATAATGAACTCAAAATCCTCAAAGGCAAGGAAGAACGAGAGATAGAGAAGATTTTGTACGAGCTTTCGTCGATGTGCGCGGAAAATGCCGACATGCTTTCTTCGAATTATTATCTTGTGACCGAGCTTGCTTTTGCGTTTACTTGCGCAAGTCTTGCCGAGCACATGAAGGCTAATGCGATTACTCATGAGTACGAAAAGAAATTCAATCTCAAACGTGCTATTCATCCGTTGCTCGATGCAAAAACCGCTGTGCCGATCAATGTTCACATAGGAGATAGATTTGATACTCTTGTTATCACCGGTCCTAACACCGGTGGTAAAACTGTAACCCTTAAAACAATTGGTCTTTTTGCACTTATGTATCAATCGGGACTTCAGATTCCCGCGGCTCCGAATTCAACAATGTGCGTGTTTAATGAAATTTTGGTGGATATAGGAGACGAACAGAGCATTGAACAATCTCTCTCCACTTTTTCAGCACACATGGTCAATATTGTTGAGATATTGGGTAAAACTACAAATCGTTCGCTCGTTCTTTTGGACGAACTTGGCGCAGGAACCGACCCTGTAGAGGGTGCTGCGCTGGCAGTATCAATACTTGAGGAAATTCGCGCAGCCGGCGCGCTTTCTGCCGCCACAACGCATTATGCAGAGCTTAAGGCATACGCAATAGATACAGAAGGCGTTACAAACGCCTCGTGCGAGTTTGATATTGAAACTCTCAGACCTACCTACAAGCTTATAATTGGTACACCCGGAAAATCAAATGCATTTGCTATTTCAAAACGGCTTGGGTTGCCTGAAAGAATTATCGAAAAAGCTAATACCTATATTTCCGGTGACAGCAAGCGCTTTGAGAATATCATTGAAAAACTTGAAGCCGACAGAATTGCCATGGAAAAGGCAAGGGAAGAAGCAGAGCGCATGCGTATCGAATACGAGGCGTTCAAGAAAAAAGCCGAGGCAGATATAGAAAAGGCGCGCAAAGAGGCTGAACGCGAAAAAGACCGCGCACAAAATCAGGCAAAGCGCATAATTCAAAGCGCGAGAGAGTCCAGCGAATATGTTCTTAAAGAGATTTCTGATTTGAAAAAGAAAAAGGCAGAGGAAGTCAAGAAAGAAGAACTTGAAAAAGCCAAGCAATCCATTCGAGCCGAACTTCGTCGCAATAGCGGAGAGTATGATCCAATTGAAGATCTTACCGACAAAGATTATGTTCTTCCGCGTGCACTTGTAAAAGGTGATACTGTCTTGATAATGAGTATTGGTCAAACCGGTACGGTAATTTCTCCGCCTGATAAAAACGGTATGGTGCGTGTACAGGCTGGCAGAATTGCTACAAGAACCGAGGTTGCGAACCTTAAGCTTATTGAGCAACCCAGTGCTGCCACTAAAAAGAACAAAGAAAAAACCGCATATAGAAATGCGGTTGTAAAATCTTTCAGTCCCGAACTTGATATTCGCGGAATGTATGGCGATGATGGGTGCTTTATGCTTGATAAGTATCTTGACGATGCTATGCTTGCCGGAATTCACACCGTGAGAATTATCCACGGAAAGGGAACCGGTGCTTTAAAGAACGCGATTTGGCAATATTTGAGAAATGATAAACGCGTATCATCTTATCGCCTTGGTGTGTTTGGCGAGGGCGACGGCGGCGTAACGATTGTAGAGATAAAATAAGAGGAAATATGGAAAAAGGCATCTATGAAATAAATATCGAAGAGGGGCTCCCGGACGTGGATGCCGCTCTTCGTATACTTGAATATCAGTTTGCATCTGCGGCGGTTATAGGGGAACGTGTAGTCAAAGTGATTCATGGCTACGGTTCCACCGGCCGCGGTCGCGGTCGCCTTCGTTCGGCAGCAAGACGTTGGGGAAAAGATGACCCGCGTGTTGGTTTTGTTGTAAAAGGCGAGGATTTTTCAATTTTCAATCCGCTGGCAAGGTATCTTGTTGAAAAATTTCCGCATGTTGCAAAAGATAAAGATCTTGAAAATTGCAACGAGGGTATTACCTTGTTCTTTATAAACGCAAAAAAATAAATCGTGTTTCTGTAAAGAAACACGATTTAAAACACTTATTTAACAGTCTTTTCGATGTATCTAACTACATCACCAACGGTAACGAGGTCATTGGCTTCGTTGTCGTCGATCTCGATAGAAAACTTTTCTTCACAAAGGAAAACAAGCTCAGAGAGTTCAAGCGAGTTGATACCGAGGTCATTTTCAAGTTCAGCTTCCATTGTGATTTCGTCTGCATTGATAGAGAGCTCTTCAACGAGGAGCGCCTTTACTTTATCGAACATTTTTAGTTCCTCCTAAACTGTCTATAAAAATATAACCGTTGTTATTATAGAGTATTTTTTGTGACTTGTCAAGTTTTTTATTAAGCGGTTATAAGACAACTTGTTTGGCGGAACTGATAAATTCAATAAAACAATTGTTGCTATATATAAACAAAGTTTTTTGGAGGAATTTCAAATGAAGAAATACTGCTACCTGATTCTCACTGTATTTGTCATTGCATTTTCGCTTTGCACATCTGCGGCTGAAAGCGATGACGGCTTGTGGGTGTATGAACCCTACGGCGACGGTGTTGTACTTACCGAATACAAGGGAAGTGCAACTGATGTTTATGTTCCGAGTAATATCAAGGCGGATGGAGAAAATCTCGATGTTGTAAAACTCGGCGACAGTATCTTTGAGAATAACGATGCACTCAATAGCGTAACCCTCGGAGCAGGTGTTACCGAAATTGGTGCAAAAGCGTTTTATGATGCCGATAATATGGTTTGTATCCTTCTTGCAGAAGATACAACAACTATTGGCGCTGAAGCGTTCTACGCTTGCGACAGTTTTAATTCAATTATCCTTTATGACGCAGTAACAGCCATCGGCGAAAATGCATTTGGCGAGTGCGCAAAGCTTACGGTATGGTGTAATCTCAATAGCTCAGGCTATAATTATGCAGTTGCAAATACGATTAAATACGAACTCCTCACCGTTGATGCTGAGCCGGTTATTATCACCGAAGGCGGACTTACATATTACATTCAAAACGGCGAAGCAATAGCCGTAGATTGCGATGATACTTTAACCGAAGTGGTTGTTCCTTCTACAGTACAGGGCTATCCTGTGGTGGAACTCAGAGAAACATTTAGAGGACATAAGAATCTTCAAAAAATAAAATTGAACGAAGGACTCCGCATAATAAGCAGCAACGCTTTTATATCATGTTTAAATTTAAAATCAATAACTTTACCTATAACTGTAACATATATTGGCGATAATGCTTTTTCTAAGTGTGCTGTCTTGGAGAAAGCTATATTAACTGATAGCGTTACTTATGTAGGTGAATATGCATTTAACGAGTGTGAACTTCTGTCGGAAATAGTTTTTTCAAATAGTATTTTAGAGATTAAACCATATACTTTTTATAAATGTATTAGTTTAAAAAGTATCAATATATCTAACCAACTTACGATAATTGGTAGATATTCGTTTTATGGCACAGGCTTAACTAGCATAAAGTTGCCAGAAACATTAACTTTGTTGGGGCAGTTGTCTTTTTATGACTGTGATTATATAACCGAAATCATAGTTCCGGGAAGCGTTACTGAAATTGGGCAGGGACCGTTTTGGAATTGTTCTGAACTAGTATATGCTGAACTTGGAGATGGCATAAAAACATTAGGTTTGCAGATGTTTTTAGGATGCGTAAAATTAGAAACCGTTGTACTCCCAGATACTTTAACCGAGATTAAAAGAGAGGCTTTTTACAACTGTAAAAGTTTAAAAAATATCACCATTCCTCAAAGCGTTAACGTAATAAGAACAGAAGCGTTTTACGGCTGTAGTGATTTGACTTATTTGATAATTCCTCAAAACACAAAAACTATTGAAAAAACTGCATTTTATACAAATACTGTTCTCGGCGTTTATGAGGGAAGCCGCGCTCATACTGTAGCTATAAATAATGATTATTTATTCTATACAATAATAGATGACAGTTTCCCTGAATTCTATTATTCTAACGGGGTTCAGTACTATATTGCTGAAAATCAGGCTTATGCAATACATTTTGATGGTTCACAAACACATGTTGTCATCCCTGATGAGATTAACGGCTTGCCTGTTGTAAGCATTAAAGAAACTTTTAGGGATAAAGATAATCTGGTTAGCATTGCGTTTAATTCTAATATAACCAATATCGATCCTTACGCTTTTGCATATTGTGATTCGCTGTCGAAAGTTGTTCTCCATAACAAAATTGAAAAAATAGGAGCGTATGCTTTTGTCAGCTGTAAAGCTTTAACTGAATTTGAAATGCCGGATAGCATAGTAGAAGTAGAGGAGCGAGCTTTTTCGTACTGTGAAGAATTGATTGATGTTACTATTTCCAAAAATCTTACTAAAATATCTAGCGCAATGTTTTTGGAATGCAGAAACCTTCCAAAATTAGAACTTCATGAAGGTATTACATCTATTGGTAGCATGGCGTTTTTTAATTGTGTTAAACTTTCGGATTTTGCTTTGCCGCAAAGCGTAAGAATGATTAATTATGGAGCATTTGAGGGGTGTAGATTCGAAAAAATAGACATTCCGGAAGGTGTTACCGAGATTAATGATTGGACATTTAGCGCTTGTAACTTAAAAGAGATTTCTTTCCCCAGTACTTTGCAAAAGATAGGCAATTATGCCTTTAACATATGCGGATTAACTAAAATAGATTTGCCAGATAGCTTATTGGTTTTGGGAGACAATGCATTTTATTGGTGTAACAATTTAACAGAAGTTATTATTCCACCCAATGTTACAACTTTGGGTTCTCAAGTTTTTGGAAGATGTTATGCTATTAGAACTGCTGTTATTCCACGCAGTGTTTCTTCTATGAAAAAAGATACTTTTCCAAGCAACACACTTTTGCTTGTTGAAGAAGGTTCTTATGCGCATGAGTTTTCTCTAGATAATGATTTGTTATTTGTTGTTTGGGATGGCGAAACTGAGTTTTCTTTGGTTGAAAAAGACGGAATAGAATATGTTGTTTTTGAAGATTTTGCGTGTGCGGTTGCGTATAATGGGACAAATAAAAATATTATTATTCCTGACAAAGTAAACGATGTTCCTGTAACTATGTTACAAGGAACTTTTAGAAATAATAAAAATATACGTACAGTAGATTTACCAAATACAATAAAAACGATTGGTGCAGCAACATTTTCCGATTGTACTTCTTTGTATAGCGTTAACATTAAAGAAGGCGTTACTACTATTAAAAATAGTGCATTTTATTGGTGTACAAATTTAAGAACAGCAACACTTCCTGAAAGTGTTACAACTATTGGCGCGGGGGCATTTAATGGATGCAAATCTTTGGAAAATTTTGAGATACCGAGCAATGTTAACTATATTGGTGCGCGTGCGTTTGTTTATTGTTATAAATTTACCGATGTTGTTATCCCGAAAGGAGTAACTGAGATTTACGACGAAACTTTTTATTATTGCACATCCTTATCATCTATAACAATCCCTCAATCAGTTAAGCGAATTGGCGATTCTGCATTCTACTCTTGTACTAATTTAGAAGAGGTGAAAATGAATGACGGCATTGAAATAATAGGAAGCAGCGCTTTTGTCAATTGTGAAAAATTGCAATCAATAAGTCTTCCGTCAAGCGTTATAGCTATCAAAGAAAATGCATTCTTAGGTTGCAATTCAATGAAACGAATAATTGTACCGCAAAGCGTAATGGAGCTGTCTTTACATTCTTTTCCTAATATGGTTATGCTTGTAGATGAAAACTCCTATGCACACAATTTTGCGGTAGAGAATGATTTGCTTTACTTTGTTCTCCACAAGACCGAGAACCCCGAAATTGACTACGGCGCAGGCATTACCGGAACTGTAACTTATACCGACGGTAGTATGGCATCCGACGCAACAGTGGAAATTCTCTACGATGACGGTACTCTTAAAGAAACTGTAACCACAGATGCAAATGGCGTATACTCATTCACCTATGCCGAGGTCGGCAGATATATAGTACGTGCAACAGATGCGAGTGGCAATACTTCAACAACCACGGTTTCCGTTAAGCGTATGAACGTATTTGATGTGTTTGTAAGCGGTGACACCGACCTCACGCTCAAGCAGGGCTGGAGCGTAAGCGGTACTGTTAGCGAGGATATTGCAACTGTTACAATTTCAGATGAAAACGGAAATGTCATTGACACAGTAGAAACCACCGACGGCACCTTCATGTTTGGCAACATTCCTAACGGTACATATGTTGTAACCGCCGCTAATGAAAATGGCACAGTTTCACAGGAAATCACTGTATACAATGCCAATGTCAGCGGAATTGCGCTTGTAATTCCCACCGAAGATACAGCAGCAACCGTTTGGGGCTATGTAGAGGTAGAAGACAGAGACAAGAATCATCATCGCCGCATTTGGATTAATGTAACTATTTACAACGACGAAGGTGTTGTAGTAGGTCAGGCTAAATCCGATGCTGACGGTAAGTATGTATTTGCAGGTCTTCCTATTGGTGAATATACAATAGTTGCAGAAACTGAAGAAATGCGCCCCGACAAGCAACATAAGTTTGACCGCAGCCATAAGTTGACCGGTTATGCATATATTAATGTTACCGAGGCTGACGAATACCAGGTGGATACAATCGTTCTCTATGAAGAAAACGAGTATACCGCTAAGGTTTCCGGCAAGGTAACGGCAGAGGGCGAAACACAGGACTGCGAAGTAATTCTCCGTGATGTGTTCCGCAACGAGGTTGCAAAACAGATAACCGGCAAAAACGGTAAGTACTCATTTGTAAATGTACGCGACGGCTTGTATTTCATTTTTGCTGTTACCAAGAGTGACGGTATGGGCATGGCTGTAATTGTAGTTCGTGACGGAGAAGTATACGGCGAAACCGACATCCGAGTTTCAAAGAAGGACTTTATCAGAGAACGTGACGACAAGTTCCGTGAAGAGATCAATTGCAACAACCGCGACGAAGCACTTCTTCACAGGGAACGTATAGCTGAAGAAAAACGCTTCTACGATTCACTTTCGGATAAGGAAAAGAAGCAACTCTCCAAGGATTACATTGAGCGTCTTGAGCGTTATTCTGCATGGCTCGCCGAGGTAGACTATACGGCACCTGAGGGAGTAAAGGTAGAGCAGGGCGGACTTGTAGTATCCGGAGATGAAATCGAAAACGAAGAAACAGTTTCGTTCAACATCACTGTTGAAAAGCAGGAAGAGTATGTAGAGAGCACCGACGGTATCAAGAATGAAAAAGACTATAAGAAGCAAAAGATCAAAGATAACGCCGGTAATAAGGAGATCAAGGAATACTACGAGATCACGATGACCAAAACCACTGATGATGGCGAAAAGTCAATCACCAGTGTAAGAAAGGACACAGATGCAAACGGAAAGTTCCGTGTAACTTTGGATATTCCCGAGGAATATCGCGGATATAAGAATTACACCATTTTGCATGAGCACTATGGTGAAGTAGTAACTCTTGTAGACCTTGATGACAATCCTGACACAATCACATTTGAGGTTGACAAGTTCTCGACATTTGTACTTGCGGCAAGCAATGAAGATACAATTGAGGATGTCAGCGAAGACGAACCTGTTGAAGGTGACGTTGACGGCAACGGCGTTTTGAACATCACCGATGTGCTTAAACTTCTCGGCTCGATTGTAAATGAAACAGAACTTGACGGCGCAGATTTAAACGGCGACGGAAAGGTTACTCTTCTTGATGTCATAAAAGTTCTTAAAAAAGTTGTGGCTTAAAACAAATATAAACAAGTCCACGGTGAAAACCGTGGACTTGTTTTTTTATTTAGCATTCATTTTAAGATAAGCATTGATAAAGCCGTCAATTTCGCCGTCCATTACTGCGCCGATGTTGCCATCTTCATAACCTGTACGGGTATCTTTTGCGAGAGTATAGGGCATAAATACATATGAGCGAATCTGCGAACCCCATTCGATGTTGTTTTTATTGCCCTGAATGTCCTCAATACGCTCAAGTTTTTCGCGTGCTTTAATCTCCATAAGTTTGGAAATTAGCATTTTCATAGCAGTTTCTTTATTTTGAAGCTGGCTACGTTCTGTCTGGCAACCTACAACAATACCGGTGGGCTTGTGAAGTATACGAATAGCTGAGTCGGTCTTATTAATGTGCTGACCGCCGGCACCGCTTGAACGATGAGCGGTAATTTCGATATCTTCGTCACGGATTTCAACTTTTCCGTCATCCTTGAACTCCGGCATAACTTCTACCGATGCAAATGATGTATGTCTGCGCCCCGAAGAGTCAAACGGAGAAACACGCACAAGTCTATGAACTCCATTTTCGCTCTTGAGATAACCGTAAGCGTTGGTGCCGGAAATCATAATAGTTGCACTCTTTATGCCCGCTTCTTCACCGTCAAGCCAGTCGATGAGCTTTACATCATAACCGTGCTTTTCGCCCCAACGGGTATACATTCTGTAAAGCATAAGAGCCCAGTCCTGTGCTTCTGTACCGCCTGCACCGGGATGGAACGAAAGAATTGCATTATATGAATCGTATTCGCCGGAAAGCAGAAGTTCAAGACGCATACGTTCCTCGGTTTTTTCGATATCAGCAAGCTCGCTCTGTACTTCTTCAACACAGGATTCGTCATTTTCTTCAATTGCCATCTCTGCAAGAGTAATGGCATCTTCAAGTTTTTGAGCAAGTTTTTCGTATGCTTCAATTTTATCTTTTATTTGTTTAACTTGTTGTAAGATCTTGCTTGAGTTTTCCTGATCGTTCCAAAAATCCTCAGCATATGTTTGCTTTTCAAGTTCTGCTGCTTCTTCACGAATTTCCTCAATTCGTAGTGCGCTGCCAAGTTCTTTGATCTTTCCGCGCTGTTCAAGCAAACTAAATCTTGCTTCTTCAAGTGCTACTATCACGTGTAGTACCTCCGATAAAATTCATTAACTGAGTTATTATATCACAATTAGATTTGTATTTGCAATAGTTTTATCTTGACTTTTTAATTTTAGAGTTATATAATGATAACACAATAATAATTAAAGGATGGAATTTGAAAATGGTAGTAACAAAAGACTCTCTCATTGGTGACGTTCTTGATCACGATGTAAATACCGCACAATTCTTTATGGAAATTGGCATGCACTGCCTCGGATGCCCTCATTCTCGCGGCGAATCTATTGAAGAAGCTTGTAAGGTTCACGGCACCGACGCTGACGCTCTTGTAAAGAGAATCAACGAATTTTTGGCATCTAAATAATAAAGAAAAAGCCTTTCCGGAAAGGAAAGGCTTCCTTTATATGAGGGAATTATGACAGATATATCTATCAGTTCGCGCCTTTTTTGGTTTGCAGAGCGTGTGCGTGAAGGAGTATTATTTGCAGATATCGGCACTGATCATGCAAAACTGCCTGTTTATCTTGTTAAAAGCGGAAAAGTTGAAAAAGCAATTGCATCGGATATCGGTGAGGGCCCCATTGCACGCGCAAAAACATTTATTTCTATAAATAACCTTACGGACAAAATAAAGACATATATTGGCGACGGAATCGCACATCTTGATATAACCTCCCCGGCAGATATCGCTATTTGCGGTATGGGTGGTGAAACAATCATTGGAATAATTAAGGGAGCCCCATTTGTAAAACAGCACGGTATTAGGCTTTTGTTGCAGCCAATGACGGATTTTGCAGCAGTACGCAAATACCTTGCGCAAAACGGTTTTGTAGCTTTGGATGAAGATATTGTGTTCTCCGACGGCAAAATGTATCAATGCATAGTTGCAGAGTATACAGGAAAAGAGTATGCGCTCACTGATATCGAAGCGGAGCTTGGAAAAGTGTGCATTGAAAAAAGAAGCAAAACGTTTATTGAATATGTTAACAATCGCATATGTGTAATGAAAAGGCGAATTGAAAGTAAAGAAAAAGCCGGACATGATATTACAGAAGAGATAACTTTTCTTAAAGCGTATAAAGAAATTTTAGAGGGTTAATATATGAAACTTTCAGAATTGAATAGTATTTTAGAGAGAAAATTTCCCAAAGCGTATGCTTGCGAATGGGACAATGACGGTCTTATGTGTGCTGCCGATATGGATGCTGATATCAAAAAAGTTCTTTGCACCCTGGATGTGACAATGGAAGCACTTGAATATGCAAATAGGAACGGCTTTGATACAATCATTTCGCATCATCCAATGATTTTTAAATATCTTGGAGCGCTAACTCCGGAAAATCATGTGGCTGAAAAGGTTATTTTTGCTTTAAAAAACAATATCAACGTTTTTTCGTTTCACACGCGTTTTGACACAATGCCCGGCGGCATGAACGATTTACTTGCAGAATTACTTGATCTTGAAAATATACGTATATTCGGTGACGGTGAGAGTGATACAGGTAGAATTGGCGAACTGAAAAGCGAAATCTCCATCGAAGATTTTTGCGTATCAGTGAAAGAAAAATTATATTGCGATAAACTTTCTTATTCAAAATGCAAAGATACGGTAAAAACCGTGGCTATCCTTGGCGGCGCCGGTAAAGATTTTATAAAATCCGCAAAGGCAGAAGGTGCCGATGTTTTGATTTCAGGCGAACTTTCACACAGTTATATGACAGAGGCCTGCGAAATCGGAATCAGCCTGATTGAAGCAGGACATTTTCATACCGAAAATGTTGCTTGCAGATATTTTTCTGATTTTATTGAAAGCTTAGGTATAGAGACCGGATATTTTTGTTCATATAATATTAAAACGATTTAAAAAGGGCGTTACTCGCCCTTTTTAAAATTTTTCAGTAGTTTTTCAAGCGCCCCTTTTTCGATTCGTGATACATATGAACGCGAAATTTTTAAAAGCTTTGCCACATCTCTTTGTGCCATGGCCGGCTTATTATTGAGTCCGTATCGCAGCACAAGTATGATTCTTTCGCGTTCTGTCAGTATATCATTTATAAGGCGCATGGCTCTTTTTGTATGTAATTTGCGGTCTATATCTTCAGCGATAGTATCTTCAACGCAGATTATATCCTCGTATGTAAGCGGATTTCCATCGCGGTCTATATCTATAGTTTCATTAATAGAAACTTCGTTTGCTAACTTTTTTTGTGAGCGAAAATACATCAGTATCTCATTCTGTATGCATTTTGCCCCATAGGTGGCAAAACGCGCGCCATTTGATGCGTCAAAGGAATCTATAGCTTTTACAAGTCCGATGCTGCCTATTGAAATCAGGTCATCCTGATTTTTGTAGGTGAAATAATACTTTCTGACAATGTGAGCGACAAGTCGCAGATTGTGTTCAATCAGTTTTGTTCGCGCGTTTTCATCCCCATCTCTCATTTTAGCAAAAAGTTCTCGCTCGTTTTTTGCGCCTAGCGGAGCAGGGAAGTTTTGAGATGTTGAAAGCCCTAGTATGAAGTAGAAAATGCCCATTGCAAAGGCTGATATAGAAGTAAACATTGTGTTTTTCCTTTCTTAAAGATATTAATCTATATGAAAAAACAAAACCTGTCTACAACAAACAGTAAAAAAATATTTTTCTTCACCGCCGAGCATGAGTGAGAAAACGAGAGAAAAACGAAGAAAAACGAAGCATTGAATGTTGTAAATTAATTTTTTGAACTTTTTTTCAAAAAACGCTTGACATAACTATACCTCTATGCTATAATCTCAAATGTTCGACCAAAAGTTTATTTTTTCTATTGTTTAATGGAGGATTTTGTAATGTCTACTTTTATGGCTAAAAAAGAAACCGTTGAACGCAAGTGGTACGTTATCGATGCTGCAGGTCAGCCTCTCGGTAAGACTGCTGCTAAAGCGGCTACTATTCTTCGCGGCAAGCATAGACCCGAGTTTACTCCTCACGTTGACTGTGGTGAATTTGTAATCATCATCAACGCAGCAAAGGCAGTTCTCACCGGCAAGAAGCTTGACCAGAAGTACTATCGTCATCACTCTGGCTACATCGGTGGCCTCAAGGAAGTTCAGTACCGCACTCTTATGGCAACCAAGCCCGAGTTTGCTATGGAACTCGCAGTTAAGGGTATGCTTCCTCACAACTCTATCGGCGCAGTTTCTGCAACCCGTCTCAAGGTTTATGCAGGTGCTACTCACAACCAGCAGGCTCAGAAGCCGATCGAGCTTAACTAAGGAAAGAGAGGATAAATAACTATGTATACAAGTGCAAAACCGTATTTCTACGGCACCGGCAGAAGAAAGAAGTCCGTTGCCCGTGT
>SVRG01000114.1 GCA_015064965.1 Oscillospiraceae bacterium
CCTGCATCTACTTCAAGTTTGGGCTTTGTAAAATACTTACCCTTGAGATACGGCACTGCAAGGAATATCGCAACGATGAGCGCCGAAAGCATTTTTAAATAGTCGGTTTTGAGTCCCAAAAGTACAACAAAGTTATAAATGATGTAATATACAATGCCGCCGCAAACGACACCGATAAGACTTACTACAAAATTTGGCTTGATTTTAAGCGAAACTGAAAGTCCGATGAAGATTGCTGCAAGACCGATAACTATCGCGCCTCTGCCGTCATTGATGTTAGCAGAGCCTTTATACTGGGCGAGCAATGCTCCTGCAAGTGCAACAATGCCGTTGGAAATTGCAAGTCCGAGGACCTTGTTGAAACTTACGTTTACGCCCTGTGCGCGGCTCATATCAGGGTTGTCACCGGTAGATTTAAGCGTCAGACCAACCTCTGTGTAAAAGAACATCCAAAGCACGATTATTGACATCGTAATTATAGCAACCAATACAATAATTGATGCAATGTTGTCACCCATGCTGAGCATAAGATTATAACTGCCGCCGACAAAAGAAACAAGCGCCCTGCCGCCTAAAATCGCAAGATTTACCGAATAAAGTATAAGCTGCGACAAAATTCCGGCAAGAATAGACGGTATTCCCAAAGCAGTATGGAACAAGCCCGTCATTATACCGGTTAATGCACCTGCAATAAAGGCAACGATGATGCTTATCCAAGCAGGTACGCCTGCGGTTATCAAAACAGCACAGACGCATCCGCCGGTACAAATTGAGCCATCTACTGTCAAATCAGCAATGTCAAGTATTTTATAGGAAACATAGACGCCAATCGCCATAAGTCCCCATATAAGCCCTTGCGCAACAGCACCGGGCAACGCATTCAAAAAGAACATTATTTACCTCAAAAAATCAGTTTTCGGGAACTTCGATGCCAAGAGCAGCACAAAGTTCATTATTATAAACTACAGTAGGTGTGAGAGTCTTAACCTCAAGGTCGGCAACTGTCTTTGTGCCAAGGAGCACTTCTGCAGCCATCTTGCCGGTTTCTCTGCCAAGCTCATAGTAGTCAATTGCAAGACTTGCGTAGCAAATTGCTCCGCCGTAGCTTGTGTAAACAGGAACATTCTTTTCGTTGCAGATAGTGCCTACGATTGTATCGTTTGCCGCAACGGTGTTATCAGAAGGAACATAGATTGCTTTGCACTCGTCTGCCGCAGATGTAGTAAGTGTCTGAAGCTCGGTGGTTTCGGAGAATGTGTAAGCTTCAACAACAATACCTTCTGCCTCAAAAAGTGCCTTTACAGCCTCGTACTGAATGAGGGAGTTGGACTCTCCGGTGCAGTAGATTACGCCAACCTTGTCGCCTGCAACAAGTCCGAGAGTATCAATCATCATCTTTGCCTGTTCGTCAAAAGGAACAGCATCGGATGTACCGGATACATTGGCAGGAATAGCGCCTGCGAAAGTGCTTTCGTAGTCGGTTACAGAAGTACCGAGAACAGGAATAGTGGTAGTTGCTGTTGCTGCAGCAGTAAGTGCAGGAGTTGCGTTTGCCATGATGAGATTAACATTCTTGGCAGTAAAAGTATTGATAACGGTTGTACAAAGCTCTGCTTCGCCCGCTACCTGTGTATCAAAAGAAACAGTCTTGCCCGCTGCTGTAAGTGCTTCGGTAAGTGCATCTTTAAATCCGTTTGTTGCCTGGTCGAGAGAATCGTGCACCATAAGCTGGCAAATGCCTACGGTATAGTCTGTCTTTTCACCGCCGCAAGATGCGAGGGAAAGACATGCAGTAGCAAGAACAACTGCTGCTAAAAGAACAGATAAAAGCTTTTTCATTTTGGTTTCCTCCAAAGAATTAATATAATAAAAAATCGCCCCTGTTATAAAACAGGGGCGAAAAATTATTTCGCGGTACCACTCTGCTTTCGTACTGATTTTGCAATCAGAACCTCGTAAGGCTTAAAAGTCTTAACGATATAACGGTCGTACCCGTTGTGTCTACTGCTGTTTCAACACACCGCTCGCTGGAATGAACTTCACCAAGATATTACCAATGTCTTGCACCAACCGACATCTCTCTGTAGGCTTTTCTCAAGGCTACTCTTTCCGCTCAAACGCGTTTAAATATTATGTTGCTATTGTAGCAGGGTTTATGAATAATGTCAAGTGTTTTTTTGAAAAATTACTCATTTTTCACTTACAAGCTTATCAATATCTTTTCGTTTTTTCTCTCGCAGACTGTCACCGGCTGTTGCATAGCCAAGAGTAATCACAAGTCGGACCGGATATTTCAAATCGCAGATCTCGCGGATCTTTTCGTCGTCAAACCAGCCGAGAATACATGTTCCAAGCCCGTTTGCAGCCGCTTCTGCGGTGATATATGCCGCTACAATGCCGATGTCAATTGAACGGTAATCGTTGCCTTTAACCTTTGCGCCAAGCGCAGCCGTCCTTGTATACGGCTCCTCGGAGATAACAAGCATTATAGGAGCATCTGATGCAAATTTATTCATCCCCATACTCTGGGTCGCCTTTGCGACTGCCGCCGCACTGTCGCCGCGGCAAACCGTGATATGATACGGCTGACCGTTGCATGCCGACGGAGCAAGACGTGCCGATTCTAAAATAGCATCAAGCTTTTCTCTCTCCACCTCTCTCGTCGCATCGTAACTGCGGCAAGACTGACGCATATTTGCTATTTCGGTAAAATTCATTATCATCACCGCCTTTGATTATAGTATAGCATAAAATTTATGGGATTCAAGAACAAAAAAGTTAAAAAAGCCTTGCTGATGCAAGGCTTTTTTAAATAAACATCATTATATTTCGTACTACGCAAGAAACAATCAATGCGACGCATGAAAAAACAAGCACTGCGTTTTGCCATTCATTGGGTTTTGTTTCGCCGCTTTTTACATACCGCGCAGCCATCGCACCAAAGCAAATCAAAAGCGGAAGCGTCAGGCAAAAAAGCACAGGATGAAACAAAAACGCCGATTTAAAATCAAGCAAAAGTATCGCCAAAAGCATTCTTGTTACACCACATCCGGGACAATACAGCCCTGTTACCGTATAAAAGACACACGGTATTCCCTTGCCCGAATACAGGACTAAAGCAGCATACGCCGCTCCGATAATCAAAACTATGGCAATCCAAAAAAGCAGTTTTTTTAATCTTTTATCAGCCAACGCGCTTATTAATTGCATCCTGCATCAAGCAATAGTTGATGATTCCAAGACCGAAAAGTGAGAGCACAAGATAAACAATGCCAGTGTTTGTGGTAGAAGTAAAACCGTTTGAATTTATTGTATCAACATTTTCGCCCATCTTGTATGCCCAATAGTAGCCATAAATTCCGCATGTAACCAATGTCAAAAGGAATACGGTCACACCCGATGCTGCACCTGATCTTCCTGCAAGCTGATTTAAATCATCATTTAAAACAACCATCCAGTAGATACCGTAAATTCCGCAAGTAATGATTGATAAAATCAAAGCCATTCCAATAGATCTGTTCATAATAATTCTCCTTTGCTTTTTATATAAGAATTATATCATAGAAATGTCGTTTTAGCAACATTTTTGAATTATATTAAAAAAGAAAACGCAAGGAAAGAAACATATATACCAAGGAGAAGTATGCCCTGCCAACGAGAGAGTTTCTCCTTTATCAATGTGGGTACAGTAAGTATGAGCATTGCACCGAGCATTATGGGTAAATCAATAACAAGCGAAGAATTGATACCCGCTATAGTACCGGACTCCGGAAGTGCAAACGGATTGAGCGTTACTGCAATACCGCTTACAAGTACGAGATTGAAAAGGTTTGCACCGATGATATTACCAAGCGAAAGCGAACCGTGTCCCTTGATAAGAGAAGTAACAGCTGTTACAAATTCGGGAAGCGATGTGCCAACCGCAACAATCGTAAGACCGATGACTTTTTCAGAAACTCCAAATTTTTCTGCAATGATAATAGCGTTATCCACAAGCAAATCAGCACCAACTGCTATAATTGCCGCACCCGACACAAGCATAATGATATCTTTAAGCAAACTTGACTTTTTTTCGCTATCTTCTGACTCAACTTCAAGATCATTCTCGCCCTGCTCTTTGATGCCGGTTCCTTTCTTCATGCTAAACACGGTAAGAACCATATAAACCGCAAATGTGCAAAGCAGTACTATACCTATTGTAAGCGAAAACTCGCCAATAATATATGCGGAAAACAAATAAACCGCGGTTGCAAAAAAGAAAAAGATAACAGGCAATTTCATGCTCTTTCTTGATGCAGGTCCCGGTTTTATAGCGATTGTGAGAGCGGCAATAAGTGAAGTATTGCAAATAATTGAACCGATTGCATTACCGTATGCAATAGATCCGCTGCCCTGAAGTGCCGCGCCGGCAGAAACCATCACCTCTGGGAGCGTAGTTCCAATGGAAACAACAGTGGCACCAATTAGGATTTCAGGAAGGTGAAATCTGCGCGCAATACCGGTTGCCCCGTCAACAAACCAGTCGCCACCTTTTATAAGCAAAACAAATCCAACTATTAACAATAAAATTGGAATTAGCATATTTTTCTCCCTATTAAATAAAATGCAAACTAAAATTTATCCTTAAAGAGGATAGCATTTTTTTACAAAAAATGCAATAGAATTATTAAAAAAAGCACATATTAGTTTGCTAAATTTTTTCAAAAAATTCAGCAAATTTCGGTGTCCACCATTCTTCATATCCCTTAAGCGTTGGGTGAATGCGGTCTTTCATATACAAGGCACGGTTTTCGGCGCTTATTGCGCGCATTTCTTCATCCTCGTACAAATTTATTACATAAAGTCCAAGTTCGGTTGATAAGCGCTTAATAAGTTGCACCATTTCGGCATAACACGCGTCGTCATAATAGGTATTGGTATAAAAAGCTATAGGGCAACCGAAGTTGCTTTTAACGTGATGCACTATAAATCTGATGGCTTCTTCAACGCTCGAAATTGAGAGTTTTCTACTTGCATCATTGGTTGAAAGTTGACAAACAAAAAGGTCAATTTTAAAATCAGTGCCACGCTTTTTTAATCGCGACACGTATGAATTTTCTCCGATGTCCACCAAGGTGGTGCCGGACACTGCTTCTTTTATATAATTGAATTCGTATTGCTTTGCCAACATTTCAATTATATAAAAGAAGCAGTGTCCGGCACCACCTT
>SVRG01000115.1 GCA_015064965.1 Oscillospiraceae bacterium
CAAGTGTACGTACAGGAATATCCATCGAGCGGAAAAGTTCAACGGAGTAGCTCCACATCTTGTGGAACCAGTCCATGGACTCCTCAGGCTTGCAGATAACAATCATTTCCTGCTTTTCAAACTGGTGGATACGGTAGATACCTCTCTCCTCGATGCCGTGTGCGCCCTTTTCCTTACGGAAACAGGGAGAATAGCTTGTGAGAGTGTGGGGGAGAGTTTTTTCATCAGTGATAGTGTCGATATACTTACCGATCATGGAGTGCTCGGATGTGCCGATGAGGTAGAGGTCCTCGCCCTCGATCTTGTACATCATTGCGTCCATTTCTTCAAAGGACATAACACCGGTAACTACGTTTGAGCGAATCATAAAGGGCGGAATGCAATAGGTAAAGCCCTTGTCGATCATAAAGTCGCGCGCATAAGCGGTAACTGCACTGTGAAGACGTGCGATATCACCCATGAGATAGTAGAAACCTTCACCTGCAACGCGGCCTGCCGCCTCTTTATCAATACCGTTGAAGCAAGCCATGATATCAGTGTGATAGGGAATCTCAAAATCAACAACTGTCTTTTCGCCAAAGCATTCAACCTCAACATTTTCGCTGTCGTCCTTGCCTACAGGAACGCTGTCATCAACGATGTTGGGAATCTTCATCATAACTTCTCTGAGACGAGCTTCAACCTCAACCTCTTCTTTTTCAAGAGCGGCAAGCTCCTCAGCCTGCTTTGTAACAAGCTGCTTCTTTTCTTCAGCCTCTTCGCGAAGTCCCTTGCCCATGAGCATACCGATTTCCTTGGAAACCTTGTTGCGGTTTGCGCGGAGGTCGTTTGCGCGGGTATTTGCCGCACACTTGCGGTTGTAAAGCTCAATAGCCTCGTCCACAAGGGGAAGCTTTGCATCTTTAAACTTCTTTTTGATGTTTTCTTTTACGAGTTCGGGATTCTCGCAAACAAATCTGATATCAAGCATTTTATAAATGTCCTTTCGGAAATAATTTCTTACATTATATTATCTCTCAAAATTTGGAATATGTCAAGCAATTTTAAAATATAAATAAAAGTTTATCTCTCTATCTGTCATCCTGAACGCAGTGAAGGATCTGCGAGCCGTAGGCTCGTCTTTAGGAGAAAAACCTTGATTTCATCAAGGTTTTCAGATTCTTCGCATTCGCTCAGAATGACATGCGGGTGTACTTAGCATAGTAATGTAAACTTTAATTTGTAAAAGCAAAAAGGGACTGCCAAAGCAGTCCCTTTTAAATTAAAACTCAAAGTCCATGCAAACGCGGCTCTTTACCACGCTTCTAACGTAGGTTGCCGCTGCAACGTGTGCAGGGTGGTCCTTGTAAACATCATAATCTGCAGGGGAATCCATAACACTGTCGAGATAAAGATCTGCGTTGCTCGATGCCATCGGATTTGTAGCAACGGTAAGCGATTTGAGTCCGGGAACAACGCCCACAAGTGCCTCAAGCTCGCTCTTGATTTTCTTTGCCGCAGCAGCCTTTTCGTCTGCGCTCATTTCGTCCTTAAACTGCCAGATAAGTACGTGTCTAACCATTTTTGTTTTCTCCTTTATTGTCAAATATTCATTATCACAGGCAAAATCATTGGCTTGCGATGTGTTTTTTGATAAATATGCTTGCCGAGCGCGTCACGGACTGTATTTTTGATTTCTGCCCAATCCATGCGGCGCGATGTGATGCACTTTTCAATAGCATCGAGCGAAATCTTTCTCATTTCATCCATCAGCTCCTCGCTTTCGCGCACATAAACAAATCCGCGCGAGATGATATCGGGACCCGAAACCACATATCCGTCGGTGAGATCCACCGCGGCAACCACCACGATAAGACCGTCCTGCGAAAGATGCTTGCGGTCGCGAAGCACAATGCTGCCAACGTCGCCGACTCCAATGCCGTCAATAAGCACCTTGCCGGCAGGCACGCTTCCGTTAAAACGCGCGCCGTGGCGGTCGATTTCAAGAACCTTGCCGATGTCTGAAACAAAGATGTTTTCATCGGGTGTACCCATTTCAAGCGCGAGATGACGGTGTGCGTCAAGATGTCGAAGCTCGCCGTGAACGGGCATAAAATATTTAGGTCTTGTCAGCGCGTGCATAAGTTTCAGCTCCTCGCGGCAGGCATGGCCCGAAACGTGTACGTCGGTTTCCGGGTCGTGCATAACCGAAACATTGTTGGCAATAAGTGCGTTGATGATTTTGCCAACGGATTTTTCGTTGCCGGGAATTGCCGTTGCGCTGATTACCACAAGGTCGCGCTGACCGAGCGTGATGCGGTCATGTGCGCCGAATGCGAGGCGATAGAGCGCGCTCATCGGCTCGCCCTGGCTGCCGGTAGTAACAAGTGTAACCTTGTTTTCGGGATAGCGGTTGACCTCTTTTATATCAATCAGAATTCCGTCGGGTACAGTCATATATCCAAGTGCGCTTGCCGCCTCGATAATATTTACCATACTTCTGCCAAGCACGGCAACCTTGCGCCCATGCTCTGCAGAAAGCGAGATTATCTGCTGTACGCGGTGCACGTTTGACGAAAATGTAGCAATTACAATGCGCTTATCCTCATTTTTGAGGAATATATCAGCGAGCGATTTGCCCACCTTTTTCTCCGACGGCGTAAAACCGGGACGCTCCGCATTTGTCGATTCGCACATGAGGAGCAAAACGCCCTCGTTGCCGATCTCGCCGATGCGAGTAATGTCCATCATCTTGCCGTCGATCGGTGTCATGTCGAGCTTAAAGTCACCGGTGTGGAAAATAGTGCCGAGCGGTGTACGAATGGCAATTGCACAAGCGTCAGCAATTGAGTGGTTAACGCGCACAAACTCTGCTGTAAGCGCGCCGACCTTTACTGTATCGCCTGCCTCCACCGCGTGCAGCTTGGGCTTTTCAGGCAAGCGATGCTCCTCAAGCTTGCGCTCCACAATTCCAACAGTGAGCTTTGTGCCGTAAATATCGGGATTGATAGTGCGAAGCACATACGGAAGCGAGCCGATGTGGTCCTCGTGACCGTGGGTGAGCAAAATTGCGCGTATTTTGTCCGCATTTTTCTCAAGATAAGTGATATCCGGAGTAACAAGGTCAATGCCGAGCATATCCTCGTCGGGAAAGGCAATGCCGCAGTCGATGATGATGATGTCGTCCTCATACTCGATCATGGTCATATTTTTGCCGATTTCATGAAGTCCGCCGAGCGATGCTATGCGGATTTTTGTATTGAGTTCGGGAGCGACCTTTTTCTTCTTTTTATAATAATGGCGCCTTGGCTTTGGCTTTGCCGCTGCGGTGGCAGCAGTTTCAGCCTTGGGGAGCACCTTTTTCTTACGCTTATTTGGCTTTGCAGACGGAGCTTTGTATTCTTTCTTTTGGTTTTCTGCCATAAATCCTCCTTTTGACATAGAAATAAAACTGTCCTTTTGGGCAGTTGATTTTAATATATCTGCTTAAAGTTTACCGCGAAACGCACAGGCGGGCTTTTTGCAGAAATGTAACGTACACATTAATCAATATATATTATACACTCTTTGCAAATACAATGCAATAGCTAAAAAATTATTGCAATAATTATTGCCGCCGCCGCTCCAAGCACCGTTCCTGCGGCGAAAAACAGAGCTTCCTTTTTAAAAATGCTTTTTCCACGCCGCTTTGTGGTGTTGAGCGACACTATTCTATGCGCCTCGTCAACTATCTCTGTATCGCTGTCACTGTTTTTAAAATCCTTGCGCAAAAGAAAGTATGCCTCATCAAAAATCTCCGAGTCGGTTCCCTTTAGCATGATAATTCTTCTCTCGCATCCTCGCATATACCCTCACCTCGCTAAATATTTTTGCCATATGCGGAAAATATATTCAAAACTGCGCAATCACGGCGGTTTCTTCCTCTTTTGCAAAAATGTTAGGGGTTACATTTTCGCGCAAAACAAATATAATGTTTAGTAGAAAGGAGCGCACTATGGAACTTTTGAAAATTTCTGAAAGCGCCTTAAAGGTTTCTCTCTCGCGCGAGGACATGGAGCAATATGACATTGAATTTGACGCGCTTGATTACTCAAACGTACAAACGCGGCGCATTATATGGAGCATACTTGACGAGGCAAAGCGAACGCTGGGATTTGAGGCGGTGCGCGAAAACATCTACATAAGAGCATTTAAAAACAGAGGTGGCGGATGCGAGCTTTTTGTATCACGCTCTGCCGCAAGCAAAGAACCGCTGCTATACCGATTTTGCGATGCGGATTTGCTGACGCGCGCCTGCGCAAGACTTGAAAACTGCGGCATTTGCGGCGAAAGCACGCTTTTTTTAGGCGATGACGAAAAGTTTTACCTTTCACTTTCGGGCGCGGGCGGCTCGGTGTTCCTCGACGAAATGGGAGACAGGGTGAAATACTGTGAAGCTTTTTTGTCCGAACACACACGCCGCCTTTGCGACGGCGCAGTTGAAAAAATGGCAAAACTGAAATAGGCTTTTTGCACATTCTCCCTCTTGTAAATTGCGGTTTTTTGTTGTAAAATATGGTGTACATCAAAAACAAAGGAATCTCTTTGACATATGTCTTTTTTCAAAAACATAAAGTGGGGGATGCTGCCTGCCATAATCGCGCTTGCGTGGCCGACAATGCTTGAGCAGTTTTTGCAGACTGCCGTGCAGTACATCGACACTGCCATGGTCGGCTCGCTTGGTACCGCCGCAACTGCCGCAGTCGGCTCCACCACAACGGTAAACTGGCTTGTCAACGGCTCGGTTTCGGCGCTTGGCGTCGGTTTTCTCTCATATATTGCGCAAAGCATCGGCGCAAACGATAAAAACAAGGCGCGCCGCGCCGCAGCACAGGCGGTTTTTGCAACAGTGGTGCTCGGCGTCCTCTTCACTGTAATTACAACATCGCTTCACCGCGCAGTTCCGCTTTTGATGCAGGTGGACGAGCCAATTCAAAAAATGGCGGCAGAGTACTTTCTCATACTCTACACGCCAATGCTTTTCCGCACCGCAATTTTGATTTTCGGTACAGTTTTGCGCGCGGCAGGCGACACAAAAACTCCCATGCTTGTAGGCGTTATTGTAAACACTGTAAACGTGGTGCTCAACTTTTTCCTTATCTATGA
>SVRG01000013.1 GCA_015064965.1 Oscillospiraceae bacterium
TCATAATACCCTTGGAAGTGGAAACGATAGCGATACCGAGACCGTTCATAACCTTGGGCATATCTTCGCAGTTGGAGTAAATACGGAGACCGGGCTTGGAAACGCGGCGGAGACCGTGAATAACCTTCTGCTTACCAACATACTTGAGTGTAACGCGAATTACACCCTGCTTGCCGTCTTCAATGATCTGATAGCTCTTTACATAACCCTCGTTTACGAGAATATCTGCGATAGCCTTCTTCATGTTAGATGCAGGAATGTCAACAGTTTCGTGTTTTGCATTGTTTGCATTTCTGATTCTGGTGAGCATATCTGCAATTACGTCTGAAATTTGCATTTTATTTTCCTCCTAATGCAAGTTAAATATTCTTGCTGCCGGCTGCTGGTTGCCGGCGGCTTATCGGTGGTAAAAACGGCTTTGCCGTTTTCCTGCCGATAGATGGGAGTTTTACCAGCTTGCTTTCTTTACGCCCGGGATCTCGCCCTTGTATGCAAGTTCACGGAAGCAGATACGGCAGATGCCGTACTTACGAAGATAAGCATGGGGACGACCGCAAATCTTGCAGCGGTTGTACTCTCTGGTAGAGAACTTCTGGGTTCTCTGCTGCTTGAGAATCATTGACTTCTTTGCCATTTTCTGTCCCCTCCTTATTTAGCAAACGGAGCGCCCATAAGAGTGAGGAGCTCACGTGCTTCTGCATCGGTCTTAGCGGTGGTTACGAAAACGATATCCATACCGCGAACCTTTTCTACCTTATCGTACTCGATTTCAGGGAAAATAAGCTGTTCCTTGAGACCAAGCGCGTAGTTACCTCTGCCGTCGAAACCGTTGGGGTTGATACCCTTAAAGTCACGAACGCGGGGAAGCGCGAGGTTGAAGAGCTTATCCATGAACTCGTACATGTTCTCGCCGCGAAGTGTTACCTTAACGCCGATCTTTACGCCTTCACGAAGCTTGAAGTTTGCAACCGACTTCTTTGCATAGGTCGGAACAGCCTTCTGGCCGGTGATCATGGTGATTTCTTCGATAATAGAGTCGATAACTTTTGCGTTTTCTTTTGCGTCGCCTGCACCTACGTTAACAACGATCTTGTCAAACTTAGGAATCTGCATGGGGCTCTTGTAACCGAACTTCTTCATGAGAGCAGGAGCGACGTCCTTCTTATACATTTCTGCATATCTTGACATGTTTCTGCACCTCCTTAAAGTTCTGCGCCGCACTTAACGCAAACGCGAACCTTCTTGTCGCCGTCTACCTTGTGTGCTGCTCTGGTAGCCTTCTTGCACTTTTCGCAGTAAAGCTGAACCTTATCTGCGTAGAAAGCGCCTTCTACCTTCATAATACCGCCTGCTTCACCCTGTCTGCGGGGCTTAGCATGCTTGGTGACAATGTTGACACCTTCAACAATAACCTTTTTCTCCTCAGGAGAAACTGTGAGAACTTTACCCTTCTTGCCCTTATCATCGCCGGAAATAACAACAACGGTATCGTCCTTCTTTACATGAAGTTTGTTTGCCATTTTTCGTTACCTCCTTGATTAAAGTACTTCGGGAGCGAGAGAGAGGATCTTAAGGAAGTCCTTCTCACGAAGCTCTCTTGCCACAGGGCCAAAAATACGAGTGCCCTTGGGGGTCTTGTCATCTTTAATAACTACTGCTGCGTTCTCGTCAAACTTAATGTAGGAACCGTCCGCACGGCGAAGGCCCTTAACACTTCTAACGACAACCGCTTTAACAACGTCGCCCTTCTTAACAACACCGCCGGGTGCTGCTTTCTTGACGGCGCAAACAACGATATCACCGATATTTGCATATCTGCGACCGGTACCGCCGAGAACTCTGATGCACATGAGTTCCTTAGCGCCGGTGTTATCGGCAACTTTCATTAATGTCTGCTGCTGAATCATTTAGCGTTTTCCTCCTTATTTCGATAAGTACTTTGACCTATCTACTTATTTCGCCTTTTCGATGATGGAAACGAGTCTCCATCTCTTAGTAGCGGAAAGCGGACGAGTTTCCATTACAGAAACGGTATCGCCTACACCGCATTCGTTCTTTTCGTCATGCACATGAATTTTCTTTGTGCTCTTGATGATCTTGCCGTACTTGGGATGCTTGATGTTATCCTCGATTGCTACAACAATGGTCTTGTCCATCTTGTCGCTTACGACTTTACCAACACGAGTTTTTCTAAGATTTCTTTCCATCGTTTTCACCCCTTACGCATTCTTCTCTTGAAGAACTGTCATTACGCGTGCAATGTCTCTCTTAACATCGGTAATCTTATGAGGATTCTCGAGCTGATTGATTGCATGCTGGAAACGGAGATTAAAAAGCTCGCTTTTAAGCTCTTTAAGCTTTGCCTGGAGCTGGTCGGCAGTCATGTCTCTAAGTTCTGTAACCTTCATGGCTTATTCCTCCCCAACTTCTGTTGTTTCCTTCTTCATGAACTTGCACTTGATGGGGAGCTTGTGAGATGCAAGACGCATAGCTTCTCTTGCAACGTCCTCAGCAACGCCGTCCATTTCAAAAAGTACTCTGCCCGGCTTAACTACCGCTACCCAGTACTCGGGCGAACCCTTACCGGAACCCATTCGAGTTTCAGCAGGCTTCTCAGTGATAGGCTTGTCGGGGAAAATCTTGATCCAAACCTGACCGCCACGGCGGATGTAACGTGTCATCGCGATACGGGCAGCTTCGATCTGGTTGGATGTGATCCAAGCGGGTTCGGTGGCAACGAGACCGTAATTACCATTAGTAATGGTATTACCGCGCATAGCCTTACCGGTAAGTCTGCCACGGTGAACGCGACGGTACTTAACTCTCTTCGGCATTAACATTAGCGGTTGCCCCCTTCCTTGTTATTGTTTCTTCTGCCGCCCTCGCGGTTGTCGCGGGGAGCACGGCGGGGACGTCTGTCCTCGCGAGCCTGGTTCTGGCGGTTTACTTCGTTAAGAACTTCGCCGCGATAGATCCAAACTTTGATACCGATCTTACCGTAGGTAGTATTTGCTTCCCAGAAACCGTAGTCAATGTCTGCACGGAGTGTCTGAAGCGGAATAGTACCTTCATGGTAATGTTCAACTCTTGCGATTTCCGCGCCGCCAAGACGACCGGAGCAAGTTACTTTAATACCCTTTGCGCCAAGACGCATGGTTCTGCCAATCGCCTGCTTCATTGCACGGCGGAAGGAAGTTCTCTTTTCGAGCTGAGACGCGATGCTTTCTGCAACGAGCTGAGCGTCGACATCAGGGCTTTTAACTTCTACAACGTTTACTACAACGTTTGCTACATCACAACCAACAACGCTTGCGATCTCAACCTTAAGCTTGTCGATAGCTTCGCCGCCGCGGCCGATTACGAGACCGGGCTTTGCGCAGTGGATGAATACTTTAACGCGATTAGCGTCACGCTCAATTTCGATCTTAGGAACGCCAGCATCCTGGAGCTTCTTCTTAAGATAATTTCTGAGCTTGTAGTCGGATACGAGAGTATCGCCGAAAACTTCGTCTTTCGCGAACCATCTCGAGTCCCAGTTCTTAATTACACCAACACGAAGACCGTGGGGATTTACTTTCTGACCCATCTGATTAACCTCCTTCTATTAGTTTTTCTCGCTTACTGCGATTGTTACATGGCTTGTTCTCTTGTTAATTCTGAACGCTCTGCCCTGCGCTCTGGGTCTGATTCTCTTGAGAATAGGACCGGGGCATACGAAGCATTCGGAAACATAGAGCTTGCTTACGTCCATGTTGAAATTGTTTTCTGCATTTGCGACTGCACTTCTCAGCAGTTTGGTGAGATACTCGGATGCACTCTTAGGAGTATTCTTAAGAGTAGCCATTGCTGTTGCTACATCCTTGCCTCTGATGAGGTCAAGCACGATCTGCACCTTTCTGGGAGAAATTCTCGCATATTTAAGATGCGCTTTTGCTTCCATTTAAGGCTTTGCCTCCCTTCGCTTTTATGCGACTTTCGTAATTTTTTGATTATTTACCGTTGTTCGAGGTTTTAGAACCTGCGTGACCTTTGAATGTTCTGGTAGGTGCGAATTCGCCAAGCTTGCGACCAACCATATCCTCGGTTACATATACCGGAATATGCTTTCTGCCGTCATGAACAGCAATTGTGTGGCCGACGAACTCGGGGAAAATGGTAGATGCACGCGACCAGGTTTTAAGAACTTTTTTATCGCCCGATTCGTTCATAGCAACGATTCTGTTAAAGAGCTTTTCTTCAACATAGGGCGCCTTTTTAAGACTTCTGCTCATTTAATGTGCCTCTCTTTCCTTATTTGCTGTTGCGACGCTTAACGATGAACTTATTGGTTCTAGCCTTCTTGTTTCTGGTCTTAAGACCGAGAGCAGGCTTGCCCCAAGGAGTTACAGGGCCGCTACGACCGATAGGTGCGCGTCCTTCACCACCACCGTGAGGGTGATCGCAGGGGTTCATTACAGAACCGCGAACGGTAGGACGGATACCCTTATGACGGGTCTTACCAGCCTTACCAACCTTGATGGTGTCGTGCTCGATGTTACCAACCTGACCGATAGTTGCCTTACAGTCAAGACGGATGATACGAACTTCGCCAGAAGGAAGTCTAACCTGTGCTACGCCATCTTCCTTAGCCATAAGCTGAGCTGCGCAACCTGCGCTACGAACGAGCTGGCCACCCTTGCCGGGGTAAAGTTCGATGTTGTAAATGAAAGTACCAACAGGGATATTAGCGATCGGAAGTGTGTTACCGGGCTTGATATCCGCGTCTGCACCGGAGTAAACAACGTCACCGTCGGTGAGACCTACAGGAGCGATTACATAGCTCTTGGTGTTGTCTTCGTGCTCGAGGAGCGCGATGTAAGCAGTACGGTTAGGGTCGTACTCAACGCCGATAACCTTTGCAGCACCCTCAACGTTGCGCTTGAAGTCAACGATACGGTACTTCTGCTTGTTTCCGCCGCCGTGATGGCGAACAGTGATTCTGCCGTAGCTGTTACGGCCGGAGTGCTTCTTCTTGATGACGATGAGGCTCTTCTCAGGGGTAAACTTGGTAATTTCCTCAAAGGAGGGTACTGTCATACCTCTGCGGCCGTTTGTCGTCGGCTTATACTTAATAGTAGGCATTCTTCTTTATCCTCCTATCTTAGTTCATGCTGTCGAAGAATGCAATTGTCTTCGACGAAGGCTTAAGGGTTACGATAGCCTTTTTCCACTCGCCCTTGTAACCTGCGTGAACGCCGAGTCTCTTGGGCTTCTTCTTCATGCTGATGGTGTTTACGCTTGCAACCTCAACGTCGAACAATTCTTCAACTGCGTTTGCAATTTCAGGCTTTGTTGCGCCGTCAGCTACTTCAAACACGTAACGCTTGTCAGCGAGCATATCCATGCTCTTTTCAGTGATGATAGGCTTAATGATAATGTCCTGTGAAAGTTTCATTATGCATATACCTCCTCAATCTTCTTTACAGCGGCTGCATCAACTACGAGAGTGTCGCAGTTAAGGATGTCATAAACATTGATGGAGTTGTAAACAGTAGTGTTTACGCCCTCAATGTTGCCGCAGCTCTTAACAACCATCTTGTCAACCTCAGGAAGAACAACAAGTGTCTTCTTGTCAGCGCCGATAGCGTCGAGCATTGCAGTCATCGCCTTGGTCTTGAATTCTGTAGCCTTGATTTCGTCAACAACGATCATCTTGCCTTCAGCAACCTTAGCGGAAAGCGCACCGAAGAGTGCAACTCTCTTTGTCTTCTTATTAAGTGTGATGTGGTAGCAACGAGGCTTAGGACCAAGTGCAATACCACCGTGTGTCCACTGAGGAGCACGGGTTGAGCCCTGACGCGCACGGCCGGTACCCTTCTGCTTCCAGGGTTTCTTACCGCCACCGCTTACTTCGGTGCGGGTGAGAGTGGACTGTGTACCCTGTCTCTGGTTTGCAAGGTAAGCTTTTACAGCAGAGTGGAGGACTGCGCTCTTAACGTCTGCGCCGAACACTTTATCGCTGAGAGTGAGCGTGCTCACTTCCTTACCTGCCATGTTAACAACTTTAATTTCTGGCATTGTGTTTTCCTCCTTCCGTTATGCTTTAACCGAATCGCGAATGAACACGATACCGCCCTTAGCACCGGGAACGGCGCCCTTAACAGCGATGATGTTCTTTTCAGCGTCTATTTTAACGACAGAAAGGTTAAGAACAGTTACCTGCTCGTTACCGTACTGTCCTGCCATCTTCTTATTCTTGAAGATACGAGCGGGGTCGATAACACCCATGGAACCGGGCTGACGGTGAATGGGACCTGTACCGTGAGTCATACGGAGAATGTGGTTGCCCCATCTCTTAACAGTACCAGTGTAGCCGTGGCCTTTTGTTATACCGGTGATGTCGACCTTCTCGCCTGCGGCGAAGGTATCGGCAGATACAACGTCACCAACGTTCATTTCACTAGCATTGTCAAGTCTGAATTCCTTGAGGTGCTTCTTGGCTTCAACGCCGGCCTTCTTAAAGTGACCGATCTCAGCCTTGGTCATGTGCTTTTCCTTAACGTCGCCGTATGCGAGCTGTACTGCATCATAACCGTCTGTTTCAACCGTCTTCTTCTGAGCCACTGTGCAAGGGCCAGCTTCAATCACGGTTACCGGAACAACACTGCCATCTTCAAGGAAGATCTGTGTCATGCCGAGCTTCTTTCCAATGATTCCCTTTTTCATTGTTTGTTTTTCCTCCATAAGTTATTGGTTGGTAAGTTTTGAATTTCGGTTTCCCGTTCATACCAACTTGACCGATGAGGGTCGGAAAAATTTAGATAATCTCAATCTCAACGCCTGCAGGAAGTTCAGTTGCAGCGATTGCTTCAACAACTGCCTTAGAGGGCTTGATGATATCGATCAATCTCTTGTGCGTGCGCATTTCGAACTGCTCACGGCTGTCCTTGTACTTGTGAACCGCACGGAGAATGGTTACGATTTCCTTCTCGGTGGGGAGCGGTACAGGACCGGAAACGGTAACACCGCTTCTCTTAGCAACTTCCACAATCTTTTCTGCCGCTGTGTCGATAAGAGTGTGGTCATAGCTCTTCAGTCTGATACGAATCTTTTCGTTAACTGCCATTTTGTTTGCCTCCTTCTAAATTAATTAGTGGGGCGATACACTCAACACGGTGCCGTGCGTTTCAAGCGCTCCCTTTATGAACCCGGCATTTACCAACTCCCAAACAGCGGATGGGGGACAGCAAATACCGGCACGGAAACGCTTATTTTAGCACCGCACGGTGCAAGCGTGATCTTGTTTTCGCCCGGTTATCGGACATACTCCACGGAAATTACCCGCATTTCTACGGCAACCTCCCGCTTCATCGCATATCAAGCCCTATCATTATACAGTAAAATCTATCGAATTGCAAGTTTTTTTATAGAAAAAATACGAGAATTTTTCGTCAAGTTTTTGTACAATTTGCACAATGATATTTTTTTGTCTTTCATCTATTATTTTACTGCTTTTTGTGATAGAATATATATAATACTTTGAAAGAAGGTCTCTTTTATGAATAAAACAACATCTGTGCTTTCGCGTGCGATGCTCGCGTCAGTTTTGCTGCTTGCAATCGCACTTACTGCAATGCGTATAGTTTTAATGAACACATACGATGCGGCAAACGGTTTTTATACCAACGATGCCCTGCATCTTGTATTACGTTATTTGCTTATCGCTTTTGCAATAGTTGCCTTCGCAGCAGCCTATATATATATAAAGGAAGGAAAAATTCAAAAAAGCGAGCGCAGCGAGAAGATTGTTGGCGTGATTCACACAGCCGTTGCATGTGTTTTCACAGGATTTGTAGTTTACATTTTCGCAAGATTTGTAATTCCTACATTGCAAGACCCCAACGTTGCCAGCGTCATCATGGCATTGTTCTCTATCGTTGCAATTCTCTATTTTCTCACACACAATTCAAGCGACAAGCTCGGTGACGCACGCGCAATACTCTGCGCAGCTCCTGCACTTGTATTACTTGCGCTTGTATTCGGACTTTATTTCAACACCGGTGTTTCATACATCAATCACTCGGTGATTCTCTGCTATGCGGCAGCTATCTTCCTCATGCTTGCAACCGTTGCAGAAGCGAATGCCGTTTTGCAAAGACCTTATCTTCGTCGCTACATGGCATACGCACCCACTGCTGTGGTACTCTCATTTGCATTGTCAATCCCCGATATTATTTTTGCGATTACCAATACTGCAGCTCCTCTTACAGATGTTTTCTACGACATCATCATTTTAGCGCTCGGCATTTATCATTTTGCAAACCTCTGCGTAATAGCAGCATCAAAGCCCACAGAAGAGGAATAACCAAAAACGATGAAAAAATTACTAGTAATCGACGGCAACAGCATAATCAACCGCGCTTTTTATGGAGTGCGCCCGCTAACTACCAAGGACGGTATGCATACAAATGCCATTTACGGCATGGTAAACATAATCGGCAAGCACCTGAAGGCAGTCGCGCCCGACTATGCCGCAGTTGCCTTTGACTTAAAGGCTCCCACCTTCCGCCACAAGATGTATGCCGACTATAAGGCCGGCAGACGCGCGACGCCGGAAGAGCTTTTGATGCAATTCGCCCCCGCTAAAGACATTTTACGTGCAATGGGATTGACCGTTGTAGAAAAAGAAGGATACGAAGCCGACGATATCATTGGAACTTTGGCGCATGCGGCAGCAAGTGAAGGAAAAGAAGCCTTTGTTTTAACAGGCGACCGTGACTCACTCCAACTTATAGATGACAATGTTACAGTTCTCCTTTGCACCAACACCGAAACGATAAACTTTGACCGCACCGAGTTTGTTAATCATTACGGCGTTGCCCCCACCCAGTTTGTCGATGTAAAAGCAATTATGGGTGACAAGTCTGACAACATCCCCGGTGTGAGCGGCATCGGCGAAAAAGGCGCGCTCAAGCTTATAAGCGACTTTGGCTCTCTTGAAAACATCTATGCAGAGCTTGATACTACCGACAAAATCAGCGAAAAGCAAAAAGACAAGCTTCGCGCTGATAAAGAAAAGGCCTTTTTGTCGCAAACTCTTGCAAGAATAGATATCACAGCCCCTTGCGGAGTAACCGTTGAGGATACGGCAATCAAAGAAATCGACCGCGCAGCGCTATACTCTCTTTTCACACGGCTTGAGTTTTCTGCATTTATAAGACAATTTGACCTTTCCGAAAGCGATGCTCCGATAGCTGACACAAAAAAAGATGAATTTGTACATGCAACAGCGAGTGAGGTTATCGAAAAACTTAACAAGCCTTTTGCATTTACTCTGTTTAAGGAAAATTTCTCATTTTACGACGGAAAAAGCGGCTATACAACGGAAGCCGACTTCAATGCACTGAAAGAATTGCTTGAAAGTGACGCGCTGATCTGCTACAATTTGAAAGAACTCTGCCCTGTTTTTGAGGAGCACGGCTTTTTGCCAAGCGAGAACGCATACGATGTAATGCTCGCGGCTTATGCAATAAACGCAGGCGAGGGCTCTTTTGACCTTTCGCGACTTGCCGCCGCATATGCAAACGAGGGATATGACGAAAACACAAGTGCGGCAGGAGTAATTTACCGAATCTACGAAACTACAAAAACAAGGCTTGCAACCGACAGAATCGAATCCCTTTTCTACGATATCGAGCTCCCCCTCTCACGCGTACTCTATGAAATGGAGCGCGACGGTTTTAAAATTGACACCGCAGGTCTTGCAAACTACGGAGAGCAGTTAAAAGCCCTCCAACACGAATTGGAAGAACGGATCTATATGCTTGCCGGTGGCGAGTTTAATATAAATTCGCCAAAACAACTTGGCGAAGTGCTATTTGAGCGCCTTGGTCTCCCCGCCCTAAAGAAGACCAAGACTGGATATTCAACCAACGCCGAAGTGCTTGAAAAGCTGCGCCCATATCACCAAATAATTGACGAAGTACTTGAGTACCGCAAAGTTGCAAAGCTTGCAAGCACTTATGTAGAAGGTCTTTTAAAGGTTTGCGACAGCGAAAGCAAAGTTCACACCCTTTTCAAACAAACCGGCACTGCAACCGGTAGACTTTCTTCGGCAGAGCCAAACCTACAGAACATCCCAATCCGCACCGAAATGGGGCATGAACTTCGCCGCTTCTTTATCCCCTCGGACGAAAATCATGTGTTAATCGATGCAGACTACTCACAAATCGAACTGCGTTTACTTGCCCACATTGCAGGCGACGAAACAATGATAAACGCATTTCTCTCGGGAGAGGACATTCACGCATCCACTGCTTCAGCGGTATTCGGTGTACCGCTTTCGGCAGTTACAAGCGAGCTACGCAAACGCGCAAAAGCGGTAAACTTCGGTATAGTTTACGGCATCGGCGCATTCAGTCTTGCTATGGACCTTGGTATCACAAAAAAGCAGGCTGATGAATACATCAAGAGTTATCTTGAACGTTTCGGAGCTATTGACCGCTATCTGAAAAACACAATCGAATCCGCTTATGAAAAAGGATTTGTTGAAACAATCTTTGCAAGACGCCGCTACATTCCTGAACTTTCTGCATCCAACAAGAATATGAAAAACTTCGGTGAGCGCGTCGCAATGAACAGTCCGATCCAAGGCAGTGCCGCAGACATTATCAAAATCGCAATGATAAACACTCGCCGCGCGCTGAAAGAGGCGGATATTGATGCCAAACTCATCCTGCAGGTGCATGACGAATTGCTGGTTGAAGCTTCGCGTGAATGTGCTGATAAAGCCGCAGAAATCCTCCGCCGCGAAATGGAGAATGCAGTTTCTCTTTCTGTACCTCTCTCAGTTGAGCTTACTGTAGGCGACACCTGGTATGAAAATAAATAAAAAAATGGAGAACTTTAAAAAAGTTCTCCATTTTCTATTACGGATAATCAAATCCGCCATTTCCTACTTTACATCTAGAAAGCCGGTTTATACCTTTTATAATTCCTTTAACAACACCATACTTCTCTATTGAAAGTATCATGTATTCAGAACATGATGGTTCAAATCTGCATTTCATTCTGACCGATTCGGGCGCATAGCGCTGATAAACCTTTACGGCACATATCGCGGCTCGCTTTGCGGTAAATATCAAATATAAAACATTGAATAAAACGCAAATCCAGACCGCGACCGAGTCAAATACGAAAAAGCAGATTACAGAAACTGCAACCGGTATCAATAAGTATAAAATGATTATAAGCCAATTTATCTTAGGACGAACAAGTTTGCGCTTGTAATTAACGCTTGTAGGGTCATTTTCATCGCCAAACAGCATCTGTCCAAGGCTATCCAAATCATTTAATTGTTCTTCGGAAAATTCAACGCTTTTCACAAAATACTCTCCTGAAACTCACACGCAGAAAATGAAAAATTATACTTCTCTTTCAAAAATGAGCATGTAATAGTTCATGGGTATGGGATTCTGGAAACAACCGGGCTTTTCGGTAACGGTAATGGTATTCATGGAATGATAAGTCCAACCGCCATTTGCTTCATTGTTGATGATGTCTGCAAAAAGATTGAAAGCGGACTGTGTGCCACCTTTTGCAACACTGATATTCTTAGGACCTGCTACTGCTTTGTACTGTTTCATAATATTATTCCCCTTGTTTTAAAAATATTTTTTGTCTGTGTGAGTTCGAGAATAATCGATTTGTATTATTATAACACATCAGGCTACAAAAATCAACATATTATTGCAAAAATATACAAAAACATGCATTGTTTTTCATTTGCGCTCGAAGCCCAAATATCGCGTACCTTGGAATGTAAGGTTACCTTCATCCCCCTCAACAAGCAAGCCAAACTCGCTTCCGTCCATCTGAAGTTCCATGCGGTCACCGCTTTCCACCTCAAAAGTTACAAAATATGTGGATGAAGCCGTGCGGTGGGTATGGTGATCATGTCTGTGATTGTGAACACTTGTGTGATTGCGCTTTGCAACCACCTTTGCCTGCACCGTAAGGCGAGGGGAGTTATTATTCTTATTCCATGTGCTAATACCGTTAACAGCGGTGGCAATAAATGTACCGATGACAATTACAAATATAACTATAAAGAATATCGGAAATAGAAACTCAAAAAAGCCAAACATAATCAGTCCTCCGGAAGTTTGATTGCAAGTGCGTGATTTGTATAACGGCTATCATCGGTAACCTCGCGGATAATGTTTACAAAACCGGGTAATTCAATTTCGATATCCTCGCTCGGCATCTCCACCTCCATAAACGCTTTATCATCCCAGAACGGGAACACGTCTATTTCAAATGTAAATCCGCCATGCTCTATACAATACCTCACCTTTTCTATCGTGCGACAGTTTTTATCGGCACGGCCTAAAAGCTCATTATACTCATCAAGAGTAATTTCATCCTCAATTTCAATACGTTTCATCGCCGAAAGTTTGATTTTAGTATTGTGGGTGTAAACGGTAACTCCATCGCGCGTTCTTGCGCGCACACGCTCGCTTGTTCCCTGCTCTCCCACAAGATATGTTTGCGAAATACTCGAAAAATCTCCGTTTGAAAGTTTTTCAAGCTCCTTTAAATCAGGATATTCAATCAGGAATTTCCGTTCTATTTCGAGTGGCAATTTCGATTGCATCAAGGTCTTCCTCCTCATAGTATCTCTGCATTCTCTTAAGCAGCATTTTTGCATCAGAGTTACCCATATCTTCGGCTATTTTTACGGTTTCGATTGCCTTTTCAATATCGGCCTCAGTACCGGTACCGTTAAAATAGCATATTCCGAGATGCAGATATCCTGCACTGCTGCCAGCCTCCGCCGCCGCTTTATACATTTCAAAGCAAGCCGTGGGGTTTTCAGGTATCCCCTTTCCGCCGCGGTATGCGGCGCCGAGTGCAACCATGGCATCAACATTGCCAAGTGCAACGGCCTTTTTCCAAAGTTCCTCAGTTTTCAACGAGTCGTTGCGCACGCCCTCTCCGTTCATATAGCAAACTCCAAGCTCATAAAGCGCATCCCGATGTCCTTGTACAGCAGATTTTTCAAGCAAATCCACCACTGCCGTATAGTCGGGAAAACCGAGTGCACCGCCAAGGATATACATGGCGTATGTATACTGTGCCATTGCATCGCCGTCTTCCGCCTTTCGTTTTGCATCGCTTAGTGCTTCAATTGCTTCATCACTCGGCATCTCAAAAAGGCAGTCACCAACAGCAAAAGCAGCATAATCAACGCCGCTTGGCTTAAGTCCCTTTTCTTCAAGAAGCGCATAATCATTGACACGGTTAAGCATTTCAATAATCGTTCGCTTGGTTTCACGGTCACGTTCAGGGAGCATCATAGCCGTGAGCATTTCTATATCCTTGCCGGTATCGCCCGAAAGCTTTTCGGCAATGTCATAACAATTCATTATCATTCTCCAAAAAAGATTTTTTCAATGCCTTCGCAAACGCCTCCGTCATCGAGCGTTGTACGTAGTGTTGCATACGCATCAAGCTCTGCCGGCGCTGACTTCATAATCACGCTTTTACCGGCAAATTTCAGCATTTCAATATCATTTATACTGTCTCCGAAAGCGGCGGTATTCTCTTGCTTTATGCAAAGCTTATCACAAAGCAACTTCATGCCAAACGCCTTGTCATATCCTGCAACAATCTGTTCGCCATAACCTCCAAAGTTGATGCAGCGCACTTTAGGAAAACGCATTGCAACGCGCTTTGGTATATCCCACTCGCTTGTCATCTTTGTAACGTGCATAAACGAAGGATCAACAAGGCATTCTTCAAGCGCCTCGGTAATATCTATGCACCGATGAAAGCAACCGCTGTTCACTCCGTAGCTTTGTTTTTCGCCCTCAAGCAAAAGTCGCATGCCGCTTTCTTTTGCGTAGCGGCAAAAGCCGCGGATAGTTTCATCATCCACGCACACACGGTGCAGCACCTTTCCGTGATACTCCACATAAGTTGAGCCGCAAACAAATCCGTCAAACTTCACCGCATCGGTGAAGTTTTTGGGAACAATCGAGCGAGAACGACCGGTATTTAAAAATATCTCATGACCTGCGGCTTGCAGTTTTTTAAGTGCCGCGATATTGACCTCGCTGATTTCGCTATTGTGAAACGAAAGCGTTCCGTCAACATCAAAAAATACAAGATGCTTTTCCATTACTCTTCTTTCAAAAACTCGGGTAAAAACTCCTCAGCTATGGTGCTTTTCACATAGCCAATAAGCTTTTCGAGTGTGGTTGTATTTCCATAGTACCTGATACCGTGCGCCCTTGCCTGAGCATCGGTATAATCCTCAAGAAAATAGATGTGATTATCGTAAAAACTCTTTGTAAAATCAAAAACCGTCGGAATAAACTTTGCGTTTTTGACCTCTGCCTTACCCTCTTTGCCAAGTTTTTCGATATCAAACGAAATCATACCGCCGAGAATCTTATAATCCTTTTCCATCTCGGACATAAAGTTACCAAGAGAATAAACACAGAGCGTTTTATTGTCCCCCGACTCTATCCATTCAACAGGCTGGATAGTATGCGGATGATGACCGATAATAACATCGCCGCCGTTTTCACAAATTATATTAGCAAAAGCGGTCTGGAGCGTGGGGTTCACTTTGAACGTAAACTCATTTCCCCAATGCATCGAAACGACCGTGATGTCGGCAAGCGCCTCCGCTTCCTTGACTTTTCGTGCCAGTACCTCTGCATCTATATAAGGAATATACATCTCGCTGTCAGCGCGGAGCTTAAGTCCGTTTGTATGTTCGGTAAAAGCAAGAAGAGCTATGGAAATTCCGTTTTTTTCAATAACAGTAATGTCCTCAAACTGCTCTTCGCTGCGATAAGCTCCTATAAGCGTCACCGGTTGCTTTTCCCAGTAGTCAAGAGTGGCACAAAGTCCGCTCTCGCCCTTGTCGAGCATATGGTTATTCGCCATTCCGATAATATCAAATCCGGCATCTACCACCGCATCGCCAAGTTCTTGCGGACTGTTGAAACGAGGATAATATGAAAGGTCATACCCTTCTCCGCACATCAAGGTTTCCTGATTGATAAAGGCAATGTCATGAGCCTCTACAAGCGGTTTTACCGTGGTATACGACGGCTTAAAATCATATGCAGCATCGGTACCTTTTGCATTTCTTGCCGCGTCGCGAACGTTTCCGTAATACACCATATTATCGCCCGCCGCAATAAAAGAGAGCGAATAAAGTGTGGGCGGGTCTATCGGCTTTATCGGTTCAACCACGGCTTTTGTAGTTACCGCGGAAGTTGTAATTACCTCAGTTGTTATCGGCGCAGTTGTTTCTTCTACGATACCACATGAAAAAAGTAAAAGCGCTGCAAAACAAACAAGTAAAATCTTTTTCATTTTTAACCTCAATGAAAATCTTTATCTTCAACAAGTACGGCAGTCCTGAGGATGGAATACTCCTCTTTGAGCACATCGCCCGAAAGAATACCGCACTTTTCCCTGAGAACCTTCACAAGATACTCGGGATTTAAAAAGCCTGCACTGTCTGCCGAAAGACGGCAATTTATTATGATTATGCCATTTTCAAATGAAACCTTAGACGAGCGAATCTGGCTTGAAATATCAACCTCTTTTTCTCCGCTCTTTGTGCGCTTAAGCACGACCAATGGCGAAGTTTTCAACACATTTTCGCACTTGTCGGCAAGTTCTTTGCTTGCATTCTCTGTGCAAATTCTGATAGTATAATCTGAATGGGTTATTGTAGAAAACTTACTTTCAGGAAGATAAACTTCTTTAATTTCAAGTCCTGCAATATCGCTTTCTGAAAGTTTCCAACGCAAAACGTCAAGATCAAGTGTTTGTGGCGTTCCGTTTACAAAAACGTCCATGTATTCGCAAAGGCTTTCAGCGCCGACAGAAAGCGGGGTTGCAAATACGAGACGCGGATGAGGAGTAAAGCCCTCGGAATACCACACCGGCACTCCTTTTCTTACAAGCAAGCGCGAAAAAGTACGGTGCAAATCAAGATGCGAAATGTACTGAAGCGCACCCGTCTTGGTAAACTTTATACGGAGCGCGGTATGCTCAACCTTTTCTCTTACGGGCAACATGTGCGCTCACCTCCAAGTTTATTTGCGCCGCAACCGTTACACTTTTCGCGGCAATTTTCGGTAGTTTCTCCATTATATGCCTTGCAGCGCTCACGGAGTAAAAACTCCTTGCTCACGCCGCAATCAATGATATCCCACGGAAGCACTTCGTCAAGTCCAAAGCCCCTTGTCGCATAGTAGTCAGGCGATATGCCGCACTCTGCAAACACTTCTTTCCACTTTTCAAAGTCAAAGCACTCACTCCATGCGTCAAACTTCATGCCCTTTTCCGCAGCTTTAAGAAGCACTGCCGAAAGTCTGCGGTCGCCGCGTGCGAATACTGCTTCAAGGAACGATACCGTCGCATCATGATAGTTGTAAACTATCTTTCGGTCGGTTATCTTGCTCTTAAGATACTCTTGCTTGCGCATGAGTTCATCAAAAGTATTCTGTTTTTCCCATTGGAAAGGCGTGAAGGGTTTAGGCACAAAGCAAGAAACGCTGACCGTTACAGACGGGCGGCGCTGCTTGTTGTGATTGGGATTCTGGTAAAACTCCTCAATAACCTTTTTGGCAAGAAGCGCAATTCCCTCAATATCCTCATCTGTTTCAGTGGGAAGACCGTTCATAAAATAAAGCTTAACCGAGGTTTTGCCAACATCATACGCTACATTGACCGCTTTAAGCAAATCCGCCTCGCAGACATTTTTATTTATCGCATCGCGAAGGCGTTGCGTACCTGCCTCAGGCGCAAAAGTAAGGCTGCCGGTGCGAACTGTGGAAACTTTATCCATAAGTTCACGTGTGAAACTGTCAAGACGAAGCGACGGAAGTGAAAGACTGATATGGTTTTTAGTGGTCCACGAAGCAAACATATCAGTAAGCTCATCAATCTTCGAATAGTCACTGATAGAAAGCGAAGAAAGCGTCATTTCATCATAACCGGATGAGGCATACATACATTTTGCATCGTCGAACAGTTTATCAACGGTTTTTTCGCGCACAGGGCGGCACACCATGCCTGCCTGGCAAAATCTGCAACCGCGAATACAGCCGCGGTAAACCTCAAGAACCATCTTATCCTGAACAGTTTCAATATACGGCATGTATGTTTTTACCGGATAATATACTTTGTCAAGATCCTTTATTATGCGCTTGCGGATTTTTACAGGGATATCGTCATATTTAGGAGTGTACTTCTCAATAGTATTGTCCGCTTTATAACTAACATCATAAAGTGAGGGAACATAAAATCCCTCAAGCTTTGCCGCCGCGTGAAGGAACTTTTCCTTTGTATAGCCACCTGACTTTTTCATATCAATATAAAGACGGCAAAGCTCTACAAGCGCCTCCTCGCCCTCACCAATTGAAAAAACATCAAAGAAAGCTGCAATGGGTTCGGGATTGTACGCACAATGTCCGCCGCCAATAACTATCGGGAACTCGTCGCCGCGTTGCTCTGCTAAAAGCGGAATACCGGAAAGCTGCATTACATTTAAAACAGTAGTATAGCAAAGCTCGTACTGAAGGGTGAATCCCAGAAAATCAAAATCTTTAACTTCATCACCGCTTTCAAGTGCGGTGAGGCGCAAATCATGCTCCGCCATTTTTTCTTGCATATCAAGCCACGGCGCAAACACACGCTCGCACCAGATGTCTTTTTCCTCATTGAGTGCACCGTAAAGCACACGCATACCGAGATTGGACATTCCTATCTCATATGTATCAGGAAAACAAAAAGCAAATCTGCAGTTTATCTCATTTTTATCCTTAACAATCTGTCCGCACTCGCCCCCGCTGTAACGTCCGGGTTTGAGTACGCTTTTTAATACTGTAGAATTCATTTTTCCTCTCAAAACCAATCAGCCACAAACAAATGTTTGTGGCTGATATTTTTATAAGTTAAATTTTGTAACCAACCATGAAGGAATCAGCCAGAACAGATGGTATACAAAGACATATAGCGACGGAATCGAGTCCGTCATCTTAAGTGCTGCAAGCACGGTAACAAGCACCGCGCAAATCACAGCGGTGGTAATGCGCACAGCTCTCATAGTTGCGATAACCTTTGCAAGGCGATCACACATTGTGACAGCATCAACGAGGTCACCAACTCCTCCGCTGGAAACAACACCGCTGTCCGCGCGGTCGCTGCCTGATGCGCTTTCTGTAATAGAGCGTCTTACTACCTTTAGAGGAAGTTTGGATATATCCATTGAGCTTGCCAAAAGCTTGTCATTGATGTTTGAGTCACCGGTGAGAATCACAGATGCAATTCCATGGCGGGCAAGTTTTTTAACAAGTGACTCAAAACTGCCGTCGAGAGTATAGCGGAGGAAAAACTTTGCACGAAGTCCTTTTTCATCCGCAAGGTACATTGTCGAATACTGCTTTCCGTTGATTTTATCGGATACCTCAAACACATTAATTCCGCACTGCTTTATATAGTCAGCACTGCCGATGCAAAGCGCCTTGCCATCCACAATCGCTTTGATTCCGTTATCAAAAACGCCTTCAATCTTTACTCTGTAAGGTCTGGGGCAATCGCTTGTCATCTGATTGAAGTAATTTTTGAGAGGACCGCCAATCTTGGAGAATACGGCGCCCATCTGCTCGATGATGGTTTCAATATCGCTATTTCCGTAGATGCGAAGACTTTCGAGTTGAAGCCCATACGGGAATGCATCGGTATCGTCAAAGCAAATCATAGTTGTGCCCGAATACTCATCAACTGCACTTTCGCCGATAATCGCGCTCTCGCTATTATAAAGCTTTTTAGCCGACTTGTAGAGCGGATACGATGACGAAAACAGTGCCAGAGTCGGAAGTCCAACCGCAAATACCATATTGAATGCACTAAGCGACATTGCAACGCCTTCTCCACCCATAATGGTGAGAATAAATGAAACAATGGCTACCGCAAAGAGGACGGGAACAATATACCTGTTGCCAATAACATCTCTGTCACTGCGCTTTGAAGTACGTGCAAAATAGTTTTCAACAAAATTGCATTTTTCGGTACGGAGAACAAGAGAATCCTCGCCGGTATAGTCCTCAAGACCTTCTACCTGTGCAACGCTCTCAATTGAGGCTCCAATTGCAACATACTTTGATTGAGTGGAGGACACAACATCAAATGCAAGAATCTCACGGCGTATATCAAGAAAATCAAATACGCGGATTATCAGCGCAAGAAATGCCGCTGAGAAATGATAGATCATCGCCGTACTTCCAAGTGCGGTGCAAACAGCGCTGCACAAAGTACAGAAAAGCACGGACAAGCCAAGCAAAGCGCCAGCCGTAAATCTGAAATGCAACAATCCGAGGAATCCGTTTGCAATCTCTTTATATGACATGGCACCGCAAAGCCAAACAAGCTGCAAAGTAGCCATTGCATACACAACCGGATAAACGTTTACATTCAAGAAAGCAGGAAGCACTACGCCAAATGTAGGCAAGCACTCAAGAGCAAACAACATCAGCGCAAACACCGCCGTAAAAATAAGTTTTACGCAAGATGCGCGGCTTGCCTTTGCATAATCGCGCGAAAAATCATCCTGCTGACGCTGATATGTAAACTCAGCGTGAGGCTCATCAATAGTTTTAGGTTCGTTATCCTCTTCAACCTCAAACTCTTGGGACTCTTCTTCTTTCTCAATGGCTTTTTCAATACCAAGCGCCTGCTTTATAAGCGAATAATCCACTCTGTCATATTCCACAGACTCTTGCTGCGACTCGCTTTGTTTGCGCGCTGCAAAGCCTTCTTTACTCTCTATTCGAGCAATGTAATAAACCTTGGTGTTTGATACCGTAGGAGGTTCGTATGGAACTTCATCTGCCACCTCACCTGTTTCTTCCGGCAATATCGGCTCATTATTTGAAAGCTCCGTACGGTCGATTCCCCAAGCGGCGAAAATATCATCGTCATTGATAACAGGAGTTTCTTCTTTGAGCTCTTCAGAAAGTTCCTCCGTTTCTGCTTCTTGCGGCTCTTCGGGTTCAAGTGCCTCTTCAACCGCTTCAATAACTTCAGCCACTTCAACAACTTCGGGTTCTTCCTGCGTTTCCGGTTCTACCACAGTTCCAATGACAATCGGCTCTTCAACAGGCTCTTCGACCTCACCGATTGCCGACGCAACTGCCTTTTTTATCTCATCGTCTTCTACTTTTTCAGTAGGAGTTTCATCCTTTGGTTCGTCCGCTTGCAAACTTGCTTTGAGCTTTTCAAGCAATTCATCCACGGACATTTCGCCGTTCTTATTCTCGTCCATAAACCAAAATCCTTCCGTAAAAATGGTTTTAATGTCTATGCTTTGACACTTCCGCTAAAACAACCGCCGCCGCGCATGACACGTTCAGCGAATTTACATGACCATAGTTAGGTATGCTGATTTTGAAATCGCAGTTTTCAAGCACAAGGCGCGATGTTCCATACCCTTCGCTGCCAAGCACCACCCCAACAGGACCACTGCCATAATCAACGCTTCTATAGTCCTCTCCGCCAACCTCAGCTGCATATATCCAAAGCCCATATTCTTTAAGCTTATTTATTGCATCCGTAATGTTTGTAACCTTTGCAACAGCCATATGCTCAAGCGCGCCTGCCGAAGCCTTTTCAACAACAGATGTTATTCCGCTTGCGCGACGCTTGGGAATAATAACCCCATGCGCTCCAAAAACATCTGCACTTCGAATAATGGCACCGAGATTATGAGGATCTTCAACACCGTCTAAAATTACAACAAATGGATTCTCCCCTCGGCTTTTTGCAATTTCAATTATATCTTCAATTGTTGAGTATTCTTTCTGTGCCGCCATTGCAACAACGCCCTGATGATTGCCGCCGCCGGAAAGCGAGTCGAGTTTCTGCCGCTCAACCTCAACCACCGGTATGCCTCTCTCAAGAGCTTTTGCAACAAGTAATGTAATTGATCCCTCACGCTCACCGCGGAGAACAAAAATTTTATCAATCGCTCTGCCGCTGGCAAGTAACTCGCGAAGGGCATTTCTGCCAACTACCGCACCCTCTGCCGCAACAGCCTCATGCACGATTGGTTTGCGCTTGAAATTTCCTTTATTTTGCATAATATCTCCAAAATCGCATAGTTATACTACTATATATAGTTAGTATACCACAAAGACTTTGATTTGTATATAATATATTTGAAATATTTTTTAAAAAAGACAAAAAAATACCCCATCGTTTCCGATGGGGTGTTTTTTCGGGAATAGTAAATTGGAATTACTGTTCTGCCTTCATTGCAGCAAAGCACTCGCTGCAATATACCGGTCTGTCATTTGAAGGCTGGAAAGGAACCTTTGCTTCCTTGCCGCATGTAGCACATACGGTAGTGAAGTATTCCTTCTGTGCACGAGCCTGATTCTTGCGTGCATCTCTGCAGGGTTTGCATTTCTGAGGCTCATTCTGGAATCCTTTCTCTGCATAAAATTCCTGCTCACCTGCGGTGAACACGAATTCTGTGCCGCATTCCTTGCACTTCAAAGTCTTGTCCTGATACATTGTTTGTTACCTCTCTTTTATGGGTTAAAGTTTTTGCCCCAAGACGGATTTAAACCGACACCTTTGTAATTCCAACGCTCTTTGCTTAAGCTATTCGGGCATATTTATAAAAGCGAATATCGCAATTATACTAAAAAATTCTTTTGAGCTTTTCCTTAACGCGGCGAAGCGCATTATCCACCGATTTTTCGGATTTTCCGGCTCTTTCTGCTATCTCGGCATAAGAATATCCGCCAAGATAAAGCAAGAAAATACGGTACTCAAGCGGTGACAAAACCTTGCAAATCTTTTTAAGGGAATTTGCAAACGCTTCTTTGTCAAGCATGAGATCCTGGGGGTTTTCGTCTCCGCCCCAAAAATCGTCATCTGTAAGCGTATCCATGCTGACATCGGCAGCCTTTTTACCAAGGTAGCGAAGCGTGTCCGCAATACCGTTAACTATACAGATCTTTGCATAAAGACCGAAAGTGACACCGTTGTCAGATCTGTAAGAGAGAGCCGCATGATAAAGGGCAACCAACGCACCCTGTCGCAAATCATCAATATCGGCATCACCGAAACTTGATATGTATCTTGCAACCTCGCTTTCGAGCAAGGGCTTGTACATTTTAAAGAGTTTGGCAAAAGCATCACTACTGCCTTTTCTGACACGCACAAGCAATTTTGCAACTTCGTCAATTTGTACAGTATCGCGTTTGCCCACTCAATCTACCTCGTGCTCGTTTTCAAGCTTATAAAACAATTATACCATTAAATTACATAATGTCAATAGGAAAATGTAAATATTTTTTTGTAAATAATGCACAAAAAATGCAGTTTTTTAAAGAAAAGCAGGAAATTGCAACAAAAAATGTCGTTGCAATTTCCTGCCGTAAAAACGCAAATCAAAATTGGCATTTCAATTCAACAGATAATCCACTTCGCCTGCCAAAAGCGCCATTATTCCTTTGTAAATTACGTCCGGATGGTCCTCAAAATTTTCCTTCATGCGCTCAATTCGCGCCGACGAATCATCAACAAGGTTTATATGCAGTATTTCCTTGTCCATCTCAGTGATAACACACTCGATAGCAACCTTGCCATCCTCACGCTCAGAAGTAGTACAGCGAACCTCTGCCCCGCGCTTTTTAAACGAAAGCAGTTTCATTGCGCTTTTAAGGCTGGTTTCGCGGATAGAGCGAAGCAAATTGCTTTGAAGCTGGCTTACAACTGCACTGCCGAGCTGTGAAATGCGATAAAGTGTCTTTTTTTCGCCTGTGTGCGGATCCTCAGCGTATTCCTCAATGATATGTCCCATATCAAGAATTTCAGCAAAGCACTCCGCAAAGTCAAAATAGTTTACATACTCATTTTGAACCACTATATCGTTTACTGTTGCAAAATCAAGTGGATAATGAATATTCTGGAGAAGATAAAGTATAAATATCTTGATATCGTTCTTATTTGTCAATTTTCTACCAAAACTAGGCATACTTTCCTCCTCCTTTTCAACATTTTTATTATAGTTGCTCGATTATTCTACCATTAACGACTGAATAAGTCAAGTAAAAAACGCGCAAAGAAACAAAGTTTTTTTACTTTATTTCTTTGCGCGTTATTTTTTAGTTTAAACTTACTCTGCGGCAGTAGTTTCTGCGCCGGGAATTTCCTCAGGAACATATACGTATGCAGGATAATCAACATCATCAAACATACGGTAGCCAAGATAGCTGGTTTCAAGGCCCTTAAGCTCGCCGCTTACAAGATAGAAATCCTTGTTAAAGAGAATGGGCATTACAGGCATCTTATCCATAAGATACTTTTCCGCTTCTGCAAGAATTGCAGAACGCTTTGCGATATTCTTTTCTGCGAGAGCAGAATCAATAAGTGCATCGTATTCAGCATCACTAAAGCCGGTTGCATGAGTCTTAAACGCATAATCAGCGCCGGGAGTCATGTCAATGCCGCTGCCGGAAAGTTCTGTTGAATATACAGCAAGAGGAGCAAATGCATCAATACCGAGCATGGATACGTCTACTGCAAGAACATCAAATGTTCTGGTTTCATACGCATTCTGAACGCCGTCAACATATGCAAAACGGTCTTCTTCAACCTCAATCTTGGTAGGAGCAACGGCCTTAAGAGTTACGTCAAAGCCGAGCTGCTTCCAAGCGTCTGCAACCTTTTCAGCAACAAGCTGTTCAACTTCATTCTGTCTGTACGCAAGAGTGAAGTTGCCGCCCTTTACGCCGGCTTCCTTGAGAAGCGCCTTTGCGCCGTCAATATCAGCGGTAACGTTCAATACACCGCCGTTAACCTTGCGGAAGGAATCGCCCTTTACATTATTGTAAACAGTATTTGCAATGAGACCGGTAGCTGCATCAGCATAAACCACTGCGTCTGCAATAGCCTGGCGGTCAATCGCCATGGAAAGCGCCTTGCGCACACGGTAATCGCTGAAAAGTTCGTTATTTGTATTAAAGAGGTAGGAATATGTGGAGTTTGCATCTGTTACATGAGCATCTTTTGCAACCTCTGCTCTCTTGGAGAGCGGAATGTCGCCGAGATAAAGAACTTCGCCGGCTACATACTTTTCGTAGATAGCCTCGATGTCATCGGGAGCCATGTACTCAACGAGTTTCTTATCAATATAGTCGCTCTTGAACTGAGCTTCGGTATCCTTGATAAATGTTACGTTCATACGGAAAGGACGAACATAACGGTCAAGCTTGTCCTCTGCAGTATCGCGGCGGTAGTATGCATTGCGTTCAATACGCATAGTACCCTCTGAAATATCAATAGCCTTAATAGCGAAAGGACCGTTGGTAACGAGGGTTGCATGTCTGCGGCCCCAGTTATTTACATCCTTGGCAACTGCGCTCTCGCGAAGGGGCACAAGTGCAAGGCTTGCAAGATTCTTCTTGAAGTTTTCGTAGTCAATCTTACCTTCAAAAGAAATCTCGAGGAGATATGTACCGGGAGCAGAAACGCCAAGTTCATCAACAGAAACGTCGCCAGCCTTTACAGCGCGCGCATTCTTTACATCGTAAAGAAGTGCAGCAGCAGTGCTTTCATAATTGGACTTCATGATACGCTTCCAAGCGTATACAAAATCGTCAGCGGTAAGAGCATTACCGTCAGACCATTTGGTTTCCTTGAGAGTAATCTGCATGATATATTCGTTCTTGATATCATCCTCGATCACTTTTACATCTTTTGCAAGTGCTTTTATAGCATTTCCTTTTGCGTCAAGACGGAAAAGTCCCTCATAAATCATACCGAGAACCTTAACAGCGGACTCGTCAGTAAAATCCTTGCCGGGGTCAAAGGAAGGTACATCGCCGGTTATGTAGGCATTAAAGATAACTCCTTTGTCCTCTGCGCCGGGCTCAATAGAGCCGTTGCAGGAAGCAAGAGCGAGAACTGTCATAATCAGACACAGAGCAAGAGCTATAACTCTTTTCATCATATTTTCCTCCGAAAAGTGAATAATGCAAAAATACGGATAATCCGCATAAATTTACTTATAACATTATATCATTAAATCGGGCGATTATCAATGAAAAATCTGCGAATTTTAATAATTGGCAACTTTGCACAAATACTAATTGCGTTTTTTGTACTAAATGCCGCCAAGTCGTACGACTTAAAAAACTAAAATTCAACCGCATTTCTCTGCTACAATATGCATAAAAATATCAAAGCTGAAAAGGCTATAAATAAAAAACGAAGGTATTTTAATGAAAAACTATATTGTTCACACCGACCTCGCCTGCGAATCCGAATTGATGCATGACAAAAACAAAGCAGGAACAGATTACAGCGAGGAAATCGCAAACGGATTCAAAGTGGCAAAACTCAGCGTAAAAAGTTTAAAAGGAGAGATCCAAACCGGTAAAAAGTGCGGAAATTACATTACAATTTTCAGTGAGATGATCAACAATATAGACGGCGAAAACTTTGACGCGCTCACCAAAACAGTATCTGACGAAATTGGTGCAATGATGCAAAAAGCAGTCCCCCAAAACGTATCCTGCGTGCTTGTCGCCGGGCTTGGAAACCGAGAGATAACCGCCGACAACATCGGACCAAAAACCGTTGATCGCCTTACAGTAACACGCCATATAGAGCAATTCAATAAAAATCTTTTTGACAGTTTTTGCAAAGTGCCGCTTTGCGCTGTAGCGCCGGGTGTGCTCGGTCAGACAGGTATAGAGACGGCAGAAATGATACGCGGCGTTTGCGAACGTGTACATCCGGATATTGTGATTGCTATAGACGCGCTCGCGGCACGCTCAACCGCAAGACTTGGCGCAACCGTACAGATTTCAGATACCGGAATTTTTCCCGGTAGCGGAATAGGCAACCGTCGAAACGAGATTAGCCGTGCCACACTTGGCATCCCGGTAATCGCTGTGGGAGTCCCCACAGTTGTAAATTCCGCAACACTTGTATATGATGCGCTCACAAGCGCAGGTTTTGAAAAAATCGACAGCAATATCAAACAAGTATTGCACGATGGTGAAAGTTTTTTCGTGTCGCCGCGGCAAAGCGACCTGATAAGCGACAAAGTTTCAGAACTTCTGGCGGCCGCAATAGATAATCTGTTTTTAAGAAAGGAGTAAAAAGGTGCAAACAAAAAGCCTGCTTCAAGAATTTCCGCCGGCCCTACCGCCGCCCAAAGAAGATTTTACAATCCCGAAACTGCGATTTTCAAAGTTGCAATTCTTTTTGAGACTCATATGCATTACCGTGGCACTATCAGTAATGTTCATGTGCGCTTTTCAGAAGCTGAACTCCATATTTGAAGAAGGAATAGCTACACATATTCAAAACCTGCTTTTTTCGCCGACAAATCAAAAAAGCCTCGGCGGCAGAATAAGCGCTGTGGCATTTGGAACGCTGCCGACTTACTCTATTTCAGAAGAAGCGGTAATATCCATGCCCGAGATCTTTTATCTTCCCAAAAATGACATTGCGCACGAAATAGAAAATGACAAAAAGCAAACCGAAACAGAATTGGCACTTCTCTACTCCTACGATCTGTCTGCGGTACCAAAAGGTTTTCATCCCATCATCCCCACAGATGCAAGCACAGCGGATGCACTTGCTCTAAAAAATGACACCTCTTACGCAGTGGACATGGAAAAAGCGGCAAAAGACGCAAAAAACCTCGTCACTGCAACAACATATGATGAGCCGCTTGTACTTATCGTGCATACTCACGGTACAGAAAGTTTTTCAAGCGAAACGCCGTATTACAGCGATACATTCAACCATCCAAGAAGTGAAGACGTGTCACAAAACGTTGTGGCTGTAGGGAAAGTATTGTGTGACGAGTTGAACAAACGTCAGATCCCAACCGTTCATTGCGAAACGATGCATGATAAAGAGTCGTACATAGCAGCATATGACAGATCAGCAGAAAGTATAAAACACTATCTTGAAAAATACCCATCCATCAAATATGTTTTCGACGTTCACCGAGACTCAATGATACGCTCGGACCTTACTAAGCTTCGCCCTGTTACATTGCAAAACGGCAAGCCATGCGCCCAGATCATGATGATAATCGGGTCTGACGAAAAGGGGGCAGGAGATTATCCCTGGGAGCAAAATCTTGCTCTCGCCGTAGGAATACAGCAAGAACTATCGAGTAAAAATGCGGGTATTGCAAGAAAACTGTATTTGCGTGGAGCCTCATATAATCAGCAATATGCCGCGCACGGGCTTTTGCTTGAAATCGGCAGTTGCGGCAACACACTCGCCGAAGCAAAAGAAGCCGCCCGTGCTTTTGCATATGCTTTTGAAAAAACAATAAAAAAAGATTAGGTCTTTGGGGGAAAGACCTAATCTTTTTTATATAGAAAGGAGTAAAAAAATGAGGACTTAATCATCAAAATGCGTGAGCAGAGCTGCAGCAGCAAGCACAAGACAAACAGGAAGACCAATATAAAGCGGAACCGATCCGTGCTCCATGCCGCCTACAAAGCCGAGCGCAATCACAAAGCTGCATACAACAGATGCCACTCTGATTTCGTACGCGCCTACACGCTCTGCGATAACTTCAAAAACCGCACGCAAAAAACGGGCAATTGTATTAAAAGCAGAGCGATTCTTTTTCGTTCTTACATTTCCTTTATATCCGTATGCGTTCATAGTCAGCCTCCTGAAACTTGGTGTCTCTTTGTGTCTTTATAATAACACCACTTTTGGAAAATGTCAATACATTTTTTGAAAATATTTTCCGATTTGGAAAAATATTTTTGCCATTTCGGAAAAAATATCAAAAAAAGTATTTACTTTTGGAAAAATCGGTGTTATAATCGAATTAAAGATAAAAATGATGTTTTTATATAAGTTTTTTTGTAGATGAGGGGTATTTTTTAATGAGCTTTTCCGAAAGAGTAAAACGTATTAAAAAGGAAAAAGGAATCACTAACGATGCGCTTTCTGCAGCTAGCGGCATACCGCTCGGTACACTTGGCAAGCTACTTTCAGGCTTTACCGAGGAACCCAAACTCTCCACCGCAATTTCCATTGCCGAGGCCCTTGGATGCTCTCTTGAGTACCTTGCAGTCGGCAAAGAAGAACAGCCGGAGTTAAGTGAGATTGAAAAACTTCGCCTTGAGAAATACCGTGCACTCGACGCTCACGGCATGCGCGTGTGCGATTTTATATTAAATGAAGAATATTTGCGCTCTGCCACGGTGTCGAGAAATGTTTTGGCGGATAATACCGATTCACTTTTCCACGCAAAAGTTGGTGAAAAGAAGGCAAAGATGATTAAAATACCGTTTTTCGCCGACAGAGTTTCTGCAGGCTCCGGTGTTCATCTCGAAAGCAACGATGCAACCGAAATCAGCGTTGTTGAAAATGAGAAGACCAAGCGCGCCGATTTTGCGCTTCGTGTTTCCGGCGATTCAATGGAACCGAGATATCATGACGGCGACATTTTGCTTGTTGAGAACACACCAAGTATTGAAGTGGGCGAACTCGGTATTTTCATTTGCGACGGCGAAGGTTATTTCAAAGAACTCGGCAACGGCTGCCTTATTTCACTCAACAAGAAATATGAGCCGATTCCTCTTTCACAGTTTGAAAGTTTTTCCTGCCGAGGAACCGTTATCGGAACACTTCGTCAAAGAGGTTGATCCCCTTTGCATTTTCAGTATAACATGGCGTCTGTCCAATAATCGGGACAGACGCTTGTTTTTTCCAAAAAAACAAACAATGCTTTCCAAAGTGCAAAAAAATATTGACTTTACGTCGAAAAAGGTATATATTATAGAATGAAGTATTTTGTGCATTTTGCAGTAAAAATAACACTAAACTTTGTGAATATTTAAACAATGTTCTTATAGAAAGGTGGCTAAAAAAATGGCTTTTAACCTCCGCAGTATTCACCTGCCCCATAGAAAGAATACCGCAGACATCGCGGCGGTGAAAATGGATGCTCCGAAATCGGTAACGTTACCGACATCCATGCATATTGGCGCGCCTGCAACACCCGTTGTCAAAGTTGGCGACCATGTTGATATCGGCACTCTTATTGCCGAGCAGAGCGGTTATGTTTCTTCACCCGTATATGCTACGGTTTCAGGTACTGTTAAAAAAATAGAGCCGCTCGGCGTTGCAAACGGCTCCACCGCACCGGCTATCACCATCGAATCCGACGGCGAGATGAAAATTGACGAAACAATCACTCCTCCCACCGTAACAGATAAAGACAGTTTTATCGAAGCGGTAAAAAAGAGCGGTATCGTGGGACTCGGCGGTGCCGGTTTCCCAACTTATGTAAAACTCAACGTTGACCCTTCAAAAATCGAAGAGCTTATCATCAACGCAGCTGAATGCGAACCTTATATCACTAGCGATACAAGAGCAATGATGGAGTACAGCGACGATATTGAGTACGCAATTTCTGCATTTGAAAAATACCTCGGTGTTAAAAAGATAATTTTCGGCATCGAAAGCAACAAAAAAGAGCCCATCCGCAAGATGCAGGAAATTGCAAAAACTCATGAAGCCGTAAGCGTAAAGGTGCTTGACTCAAAGTATCCGCAGGGCGGCGAAAAGGTGATGATATATCATATCACAAGAAAGATCGTTCCCGGCGGTAAACTTCCGATCGATGTCGGTTGCATTGTTATCAACTGCTCAACCGTTGCGGCTATCGGCAAATACCTCAAGACCGGTA
>SVRG01000014.1 GCA_015064965.1 Oscillospiraceae bacterium
TGTTCACGGAGACAAACTCCTTCTCAACAGCGAAACCGGCATCTGGGAAGTTTGGAATGATGATGACTTCTCCATAGATATTCTCGACCAGTACATTCTCCGCGATATGTACAAGAATTACGGTACATTTGCAAGTAAGCTCATCAAGGACGGCTGGATCAATTACAATGTGTGGGATATGGGCGGCGGACACCGTTCATACGGCGCATACGGCCTCTTTTCCAAGAACAATTATCTCCCCGGATACGTTGGCGCAACCGAGTTTGGTAATGAGTACAATGTAAACGGCGAGCCCTATATCGGCAACGAAACCCTCGGTATGAGTGCGGCGGGTATGCCTGACGTAGCAGTTGAAATGACTGACATCTTCGGCACAGTCACCTCCGACCGTGAGCCCACACTCTGGCTCAAGTATTTCACAGCGCTTATTTCCATGGCATACCTTGAGGATGACATCCCTGCAATGATGCGCCAGGCGCAGGCAATTCTCCCTGAAGGAAGCCATCCCTACCGCGTAATTGATATTGTATTTGACCTTTACGAAAAGTATCCCAATGATTGGCGCCGTGCAGTTGTACACGCCGAAAGACTTTGCCATCAGGCACACTTTGACCTTGATGACGGCACCGTTGGCGAAACAGGCACAAACTGCGCAATGATTCTTGTCGGTCTTCTTTACGGCGAAGGCGACTTCTATGAAACATGTAAAATCATCGGTCTCGCAGGTCACGGCGGCGACTCCACCAACCCCGTAGGCCTTTCTGCTGTAGCCGTTGCTTGCGGCTGGAAGGGCGTTGATGAGGAATCCAAGAAGATCATCAATGAGAAACTCTGGCAGGACGGCAAGGGCATTCTCGTAAATCTTCCTACCGGCGAAAAGGAAGCTTATTGGATGTACTGTGTAGGTCTTCCTGAACGCATCCCCTTGTCTGACCTCTTTGCACTCTACAAAGAAAACTTTGAAAAGACTCTCCTTGAAAACGGCGGTAAGATTGAAAACGGTAATTACTATATTCCAAAGACCAATCTTTCGCTCACCGAAACCATCTTCTACAATGATTTTGAGGGCAACACTCTTGACGGCTTTAAGACAAAGGGCAATGTAGAAATCGTTGAAGCGGCATACGCAGGCGATTACTCCGCACGTCTTAACGGCAGCGCAAGCGACGTTACAGAGCTTTATACCACAGCAAACGGTCTTACCGTTGGCTCTGATTATCGCATCACTGTATTTGCAAGTGCTTCTGCAAACACTGCTCTTACCCTCTTTGCAAGAGAAACCGGTAAGGCTCCGGTTGCAACTGCAACTGTTTACGATCAGACTAAGTTTGTTAAGCGCGAGCTTACATTTACCGCCACTGCAACCTCTATGGAAGTAGGATTCAGTCTTCCCAAGGGCGTTGGTGAATACAAGTTTGGCGTAGTTGATGAGTTTGAGGTAATTAAGGTTGACGAAATCAAGACCGGTAGTGCAACTATCAAAAATGCTACTGCAAACAATGAGTACACCGGTGCGGTTGGCGTTACCGTAAATGCAAATGACAAAAATGAAACCTATTTAAAGGTTACATTTGCAAACACCACAAACAATATTGTTAAGGGTGCTATCAACCTTGACGGCATAATTTACGGTACCGTTCCGTTCTCAAAGACCGGTACAACCTCCGGCGATGTATGCACCACTTATATTCCTGTTATTTCTTCAAAGGGTAATACCACATATGACCTCACAATCAACCTTGGCACCTCAAAACTTTACATTCTCAATGTAGAACTCGTAGACGTTGTTGAAAGATGGTAAGGCTTTTATGAAAAAACTTTTAAAATTTATTCTGTTATCTGTTATTATCTCGGCGATGCTGCTTTTTGCAGCATCTGCCGCGAATAATGTTATCTTTCTCAAGGACGGCGGAACCGGCAACGGTGCCACTGCCGAAACTCCGGTTGGCAATATCGCGAGGGCTTTTATAAAGCTTAATCTTGAGATGGATGCAACAATTGTAATATGCGGTGAATACACCCAGCCCTCCGATTTTGCACACGGTTCTACCTTTGGAGGCAGTGTTACATTCACAAGCGTTTATGACGGCGTTGACTACCGCGAAAGCGGAGCAAAATGGCAGTTTGACTCCACTCGCTTCGCATGTTACGGCGATACAAAGTTTGAAAATATAGAGCTTGCTTCGCTCGGCGGATTTTTCCGCATTGTAGGTCAGCATAATGATGTGACATTCGGCGAGGGCGTTACTGTCACCGGCGACGGACTTGTAGGCTCATCGCTTTCAAACTCCGTTGCAATTCTCGGTGGATATGAAAAAGGCTTCGGTATTGCGTCTACATTAGACAAAAAAGATGTAAATATCACTGTTCTTTCCGGCGATTATCTTTACATCGTTCCTTTTTCACACAACATGAGCGGTACATATCTTGGACGTGCTAATGTATATATCGGGGGCACCGCGGATGTATACCGCCTGCTTGCCGGTGCAACCTACAACTCGGTTGCTCTTGGCGATGTCAATGTAACTCTTGACGGTGATGCTGACATTCATTTGCTTTTCGGCAGTGTATCTAATGTAAATTTAAATTCGTTTGAATTTGAGTGGCGTTCCGGTACGTTACAGGGCTTTACCCCCGCTTACAGCGAAACAACGGCGTTTAATGTTGCAAATCCTAAAGTGCTTCGCATTACCGACGAAAAAGCGGCTACTATGAAGCATGCGGCGCTTGCGGCGAAATTTGATGTTGTTATAACTGACAAAGATACTGCGGTTGTTCCAAATCAGATCAGCAATAGCGAAAGCGCGCTTTTTGACCTGCGCGGAAACGATTACAATGCAGTAAGTTTTGCAGAAGCAAGCGAAAAGACGCAGGTCTCAATTAAAATTCCGTCAGAAAGCGAAACAGTGGGCACTGTTTATCACATCAACGGCGATTTCTGGGACAAGGTTGACGCTGACCCGGTTGGAAACGGACTCATGGCATTTGACCTTGAAAAAAGCGGCACATATATCCTTGGTCCGTCCGACTTTTTCGCATACGGCGACGTAAACCGCGACCGCAAGGTAAGCATTGTAGATATACTTTCAATGCTTCATGTGGTTCTTGGCGACAGAGAAGAGAAGTATGACCTTGCCGCAGCAGACTTTGACGGCAACTACACATACAATCTGCTTGATGTTCTCCACCTTTCCAAAGCACTTGTTTATAGTGAGAGCGATGTTGTCGAAAACTTCGATCCCGATGATTACAATGTGATCACCGTTACAAGATACCTTGACAAGACAAAGCTCGGTTTCCTTTCGCAGATAGTCGGATTCCTTTCGGGTTATGAGTTTGCGCGCGACCCTGTAACCAAACTCCCGATGCTCGCAATGGATGACAGCTATTTTGAGATGTGCAACGGCGCTTATGCCGACCCCAAGGAGATCAATCTCCATGGCGACAAGCATCTCTATAATGAGGAAACCGGCATTTGGGAAGTTTGGAATGATGACGACTTCTCAATCGACATTCTCAACCAGTACATTCTCCGTGACATGTATGCACAGTATGGCACGGTTAACACAAAGGTTATCACAGATGACTGGATCAAGTACGATGTTTACGATATGGGCGGCGGAAACCGCGATATCGGCGCATACGGACTTATGAAAAACTATCAGTATCTCTCGCTCTTTGCGGGAAATACCGAAATGTGCAACAACTTCAATGTAAACGGCGAGCCATATATCGGCAACGAAACTCTCGGCATGGTTACCCCGGGTATGCCCGACCTTGCGGTTGAACTTGCGTATAAGTTTGGCTCCACCACCTCCGACCGCGACCCGCTTGAGTGGCTCAAGATGTTTGCGGCGATGTATTCAATGGCGTATTTTGAAAACGATATCCCCACGCTTATCCGCACTGCTCAGAGAGCAACGATGCCTGAGGGTTCGTGGCCCTACGAGGTTGTTGACAAGTGCTTTGAACTTTATGAAAAGCACCCGGATAACTGGAGAGATGCTGTAATCGAGGCGGATAAGATTTTCCGCAGCATGAACTACGATAATAAAAGTTACATGGGATGCACATCCATCAACTGCTCGTTCATCATACTCGGACTTCTTTACGGTGAAGGCGACTTTTATGAAACCTGCAAGATTATTTCTCTGGCAGGACACGGCGGCGACTCCACAACCCCCACCGCTCTCGGTGTGGTAGGCGTGGTTTGCGGCTGGAGTCATCTTGACAGTGTTTCCAAGGGCATTATCGAAGAAAAGGTATGGCAAAACGGAAACGGCACTATTGTAAACCGTCCGCTTGACCCCGAAGGATCATACGGTGTATGGATGCACATGGCAGGTCTTGAGGAGAGATTCAATATAAAGAAACTTATCTATCTCTATCAGGAAAACTTTGAAAACATCCTCTACGAAAACGGCGGCTTCAGACTCAACGGCAGCTACTATATCCCAAAGCAAACAATTACAAATGTTGAAACTGTTTATGCAGAGCACTTTGAAACAAACGGAATTGACGGTTACACTGTGCAAGGCGGCGAGATTTCTCTTTCCGAGGTGCCTTTCATGGGTGACAATGCACTCAGACTTGCGGCTGAAAATAGCGGCGAAAGCGTTGCATACAAGGCAGTAAGCGGCTTTACCGTTGGTGAAACATATAAGCTCACCGCGTTCATCCTCACAGAGGACGGCGTTACTGCAAGTATGTTTGCAAGAGAAAACGGCAAGGATTTTGCCGCGCTCGGCACCGTAAACGATTCCAATGTCTATGTAAGACGTTTTGACGTGGGTGAAGGCGAAAGCGATATGTGCTCGTACGTAAGACGTGACGTTGTGTTTACAGCAACCGCAACCACTATGGAGATAGGTCTTATGCTTCCTGCAGGTACTGCAGTTGGCACCGGTGCTTCAATTGACGCAATAATGCTCACAAAGTTTGACGAAACTTTGGTTAGCGAAGTGGACGTGGTAGGCACGCAGGATGAAAACGGCGCATATAACGGACTTATTCGCTTTGAGACTATGGGCGGCAGCGATACAGAGGCATGGTTAAAGCTCACCTACGGCTCAAACGCGCCGGGACTCCAAAAGGCAATCACTTTGGTTAACCGTGAGTGGCAGTCAAGAACGCCAATTGTTCCAACAAACGGCGGAACCGTTACAATTTATATCCCTGTACTTGTAAACAAGGATGCAAATAACCTTGTAACAATATATGTCGGCGATACGGATGTAACTGTTCACGAAGCAAAGATAGTAAACGCAAGATTCTAACAAAAAATCCACCCTTGCGGGTGGATTTTTGTTGTGCAAATTAATTTTTAGCGTACTATGCGCAATACTCACACACGTCATTCTGAGCGAATGCGAAGAATCTGCGAGCCGTAGGCTCGTCTTAGAAAAAACTTGCTAACGCAAGGTTTTTAGTCCAATGATTTTAAATATATGGAGAGTAACTGAATTGCAGTTTCTTTGTCCTTGGGAGAGCAAGCATTATTCTTCTTCCCCGAATGGTCTATATAGGAATTATAACTCCTAAAAGTGTTGACAAAAAGGAAGAATATATGTGTAATTATAAGAAGAATAGTTCGCAAAAGGAGACGGTTATGATTATAGCATTAATAGTTGTTGCAGTGCTTTTTTTATTACTTGCAGTGGTTAAGAGCGACCCCCATTCGGAAAAATGGAATCAAAGTTGTATATCAACGATACAATTGTTGAGGAATACGGACTCCCGTGCCCAGAAGAAGAGTGCGCCAGAATGGATGGATATGTAGGTGTGCCTTGCGAGGGAATAAATAATGTTGAAAAAGTGGCAGATTTCTTGAAAAGAAGAGTTGAATATTTGAACCGTTAAATTTTAAAAAAGCACTCCTCGTGGAGTGCTTTTTGATGTTTGGTTAAACATAGAATTCTTCCATTGAATCAAGGCAAAGGCAGGCGAGCTTGCCGCCGAAGGCTGCACCGCAGTCGATGGCGATATTGCCGCTTTTTTGATAAATTTCTTCTCTGCCGCAAATAAGTTTTGTAGGTGTGTGTCCGGAAACGACAAATATGTCTTCATCGTCAAAAAGACGCTTGTCATAGTCGGCGCGGTGCCATACAAGTTCTTCCAAAGTGTATGCAGAAAGAGGCTTGTCCGGCGCAAAATTGCCAAGCGTGCTGTGCACTAAAATAAAGGTTTTTCCGTTTACATCTATGATTTCGTATGGGGCAAAATCCTTTATGTATTCCACAAGGTCGGCGCGTTCGGCAGGCGAAAGCTTTTTAAACTTCTGGAGTGTAACATCGCCGCCGTCAAGCTGATATGCTGCCATAGCTTTGAAGAATTTGTCGTCGAGATGCGTTGCGTAGTTTTCCTCGGTGATTTCTACAGTGAGTTTTTCGAGAATATCAAGCGCCATGAGCTCGTGGTTGCCCATGATAGGATAAACATTTGCACGCATTGACATGTCGATAAGCACCTTGACAGGGTCTGGACCGCGGTCGCATACATCGCCAAGCACAAAAAGCGTATCATCGTCTGAAAAGTTGATAACCTCAAGCATCTTTTTATACTTTTCGTATTCACCGTGAATGTCTGACATTACATATGTTGCCATATACGCACCTCCCAAAAGTAGTCGGAAGAATATTGTATCAAAAAGATGCAAAAAAAGCAATAGAAAAATGCCCGCCTTTTGGCGGGCATTTTGATTTGTTATTTAGACAGTATCCTTGCAAGGTGAAGCACATCGAGAAGCTTCAGGGATGTAACTGTGTAAAGATTTGCAGAGCTGATGTCGCTATCGTTGCAAACAGCACGAATGGCTACAATCAGGTCAGAAATGTTTGCAGTGCCGTTTTCGTCAATGTCACCGGTAATGGCGCGGTTAACAGTTACGCCGTTTGCTACATTTACAATAAGCTTGCCGGTGTTATTGCCGATTACATAAGCAATATTTCCAAGCATTGAGCCAAGGCGCATATTGTCCTTCATTACAGCATTGCCCCAACCGTTGATGTTGGCGGTTATTGTGCCGGTGAGGTAGTTCATGCCAACGATACCGGAGTTGGTCTCGCTTGTAACGGTTGCTTTTTTGCCCACATTGAATACCATGTTTCCGCCATATGAGCCAAAAGGCGCATAAGAGGTGAAACGGCGATTGGTTGCACTAAGGGCAGTAAATGTGCCGCCAAGTACGTTTACTGTTGCATTTTTGTTGCTTGATGCTGATTCAACAGTATCGTAGGATGCCGAAGAATATACGTCGATTTGCTCACGGTCATCGACAACGCGGTAACCTGCGTAAAACTGTACGTCACCGCTTGTGGTAAAGCTTTCAGTAAATGTTACATTGTTGTAGTTGCCGAACATTGCAACGTATTTGCCGCTGGCTGTGCTGATCTTGATATTGTCAAATACAACATTGCTTCCGATCTGGAATGTTGCATCGGCAGTAAAGTTGATAGCCGCACCGGTGCTGTCACCTTTGATGGTGATGGTTCCGAGGCCTTCGGGGATTGCAACAGTGGTATTCCAATCAATAACACCCGATACATGAATTGTCGCATTGGGAGCGCACTTTGAAAGCGCAATGGAGAGTGAACTTGCAGGAGAGGTCTTGGTGCCTGCACCGTATTCGGCTGCGCCTGCGGATACATAAACATCGCTCAGGGCAAAGCCATTAACGTCGAACACATTGCTGTGAATTGCGTTGTATACATCTTTAGCCATTATACCGTAGCCGTCAGCATGGGGATGAAGATTGTCGGACGAGAAAAGCTTTTCAGCGACCGCTTCATCATATGTGAGCGCATAAAGGTCTACGAAATGATATTTTGCAGCATCAATTGCGGCAAGATCTGCTGCAACCTTCTTCTGCAATGGGCGCATTACAGCTGCTGCGCGCATGCTGTAAGGACCAACACCGCGACCGCGGAAGAGTGCGGAAGAAATATAAACCTTGTCTGTGTCAGCATTGTCGCCGCATGCTTTGATAAATGCTTTGTACTCATCATAGAAATGCTTTGCAGTGCCGTTTGCACCACCGGTTGAAAATGCGTCATTTGTACCGAGCGCAAAGAAGTAGATGTCCGCGTCAACTTCTCCGAGTGCGAGTGGAGCGGGAAGCATTTCGGGATAATAGTATTTGGTGGAGGGGAGCATGCCGGATGCACTTACGCCGAGGTTGGAAACGATAACATCGTTGCCTGCGGCGGTTTCAAGTGCGAGATACTGCGCTGGATAAGCGGAGAGAATGGGGTTGCCGGATGAATGTCCCTCGGTGATGGAGTCGCCGATAAAAGCAACACGTGTTGGCTCTTTGTAGGTGATTCCTTTACCGTTTACTATGTCGAAACGCTTTGCAGTGATGCCAAGCTTTTCGTCATATGTGATGGACGCCTTCTTGTTTTCGCCCTTGTACGGTTTAACCTGTGTTGCATCAAACACTGTGCCGCTCTTAAATGTGCCGCCGGTAACGGTAACGGTGTAGTCACCGCGCATCAAACGAGAGTAGCCTGCGTCAACGTATGTGTCGCAGATTGCACCGCCGTTAAATGTACCGCCGGAAATGGTGATGTTAATATCGCCGTCCTGCGCGTAGTAGTCTTTGTTGGTTGCAACTTTTTTTGAAATACTTTGCGCAGGAGAGTGAGTTGTTCCGATTCTGCCGGAGATGTAGATGGGTGTGTTGAATGTGCCGCCTGAAATATTGAGTGTGGCATCGTCAGCAAGAAAGTTCATGCCGCTTACAGTGAAAGCATTGAAGGCTTTGTTGTGTGCAAGAGCATCATATTCGCCTGCTGCGCCAAACGTACCGCCGCTTATGTTAATGGAAATGGGAGCGGCAATAGTACCGATATAAACATCGCCGGCACTGCGGAAGTGACCGCCTGTAAACTCGTTGAAATTGCCGTTTTTAACGGTAATTGAATAGGGGCGTGTGATAATAAGAGCGTCTATTGAAGAAACTTCGGATGACTGAAGACCGCCATAAAAACGAAGGCTTCCGCCGCCGCTTTGCGTCATTACGCAGTTTTCTGTAAATACAATGTTGTTGCATCCGCCAAACATGTAGCAAGCAAAGTTTGCGGTAACGTCAAACGGAACATCAAAGGTAGTTATGTTTGTGTTAGTGTTTTTCGCAAGCTGCAAACGGTGTTTGATAAGCAGCTTTGCGCCGTTTTGCGCAGTGACAGTGAGGTTGCCCGACTGCTCAGGAATCGTTGTCTTTGCTGAAACGGTGGTATCGCCAACAAGTACGATGGTGCCGCCTTTGCCACCAAGCTCGGTAGCCGCTGCGGAGAGTGAGCCTACCGGAGATGAAGCCGAAGAGCCGTCACCGGTGCCGCCGTCTTTAACATACACTGTTTTTTCAGCCGCAAATGCCGTCAAAGCGATCACAGCTGCAAAAAGAAGCGTGAAAACTGAGAAAATTATTTTTTTCATGGTTTGCTCCTTCAAAATAATAATATTCTATAGTAATAATACATAAAAAAATGTATAAAATCAATAAAAAATTTAGCTGAATAATTCAAAGAAATTTGTGGTGCAGTCCAAACGGCGGTTTACTTTCATGGAAAAATATGTTATAATTTAAAAAAATAAAACCTTTGCTGTTTTTATTTGTCAAAAAACAGCATTTGGAGGGATTTTCAATGAAAGTCACCGTCAAGGTTATTGCTGTCATACTTGGTATATGTATTGCACTTGGCTGCGCGGTTTCGGATTTGTGTATGATAAAAGATGATACAAATGCAGACTTGCCGCAAAATACGCAAGAGTGCACCGAGAAAGAAACAGAGTTCAGCACTTGCAGCACGTCGATTATAGTTGCCGAGGTAACAACAACCGCAGAAGTAACAACGGCTGAAACCACAACTTTTGTAGCTCGGGATGCGCTGCCGGCAAATCAGCCCGACAGTTTTGTGCTCCATGCACAAGTTCCGATTTTGATGTACCATGAGGTAAATGACTTGTGCGCAAACAGCCTTTACCTTTCAGTAAAGGATTTTACCTCGCATCTTGACTATTTTGAACGCGCCGGTATTACTCCTATCACGCTTCGTCAGCTTTATGAACATTGGGAGGGCAAGGCGCTCTTGCCGGAAAAGCCGATAGTGCTCACATTTGACGACGGTTATGTCAGTATGTACACTACAGTTTATCCGATGCTGAAGGAGCGCGGCTGGAGCGGTACGTTTTTCTGCATTACAAGCACACTTGGAAAACACGGTCACCTCACAAAAGAAATGATTGCAGAAATGGCGGCAAACGGTATGGAAATAGGTAGCCATACCGTCTCACATGTAGAGCTTAACGCTCTTGGAGGAGAACGCCTTTTAAACGAACTTTCGATATCACAAAGCACTCTTGCCGACATTGTAGGCGGAAATGTCGATATACTTTGTTACCCGGTCGGTCGGTACAATGCGCAGACGATATCTGCCGCAAAGGAAACAGGCTATTTGTGTGCCGTTACCACCAAGCACGGCATTGCCTCAAGGTCGCAAGGCAACTTTGAACTGAACCGTCTCAGAATCAGCCTTGGCAGAGATGCCAAGTGGCTTGAGCAGGCACTTTCTCCCCTGGGATACTAAAAACAGACACTCAAAAGAGTGTCTGTTTTTTGGTGCGTGGTAGTAACGTCTTGCTAATGCAAGCCGTGATCTATTTGCTGGCGCAAATAGAGTGCTACGCCACACAAGCAATAATAAAAGCACCCCTGGGGGTGCTTTTATTATTGGTGCGGGTAGCAGGACTTGCCCGCCTGCGGGCGGAGCGGTGGTCGGCTCTGACTGCCTCCCGGCAGTCATTCACTACCGACCCTTCAAGTCCTGCATTAATTTACAAGAAAAAACAAAAGCCCCCAAAGGAGCTTTCGTTTTTTGGTGCGGGTAGCAGGACTTGAACCTGTACCGAGTTGCCCCGACTAGAACCTGAATCTAGCGCGTCTGCCATTCCGCCATACCCGCATATTAAACTTTATTCAAACCACTTTTTATCCAGCAGATTGCACGCATTAAGAATAGCAATTACAATTCCGCTTGCAGAGTAGAGAAGGGTAAACTGCCTTAAAAGATTGAGAACAATGCCGAGCGTGCCGCTTGCAGGGATGCATCCGATTATGATAGCGACAACAACAAAAATCAAAGTATATAAAAGAGTGCTTAAAATAACAGATTTTAGATTTTTTCCAAAAAAGCTCAGCGGAAAAACCTTTTTCATTACTTAGCCCTCGTTTTTGTAAAATAAAAGGCAAGCACCGAAGTGCTTGCCCTTGGTGCGAGAAACGGGACTTGAACCCGTACGGTGTGAACCACACGCCCCTCAAACGTGCGCGTCTGCCAGTTCCGCCACTCTCGCGTCGTGCCCTTAAGCACTCCTATATTATACGCAAACGATCCCCTCTTGTCAATACCTTTTTGAAATTTTCTTGAAAATATTTTTTGCCGTAAAGAATAGCCTTTGTTGCTTGATTTGATATAGTATATATGTTATACTAACTATGTATGATTATTTATATATTAAGGAGATAACTATGTGCGGAATTGTCGGCTTTAGCGGCGGCATTGCTTTTAAGCAGGAAATAGTTAACAATATGATGGACCTCATGATTCACAGAGGTCCTAACAGTGCAGGCAGTTATGTTGACGGTGAGATGGCTCTCGGCTTTCGCCGCCTTTCGATAATCGACCTTGCAGACGGCTCGCAACCGATGTACAACGAGGACAAATCAATTGTGCTTGTTTTCAACGGCGAGATATACAACTTCATGGAACTTCGTGAAGAGCTGGTTGCGGCAGGACACACCTTTGTTTCCCACGCCGACAGTGAGGTGCTTGTTCACGGCTATGAAGAATTCGGAGGTCCTGAACTTGTAAAGCGCCTTCGTGGTATGTTTGCCTTTGTTATCTGGGACAAAAACGAGAAAAAGCTCTTCGGCGCGCGCGATATGTTTGGCATCAAGCCCTTTTATTATTCGGTTCTCGGTGAAAACGAGTTTATTTTCGCCTCCGAGATAAAGAGCATGCTCGCTCATCCTCATTTCGAGCGCCGCGTAAATAAAAATGCGCTTCTCCCGTATCTCACTTTTCAGTACAGCGCTACAGAAGAGACATTTTTTGAGGGAGTTTATAAGCTTAAACCCGCGCATTATTTTGAATATAAGAACGGCGAAATGACCACCGAGCGCTATTGGGATGTCAATTTTGACGGCAAAGAGGGAACTTTTGATGAATACAGCGACCTTCTTGACAAATGCGTAAACGAATCGGTAAAGGCGCATCAGATAAGCGATGTGCCGGTTGGCTCGTTCCTTTCCGGCGGCGTTGACTCAAGCTATATCACCGCTTGCCTCATGCCCGATAAAACATTCTCCGTTGGATTTGAGGGCGAAAGCGACAAGTTTAACGAAACAAACGAGGCGGCTGAACTTTCCAGAATTCTTGGAATCGAGAACATTCGCCGTATAATAACCGCTGACGAGTGCTTTGATGCATTCCCCACCATTCAGTATCACATGGATGAGCCGCAGTCAAACCCCTCAAGCGTACCGCTTTACTTTCTTGCCGAGCTTGCCGCGCGCGACGTAACAGTTGTACTTTCCGGAGAGGGCGCAGATGAGATTTTTGCCGGCTATGAATGGTATGATGAAACTCCCATGATGCGTAAGTATAAAAAACTTCCGCAGTTCATCCGCGTAGCAGCGGCCGGTATTGCGAAATGCCTGCCATACTTCAAGGGACATGATTTTATCATCAAATCAAGCGGCCGTCCGGAGGATTATTTCATCGGTCAGGCTGAGATATTCAAGCCCAAGGAAGCAAAAAAGATTCTTTGCGATGACTATAAAAACGGTGAAAGCGTTAAAGAAATCACCGGCAGAATTTATAAGCGTGTAGCTAAGCGTGATGAACTCACTAAAAAGCAGTATCTTGATATTATGTGCTGGCTCCCCGGCGATATATTGCTCAAAGCCGATAAGATGAGCATGGCGCATTCGCTTGAACTCCGCGTGCCTTTCCTTGACAAAAAGGTGATGAAAATGGCGGAGGATATTCCGTCAAAGTATAAGATTACAAAAGAAAACACAAAATATGTGCTTCGCCACGCGGCAAACCGCACATTGCCCGACGAGTGGGCAAACCGCCCCAAAAAGGGATTCCCGGTGCCGATAAGACTCTGGCTTCGCGAGGAAAAATATGTGCAGATCGTACGCAGATATTTTGAAAGTGATTATGCATCCGAGTTTTTTGATGTTGACGCGATAATCAAACTGCTTGAAAACCATGCTTCGGGCAAGGAGAACAACGCCCGCAAGATATGGACAATTTTCACCTTCCTTGTTTGGTACAAGCGCTTCTTTATTGATTTTATAATTCCGGTTTATAATTGAGGACAAAATGGAAAAGCTTAATCTTAATGTTATTCCCGTGCTTATCGGCGCGGATCAGAACTGTTATAACGTGGCTCGTGCATTTCACGAGCAATACGGCATAGTTTCGCACGCAATGGGACGCTATGCAATAGGTATTACCCAGCACACAAGCATTGTAAAATTTCACGCAGTTGAAAACATCAACACCGACGAGGTTTTTATGCTTGCGATGAACGATTTTGCGGCGCAGCATGAGGGTGCAACTCTCATTGCCATAGGCTGCACCGATGAATATGCAGCAATGCTTATCCGCCACCGTGAGGAACTTGAGGACAGATATATCATTCCCTATATCGGCGCTGACCTCATGGACAAGCTTGTTGACAAAGCGGCTTTTTACGAGATGTGCGACAAGTACGGTATAAAATATCCTAAAACCAAGGTGCTTACAGCGCCCACTCCCAAGGAGGAACTCGAAGCGGACAAGCTCGGCTTTGAGTATCCGATTATATTAAAGCCTTCGTCAAGTATTGACTATTGGCATCATCCTTTTGACGGTATGAAAAAGGTTTATACCGTTGAAAGCGCCGAGGAGTGCGCCGCCGTTACTGAGGAGATTTACGCATCGGGTTATACCGAGCGTATCATTTTGCAGGACCGCATCATGGGTAACGACGCAAATATGCGCGTGCTTACCGCTTATGTCGGAAAAGACCATAAGGTAAAAATGATGTGCCTTGGACATGTGCTTCTTGAGGAGCACACACCCAAAGGACTTGGCAATCACGCGGCAATCATCACCGAGTACAATCCTACGCTTACTGCGCCTTTTCGCGCTATGCTTGAGGATATCGGCTACCGCGGATTTGCAAATTTTGATATAAAATATGATGACCGCGACGGTTCTCTCAATGCGTTTGAGATAAATCTCCGTCAGGGACGCAGCAATTATTATGTTACATCCAGCGGATTCAATATTGCAAAATACATTGTAGAGGACTATGTGCTTTGCCGCGACATTCCGTATGAGGAGGCAAAGGAGCCGCATTTCTGGCACTATGTGCCGCGCGGAGTTGTTTACCGTCATGCAAATCGCGCGGTAGTAGCCGAGGCTAAAAAACTTGTCAAGGCTAAAAAGGCATCCTCGTCGATGTGGTATAGATATGATGTGCTCCGCAACCCCATGCGTATAGGTTATCTTTTGGAGCACGGCAGAAGATTTTATAAAAAGTACAAGACATATTGCCCTGAGCAGAATTAGGAGAGAAAACTATGCTACTGTCCGCATTGCTTGAAAAAGCCAAAATAGAATACAGCGGCGCGGATGCTACTGTTTCGCGTGTCATATGTGACTCGCGCGAAGCCGCAGAGGAAACTTTGTTTGTCTGCATAACAGGCTTTGCAAGCGACGGTCATGCTTATGCAAAGCGCGCGTATGATCTCGGCTGCCGCGTTTTTGCGGTTGAAAAAGAGGTTGACCTGCCAGAAGATGCCATTGTTATCATGCAGGATAATACGCGCATAACTCTTGCACGTCTTGCGGCTGCATACTATGATTTTCCGTCTCAAAAGCTCAAAGTTGTCGGCATTACCGGCACCAAGGGCAAGACCACAACCGCGCTTATGCTTGCCGCGGTGCTTAATAAAAACGGAATCAGTGCAGGCTATATCGGTTCAAACGGCATTGATTTTGCAGGCAATCATTACGAAACTAAAAATACTACACCCGAAAGCCTTGATTTGCACTATTATTTCAAAGAAATGGTTGATGCTGGCGTAAAAGCGGTTGTTATTGAGGTTTCTTCGCAGGCACTTTATCTTGACCGCGTGTACGGCATTGAGTTTTTTGCCACCGCGTTTACAAATCTTGCGCCCGACCATATCGGCGGAGTTGAGCACCCCACATTTGAGCATTATCGTGACTCTAAAAAGCGGCTTTTTGTGGAGTATCCGTCAATGTTTTCGATTTACAATGCCGAGGACGCTGAAAGTGACTATATGCTTGGCGGTTGCCGCTCGCTCCTTTGCTCATTCGGGCTTGAAAACGGCGATTTTCACGCAAGCGGCATAAAACCGTTTATGGAAAACGGTGTGCTTGGAGTTGAATTTGATGCATATAAGTTTACCGAAAGTCAGCATGTGCGGCTCCCGATGCCGGGGGATTTCAGCGTGGCAAATTCGCTATGCGCTATGGCAATTGCACATCGCTTTGAAATTTCGCTTGCCGACTGCGCTGCAGCCCTTGAAAGCGCGTATGTTTTTGGAAGGTTTGAGATAGTGCAGACAAAACTTGACAGTGTGTTTGTCATTGACTACGCGCACAATGGCTTCAGCCTTACAAGCGCGCTTGATACACTGAAAAAGTACTCGCCAAACCGTCTCTGGTGCGTTGTGGGAAGCGTTGGCGGCAGAACACGCGGACGCCGCGCAGAACTCGGCGAGGTTGCAAGCAAACTGTCAGACATAGTTGTGCTCACTGCTGACAATCCGGATTTTGAAGACCCTCTTGAAATATGCAACGAGATGCACGATGCATTTGTGAGGGATGTTCCGTGTGAGATTTTCAGCGACCGAGAGGATGCGATAAAATATGTGCTTGAAAATGTCAAAAAGAACGATATTGTGCTTTTTGCAGGCAAGGGACATGAACAGTACCAGCTTATCCGCGGCGGAAAAATACCTTTCTCCGAGCGCCGCCTTATCGAAAAATATGCACTTGAACTCGCAAGAGTGTGAGGTATGCATATTATAGTTTATCTTTCTATCTGTCATCCTGAACGAACGTGAAGGATCTGAAAAACTTGCTGAGCAAGTTTTTTCTAAGGCTCGCTACACTCGCAGATTCTTCGCATGCGCTCAGAATGACGCGTGGATTACGGCGGGCGATTGATAATCGCCCCTACAGGTATGCGGAACCTTTTCGCATAGTGCGCTAACCTATAATTTACATAACGAAAAAGCCATGAGAAACAATTGTTTCTCATGGCTTTTTTACTTTGACAACCTGTTTATTATTTGCTTTATCAATTCCAAATCTTCTTGGCTTAAAACATCTAAACCGTCAATTGTTTTTCGCAGTAACTGTGGGTTGTCGGCGTTGCCGAAAAACTCAATTACTGTAATATCAAAATACTCGCAAATCGCAAAAAGCTCGGTAAGTGAGGGCAAGGCCTTGCCGGAGGAGATATTGTTAATATATCCGCGGCTATGCCCTAAATCATAGCTCATTTTGTATTCGGATACTCCTTTTTGAAGCCGCAACTGTGTTATTCTGTCGCGAACAAATTGTGCAGTCATACTATCAACTCCTTTGTAACAAGTATACTGTAGAGTATTAGATTAATATTCCGCTCAAAAATGTTAAAATTATTGACATGCACATTTAAATATGTTATTATGAGTTTAAAATAAGACTAAAATGCACGAATATACATTTTAAATACTGCGAGGAGAATAATTATGGCAACAGATTTGAATTACACTACATGTCCGAACTGCCGCATGGGATATATGCGTGCGATGGGCGAGAGAACCGGCGGTTTCAGCGGTGGAAAAGCCGCACTTGGCGCAATACTGGTTGGCCCTTTAGGGCTTGCGGCGGGCGCACTTGGTAAAAAGAAAACGATGTATGCTTGTAACAAGTGTGGATATACGATTGAAAAGTAGGTGTTGCTATGAATGAATATGTAAAGCAAGCCGAGTTTTTGATTGGTAACGGCAAATATGCAGAGGCAAGAACGTATTGTTTAGATGCTATAAAGAGCAAGGCGTGTCAAAGTGCAGATATATTTTTCTGCTATGCCAAGGCACATTTGTACACGGTAAATACACTTGATCATACTGAAGAATGCGCAAAGCAGATCAAGCATTTCCTTGACACAGTTCAGCTTGTGTTTTCACATATTACCACCATAGAAGAATACTATGCAATGTATGCAAAGACTCTGGATTTGGTTGAAACTGTTGGCAAGATAATGTATGCGGAGCTTTTGGATATCGTTGAGAAAAGCCTTAATACGCAGGAAACACTGATTCCGCTGCGATTTAAACCGGAGTGGTTGAATTTTCATGCACGCACATGGACTCTTATTGAAGATATGCGTGGCGCAAATGATTATAAGGAAGAAGGACTGTCTGCAAGCGAAGCAAAAGAGAAGTATATAACTTCAAGAGAAGTAATTTTCTCAATGGAGATTGCTCGCGAGATGCATTACGAGTGCGGCTTGAGAATGTATGACAAAGCGGTTGCTTTTTATGAGGATGTCAGAGATGCTTCGGCGGAATATATCAGAACGCAAACCGGAAAACTTACTGCAATGCCAGTGATGGCTGAGATGGTTGTCGGAAGTTCTGTCCCGCGTGAAGGCTCAAAATATAAAGAGAGCGATGAGGTTGTCTTTATGCGTTTGCAAAAACAAGCCGAGATCATTTTGTTTGAGCTAAACTCGTTTGTTTTTGTTAACGGTAAGCCGCTGTCAGTATGCTTGAACGATGCCAGAAGACAGAGATTTGACGATTTAGAAAAAGTGTGTCAGAGACTAAAACAAATGGATCCCACTTTTGTTATAGCTGAGCTTCCTCCAAGGGAAGGAATGAACCCAAGTGCATCAAGCGACAACAGTTCAAGTGGCGGTTCAAACGATAGCTCAAGCGGCGGTTGCTATGTTGCGACTGCGGTATATGGCTCATATGATTGCCCAGAGGTTTGGACATTGCGCCGCTATCGTGATGACACTCTTGCGTCCACATGGTACGGTCGAGCATTTATTCGTACATACTACAAGATAAGCCCCACGTTGGTAAAATGGTTTGGCAAGACTGAGTGGTTTAAGAACATGTGGAAACCCACACTTGACAGAATGGTGCAAAAACTCAATGCAAACGGCGTTGAAAATACGCCGTATAATGATAGGGAGTATTGATATAAATTATAGTTTATCTCTCTATCTGTCATCCTGAACGCAGTGAAGGATCTGCGAGCCGTAGGCTCGTCTTTAGGAGAAAAACCTTGATTTCATCAAGGTTTTCAGATTCTTCGCATTCGCTCAGAATGACATGCGGGGGTACTTAGCATAGTAATGTAAACTATAATTTACATAACGAAAAAGCCATGAGAAACAATTGTTTCTCATGGCTTTTTTATCAAAACTGGTTCTTTTTAAATCGCATGATATACATCCACATTGCTATGGCGAGAGAGCATATCGCTATAACTGTGCAGAGGGGAAGGTTTTCTCCTGCCGTATAGAAAAACATAGTGGGAAGTAGATGAAGCGCCCATCCGTTGAGTTCTAAAATCGCCGGAATGTCAACAAAAATGGGGCAGAGCGCAACCGATAACAGGCAGATTGCCATAACAGGCACGCGCACCTTTTCGGTACTGCCGAAAACTGCGGTGACTGCAATGCCGAGTGCCGACAAAAACACGGTGTATACCGCCGCCGCTCCGATATAACTTGCAGTGCCGCCATTGAAAATCGCCTCCGATAGGCAAAGTGCTGCAGCCGTAACGGTGAAAAACAGAGCCATTGTTACAAATACGCTTGGCAGGGTGAATGAGCAAAACGCTTTCTTAAAGCCAATCCGCTGCGCGATTTTTAAAAACTGCTTTTCGGTGTAGGGGATCGCAAAAATGCTGAAGGCAAAGAACAAAAACAATGCAACAACTCCTGCGGCAAGCCCTGATGAGTAGTGCTCGACTTTCAGCAACGCGCCCTCGGCATTTTCAAATGTGAACTCAAACGGCTCATCGTTTTCAATGTATTTTTCGATTTCGGCGCGCATCTGCTCATATGAAATGTCCGCGCCTTCAAAATAAATAAGACGGCTTAATAGATATGGCGCGTAAACGTCCATTACATATGCCGCTGCGCGGAATTTGAACAGCGAGCGGAAGAGTGAGTTCGGCGCCTCATAAAATGTCAGGATCTCATCGGTGTCAAGCGCCACGAGCCGCTCGGTAAAATCATCAGGGAAAACAATTCCCGATGCAACTTCGCCGCGATTTATGGCTTTTTTCAGTGCGCTTTCACTTTCATAGCGCACAAGCCCGTCGCGCACCAGCCACTCGGTAATTGTGACGGCATTTTTGTCACTTGACGAAACAACTCCGCAGTTTGGTATGCCGTCATCCTTTGTGAGAAATCCGCAAAGGAGTATGCAGACAAAGATAGCCGCAAGCATTATAAGCACGGCGCTCTTTTTTAAAACTCGTTTGAATGCGAGAAATAAACTCATTTGTCACCGCCTCCTTTTACCGTAATCCGGTTAAGATAGAGACTTGCGAGCGCAAAAAGAATTGCGGTTAAAGCGGCGAGTATAGCTATACTGTAGGATGCGGTGCCGCAGAGCAGTGGCGCAAGCGCATCGCGGCAAAGTCCAAGCGGCAAAAATGCGCCGATGAGTGTCATTTCAAACGGCAGCATTGCCGATGGGATAAGACCGCCTGCAAATACAAGAAAAGCTATTGAAAGTGCAAAAATTACAGAGATTCCGAGCGAGGTCTGCGACAAAAGCACGGACAATGCGGACATAAAAATGCTGATAAGCAAAGCGCAGAGAATTGCGCCGATAACACTTTCTGCGGTGATATCAATTTCTACAAACGCGCTTGCAATTGCACTTATGGCGCAAAGCAAAACAAGGCGTATGAAAAATGGAATTACAGCCTTTTGCAAAACTATTGCCGATGTGTTTATGCGATAGCTTTTTATCCGCCGCAGCATTGAAAACTCGCAGTCCTTTGCCGTATATGGAAAGAACAAAACCTCACACAAAATCAGCAAAAATGCCGCAAAGCACAGAATATAATGCGAAAACGTGTCAACACCGTTTGCCGCGTAGGAAAGTGTTACTGTGTCAAAGCCCTCGGTGGGGAGTGCAAAGATTTTAAATGCATAGTCTATTTCTACGGGGCGGATTATTTCGCCTGCTTTGGCAGACGGATATTCTTCGAGTAATTTCTCATAAGCCGCTTCAATTCCGCTTTCGGCAATTTTTATAAGTTTTTCGCCGGTGTGTGCAAAGTGCTTTACGGTTTCAGCTGCGGCGCTTAGCTTGTCGGAGATCAAAATGGTTACTCCGGCATCGTCTCCGTCAAGAATTTTCGAAAAGTACTCTTCTTCAAAGACGATCGCGGCATCAAAAATGCCGCTTTTCATACCGTTTCTGACTTCAGTTTCGCTGTTGCATATTTCTACTGTAAACATTGATTGTACGCCGTCGGTGTTTGCAATTATCTCCACGGCTTGATTTGCTATGTAGGAAGGTTCCTTGTCAAAAATAGCCATGTTCAGGCGGAGGCTTGCATCGCTTTGAACATCGGTCAAAGCGGCACTGAGTGCCGCCGCCGCGCAAGTGATAAGCAGCGCAAGAAGCAAAAGCATTGAAACAATGTTTTTACCGTAGAGCAGAGCATCTTTTTTGAGCAGAACTGAGATGCTGCGAAAAAAAGAAACTATCATATGCCACCTACCTCGATCGCACCGTCTTTGATAAGAATCATAGCAGTTGCAAAATCATTGTATTCATCGGCATCATGACCTACATACACTACGGTTTTTCCTGCCTTTACAAGTTCTTTTATGTATGCTATAAGCATGTCGCGGTGTTCTTTGTCAAGTGAGGCGCACGGCTCGTCAAACAGATAGATATCGGCATCTGCAATCAAAGTGCAGCAAATACTGCAAAGCTTTTTCATTCCGCCCGACATGTCTTTAACTTTTGTTTTGCGAAGTCTGTCGGCGTCAAATGGCAAAGATGCAGGCACTTTGCACCGCGCAAGTGAAGCAAAATACTTTAAATTATCAAAAAAGGTAAGTTCTTCTACAAGTGCAATTTCCTGGGGCAGATATGCAATTGTTCCGTTGACTGTAATATCGCCGTTTCCACGGATGATTTTTGCAATCAGCGCAAGCAGAGTTGACTTGCCGCTGCCGTTGTCGCCGATAATTGCCGTGGCAGTGCCGCGCTCAATCGAAAAACTTATATCTTTTAAAACAGTCCTTTTTCCGTACGAAAAGGAGAGGTTTTTAACTTCTATAATTCTGTTCATTTTCGGCACCTCCATTCAACTTATTTTATCATTTTTAGTTTTGCCAGTCAATATTGTATTGCTATCCGGGCGAATGTGCTGTATAATATAAATGTACATACTATTTCGAAAGGAATGATTTTTATGAAAAAGTATATGGCTCTTTTGCTTGCGGTGCTTATGATATGCATGTTCGGTTGCACTGCAAAGGATAACGGCAACGATAATGCAGAAACGACAGAGGCTCCCGTGCTTCTTACTGCGGAGGAATATTTTTTAAAGGCTTTTGAAGCTGACCTTGAAAAGTCAATGAATTTAGCCAATTCTTACAAGACTGCTAATATGTCTGTGGGTATTGAAAACATTGACTACCTCCTTTCACTTTTTGCTATGAGTCCGCTTCCTGTTAAGATTTCCGATGCGGTTCTTGAAATCTCAGGAGATACCGACAATATGAGTGCAGTATACGGACTTTCTGCCAATATCAACGACCGCGATGCGGCTCTTGCTGTTGGGCTTGACATGAAAACTTTTGATATGACTGTTTTCTCAAACCTTTTTGAGGAGGTTATCGGTATTAATTATGCCGAGGTAGTCGGTGTACAGATGCCCGATATGTCAACTCTTTACAGCTTCTCATATGATTCTGTCAAGGAGTATACAATGCGAATCGGTGAACTTCTGGCAGAGTGCAATTCCTCGCTTGATCTTACAGATAACGGCGACACCGTAACTGTAACAATTGATATGGATGCTGAGGATATTTACAATTTTACAAAGGCTCTTGTGGATGAACTCGCTGCCGACGAGCAGTTTGTAAAACTTATGAAAGAGGTTTATCAAATCGACATTGAGGCAGATGTAAAAGCTGGGCTTGACGACGAGGCAACAAAAAATGAATTGCTTGAGAGCGGAATAGCGTTGGTATTCAATGTAGATATTGATAAAACTACATTTGATACATATGTTGCAGAAGTAGAGTTTTCAAACACTGAAGGCAAAGCTGTACTTACCGCCGAGCAGATGGATGGTGCTGCAACAATTACACTGGATGTTAACGGTGAAATCGCGTTTGAACTCAGCTATGTAAGCGCTCCTGACACGTTTGCCAGTGACTTCTCTTTTGTCAGCGAAGAAGTAAACTGTGGCGGTCACATCAGCGCCGACGACGGAGTTTTTGATGCTTCCTTATATGTAATCACAAGCGAATATGATTGGGATGCAGGCAAAGAGGCAGAGGTTGAACAAACCTTTAGCGCAAACGGAACTTATACTGCTGCAGATAACAAGTGGACAGTAGCACTTGACGAGGTTGCGTATAACGATATTTCAATCAGCCTTTCCGAGGCAGGCGTTACTCTCGGCTATGAACTTGGTTGCGAAGTTCCTGTTATTCCCGGTGTTACAAAGAACTTCACAGATATAACCGATGAAGAAGGTCAGGCACTTGTTATGGGAGTTTTTGAAAAACTCGGTATTAACCCTGCGATGTTCGGCATTGGTGCCGCAGATACAGTACCCGAAGTTGAATTTTGATTATATGTAGAAAAAGAGGTACAACTATGATAAAGAGATTTTTAGCTGTTGCTTCGGTTTGCGTACTTTGCTTTGCACTTTTCTCCTGTGGCAAGGATGAGGCAACTCTTGCCGTTGACTCTCTTGTTGGAGTTGGCGATGCTTTTAGCGACAGCGATTTTGCAAAGATATTTGATTCTGATGTTGATTCGCTTCGTATCAGTGCGTCTGTTGACACCCTTGATGGGCTGAAAGATTATGCATATCTTCTCGGCGTTATGAATATTCCCAAGGTCGAAAATGCCGGCGTGGACCTTTATTTTGACATCAAGGATGCTAAACTTGCGCAGACGGTGTTTGCAAATATAGAAGGCGAAAAACTTGATCTTACCGCGGTAGAGGATAACGAAGACATTGTTATAAAATCCAGTATTTTTGACAAGGTTTACGGTATAAAGACAAAGACACTGGCAGAGGATTGGCTTGATGCTGCCGATGCGTTTGCTGCGATTAATGATACGCTTCCTGCGATAGTGGAATATGTTTCAAAATCCGATAAAATCTCCGAAAAGTACGAGAATGCGCTCAAAGACGCGCTTCGCGAAAATGTTGAGTTTGACAAGGATAAGGATGGCAAATTCACCGTTCTTTCGTTTGAGATCGGCGCCAAAGAGATGGACGGAATATTTGAAAGCATTGCGGATGTAGTTGAGAAAGACAAAGACCTTGAAAAACTTTTAAAAGCATTTGATGCAAAGGTTGATGATACCGTCGCTTCAATGAGGGATGCGCTTGATGGCACAGAGGGCGGAGAGAATATTAAATGCGAACTTACCGTTCTTGAAGGCAAGTCCAAACTTGTTGAAATGGAAATTGTTTTTGAAGATACCATAATCGAATATGAGGGTAACGAAAAGAACAACGACTTTGTAATGGAGATTACAAACGGCAGTGATGATGTTGTTGAGATTTCTCTTAAAGACGGCGAGTATGCGGTGAACAGCAAAAATTCTCACATATATGATGACGGCGACTACTATTTGTACCAAAATAGCGTTAAAGCCTCTGTGGAAGACGGCGAGCTCATGTTAGAGATAAGCTCTCTTTCTGAAGACAAGTGGGGAAGCGAAAAAGACCGCGAGGAAACTAAAGTAGGCGTAACATTTGGATACGAGATCGGCGGAAATAAGCTTTCGCTTACTGTTAAAGATGTCAGCTACAACGGTTTCGGAATAAACAATATTGACAAGAAGATTGGTTTGACTGTTGAAATTGAAAAGAATCCGAAACTTCCAAGTTTGACAAATAAGTATGAAGAGATTACAAAAGACGACGACTTCTTTGCAAAAGTTGTTGAACCTGCCGTAGAGAAAATCGGCAAATTGTTAGGTTACTAATAAAAAACGAGTGAACGTAAGTTCACTCGTTTTTTTAGTTTTGTTTTTGAACGCTTTTATACTCGTCGTAAAACTTAAAGTATGGACACGCACGATATCCGCCCTGCATAAAACGTGACATTTCATCCTCGTCCATTCTTTGCGTGCAGATATACATTTCGTATTCTTCATCGTAGTCGTAAAACTCGCAGTTTTCGCACAGAGGCGTATTTTTAACATTAGTCATTATGCAATCACCTGAGGGTCGGGGTTGAGACCGAGGAGAAAGTGTGCTACAAGGAATACAGCGATAACGCCTGCGGTGTAGATGAGCATTGCAGGGAGATTGATTTTGATAAGCTTGCCTTCTTTGCCCGAGATGCCAAGTGTAGCAGAAGCGGCAACGGCGTTGTTGATGCAAGTGATGTTACCAACTGCGCCGCCAACGGTTTGCATTGCAACGGCAAATACGGTGGAAACACCAACACCTGCTGCGGTTTCAAACTGAAGGTTTGTGAAAAGGGTGTTGGAAACTGTGTTTGAACCGGAAACAAATGAACCGAGAACACCGATAAATGGCGAGATAATGATAAAGGCGAGATCGTTGAGACCTGCGGCAAGTGCCTGCGCCATTTCAGTCATCATGCTGATTTTTTCGCCGGTTGTACCGTCGGGATCGTAACTCATAACCTTAACAAGGGCAAGACCGAAGATAATGGCAATTGCTGCACCGGAAATCTGCTTGAATGTTACGGTCCATGCTTCTTTGATCTGGCTTCTGTTCATACCGTGCATAAAGTGGGTGATAAGAGCAACTATGATAAAGAAAGTGCCGGGGAGATATGCCCATTTGAGGGTATAGTCAAGGCCTTCAAAGCCGAGGATATCATTTACAGAGAAATATGTGCCGGTAATTGGCATTGAATCAGCGGTGCCGTTAAGAAGCGTCTTAATTCCAAGCTGAGGGATTCTTGTAGCAACAAGAAGCACTGCAATGAGTACATATGGTGTCCATGCCTTGATAAGTGACATATTGGATTCTTCCATGGGGGCAACTCTGTGTGTGGCTTTCCAGTCATCGGGCCACTCGTCACGTGAGCCAAATGACCAGGTATCCTTGGGGCAGAGAAAGCCCACTTTTGCTGCAAGAATTGTTACACAGATGCTGAAGAGCGCTGCGAGAAGAGATGCAAAATCGTGTCCCATAAACATTGCGAGGATGAGCATGGGAACAGAGAGCGAAAGACCTGCAAAGATTGCAAACGGAGCGGCCTTGAGCGCAGGCTTAAAGGATTTTTCCTTGCCAAATACCTTGGTAGTGATAAGAAGTACCAAGAGAGGAAGGAATGTACCTACAATTGCGTGGGGGAGAGCTGTCCAGAACGAGAATGCAGCATTGTATGCTTCGGGATCAGCCGCATATTGAGGGAGATCCTTGATAAGGCTGATTGATTGGTTTACAGGAGTGCCGACAGCACCAAATGATACTGCAACGCTGTCACAGATAAGTGCGATTACTGCAGCTGCCATAGGGGGGAAGCCAAGGCTTACCATAAGGGGGCCTGCAAGTGCCGCGGGGGTACCAAAGCCTGCAGCTGCTTCTATAAAAGAGCAGAAAGCAAAGCCGATAATAACTGCCTGAACGCGCTTGTCGGGGTTGATGTTCATGAAACCGCGGTTAATAGCAGCGGTTGCACCGGATGCTTTAAGCGTGTTCATAACTAAAATTGCACCAAAAACGATGATTAGCACATCGAGAGAAGAGAGCGCACCGAGCAGTGAGTTTGCAACAATTTCGAGAACTTCCACATCCCAGAGGAAGAACGCAAGGACACAAGACATTGCCCAAGAGATCATAAGACACCATTTTGCAGGCCAGTTGAAGGCGAGCATCAAAACGAGTGTTGCCAGAATCGGAAGAAATGCGATAATAGCTAACATTTTTCTGTCTCCTTAATAATTTTTTCAACGATGCCATTATAATTAATAGGAAGTTTTTTGTCAATTCAAAAAAATGACGTAAAAATTTTCAAAAGTTTGTAGAATTTATAACAATTAACCAAAAGCTGAGATTGACACCGCATTGCTCTTGTGATATACTTTAAAATCATGTAAAGTCTGGAGTAAAAAATGCTTGAAATTTTGTACCGCGACAGCGATATTGCTGTAGTTATAAAACCGGTCGGTGTTGTCAGCGAGGACACAGAGGGAAGTGTTCCCTCGCTTATTCGTGCGGCACTTTCGGTAGAAGATGTGTATACTATTCATCGCCTTGACCGCGAGGTTGGCGGTGTTATGGTATATGCGCTCACAAAGCGTGCGGCGTCAGAACTTTCGCGTGCGGTAGCCGATAACGCACTTGAAAAGATATATCTTGCAGTGGTTCATGGCGTTCCAAGCGAGCCGAGCGGTGTATATTCCGACCTGCTGTTCAAGGACTCAAAGAAAAATAAAAGTTATGTTGTGACCCGTGAGCGAAAAGGTGTGCGCCGAGCGGAGCTTTCTTACGAAACGCTTTGTACAAAGGCAGAACGTTCACTTGTACGTATAAAACTCCATACAGGACGCTCGCATCAGATAAGGGTACAGTTTTCTTCTCGCAAAATGCCGCTTGTAGGCGACAGAAAATACGGTTCGGATGAAAAATGCAACATCGCGCTATTCTCACATATATTATCATTCCCATATAGGGGAAAAACACTCACATTTTCCGCAAGCCCAAGCGGCGATGTGTGGGATGACATGATGTAAATAAAAAAGTTCCGCTTTGCGGAACTTTTTTTAATTGACTTATCTTGAAATTTCGTATGCGAGATCATAGAGGTGCTTGAATTCATCAAACTTGTTTTTGCAGAACTGGCGCATCCATTCAACCTTTTCCTTGGAGAATTTCTCAAGATCGCCGTCTTTCAGTTTGTCCTTGTACATGCGGTCAAGGATAAGCGCTTCGCCGATATCCATAGCGGTGATTGTACCCTTGCGCTCGCAGATAACAAGATTGCTTTCGCCGCTGAGGAGTTTTTCAACCGCATATGCGCCGACTTTAGAACCAAGCAAACGGTCGCGGAGCGTGGGGCTACCGCCTCTTACAACGTGAGCAAGACGTGCAAAGCGAGTTTCAATACCGGTTTTTTCTTCAACGGTTTTTGTAAGTCTTTCACCAAATCCGTCGCCTGCGCCCTCTGCAACCATGATAATAAAGTTACGCTTGCCGCTTTCGCGCGATCTTTTAAGGTCGGCAATAACTGCGTCTTCATCAAATGCAATTTCTTTTATTGCAACAGCGCTTGCACCGACAGAAATAGCGGTTTGAAGCGCGATGTCGCCTGCATCTCTACCCATAACTTCAACTACATTGCATCTTGCATGGGATTCGCATGTGTCGCGAAGGCGGTCAACCATCTCAATAGTTGTGTTAACCGCAGTGTCAAAGCCGATGGAGTAGTCGGTGGAGGTGATATCGTTGTCGATTGTGCCGGGGAGTGCAACGCAGGGGATGCCGTGAACGGTGAGGTCGGTTGCGCCGCGGAATGTGCCGTCACCGCCGATTGCAACAATGCCGTCAATGCCAAAGCGGCGGCAGTTTGCGATAGCAGCGTTCATGCCTTCTGCTGTTTTAAATTCAGGGCAGCGGTCGGAGTAGAGCATTGTACCGCCGTGGTTCATGATATTGGAAACAGAGCGCATATCAAGGGGCTTGATGTCGCCTTCGATAAGTCCGCGGTAGCCGCGGTAAATTCCCATTACTTCAACGCCGCGAGCGATTGCAGTACGAACAACGCTTCTGATAGCGGCATTCATGCCGGGAGCGTCTCCGCCGGAGGTAAGAATACCAATTCTCTTAAATTCTGTAGTAGCCATTATTGTATCCTCTCTTAAAGGTAAATTAAATCAAATCAATTTCTTCAAGCGCCGTGCGCAACATTTCGCACACGCTCTCTTCGCGGATTGCGGTTCTGTCGCCAAGATGTCCAAGCAAAAGCTTTTTTGCACGCACACCGCGTTTTGATGCAATGCCGACGTACACAAGCCCGACCGGCTTTTCAGGAGTGCCGCCGCCGGGACCTGCTATGCCGGTAACACTCACTGCAATATCGGTGCCAATCTGCCGGCGCGCACCGTGCGCCATCTGGAGCGCACATTCTTCGCTGACAGCGCCCACCGTGTCTAAAACAGTTTGCTCTACAAATAGTATTTTATTCTTTACGGCGGCATCGTTTCATACGACAACTCCGTAA
>SVRG01000116.1 GCA_015064965.1 Oscillospiraceae bacterium
TACCAATGATTTCTTCAATGGACCATAAGCGTGCAGGCGATAATGATACTGGACTTAATACCGGTGGTATGGGTACTGTAGCTCCTAACCCCTATTACACTGATGAAATTGCAGATGTTTGCATGAAGACTATCTTTAAACCTACAGTTGATGCAATGAATGCTGAGGGGCGCACATTTAAAGGATGTCTTTATTTTGGACTAATGATTACACCTAATGGCCCGAAAGTTATTGAGTATAACTGCCGTTTCGGTGATCCCGAAACACAAGTTGTTCTCCCACTTCTTGAAAGCGATCTTCTTACAATAATGCGCGCTGTTACCGACGGTAAACTTGCAAAAACAGAAGTTAAGTTTTCGGATAAGCATGCTTGTTGTGTGGTTATGGCTTCTCAAGGCTATCCCGTAGAGTATGCGAAGGGCTTTGAGCTTACAATTCCGGACCGAATCACTGATAAAGTTTATGTAGCCGGTGCTGCTATAAAAGAAGGCAAACTTGTCACAAACGGTGGACGTGTTTTAGGGGCGACAGCGGTTGCTGATACACTTGAAAATGCTATAAAAGCAGCATACAGTCTTGTGGAAGATATTCATTTTGATAATGCTTTTTACCGACATGATATTGGTACGAGAGCATTGAAAGCAAAGGAGTGCTAAAATGGTTTTTAGAGTCTATGTAGAAAAGAAAAAAGAACATGCTAATGAGGCAAAGTCACTTCTTTCCGATGCACGTTCGCTCCTTGGTATAACTTCGCTTCAGGATGTTCGTGTAATTAACCGCTACGATGCTGACAGCATTACCGCTGAACTTTTTGAGTATGCAAAAGGCACAGTTTTCTCCGAGCCGCAGGTTGATGTTGTTTATGACGAACTTTCACTCGGAGATGCTGTTGTATTTGCTGTAGAATTCCTTCCCGGTCAGTTTGATCAGAGAGCAGATTCAGCAGCTCAGTGCATCCAAATCATTTCTCAGGGTGACAGACCAAGAGTACGCACTGCGAAAGTATATGCCCTGTACGGTGCGCTTTCTGAAGAACAGATTGCGGAAATCAAGAAGTATGTAATCAATCCGGTAGAAGCGCGCGAAGCCGTACTTGATAAGCCCGATACTCTCGAAATGCAATACACTGTTCCTACAGAGGTTAAAACTCTTACCGGGTTCACCGCTCTTGATAAAGCCGGACTTGCACAGTTTGTAAAAGAACTTGGACTCGCGATGGACGAAGCGGATATTGCTTTTTGCCAGGATTATTTCAAGAGTGAGCATCGTGATCCTACTATAACAGAAATTCGCATGATTGATACATACTGGTCCGATCACTGCCGTCATACCACATTCCAAACTATCATTGATGATGTTAAGTTTGAAGATGAGCTTCTTCAGAAAGCATACGACGATTATATCGCGGTTCGCAAAGAGCTTGGCAGAACCAAGCCTATTTGCCTTATGGACCTTGCAACAGTCGCTGTAAAGTATCTCAAAAAGCATGGCAAACTTGATAAACTTGATGAATCTGAAGAGATAAATGCTTGTACCGTAAAAATCAATATTGACGTTGACGGTAAGAGTGAACCTTGGTTGCTTCTTTTCAAGAATGAAACGCACAACCACCCCACAGAAATCGAGCCTTTTGGTGGTGCAGCTACTTGCATCGGCGGTGCTATCCGTGACCCGCTTTCCGGTCGTTCATATGTTTATGGTGCAATGCGTGTAACCGGCGCTGCTAATCCTTTGAAGCCTGTTAATGAAACGATCAAAGGCAAACTCCCTCAGAGAAAGATCGTTACTACAGCTGCTGCGGGATATTCTTCATACGGTAATCAAATCGGTCTTGCTACAGGTATTGTTGATGAGATTTATCATGACGGATATGCTGCAAAACGCATGGAGATTGGCGCGGTTGTGGCGGCTGCACCTGCCGCAAATGTTCGTAGAGAGCGCCCCACTCCCGGTGATATTGTAATTCTTCTTGGCGGCAGCACCGGACGCGACGGTATCGGTGGCGCAACTGGTTCTTCAAAAGCGCATAATGCTCATTCTGTAGAAACTTGCGGTGCTGAAGTTCAAAAGGGTAATGCTCCCGAAGAGAGAAAACTTCAGCGTCTTTTCCGCAACGCAGAAGCATGTCGCATGATCAAGCGCTGTAATGACTTTGGCGCTGGCGGTGTGTCTGTTGCAATTGGCGAACTTGCTGACGGTCTTGTAATCGATCTTAATGCGGTTCCTAAAAAATATGAAGGCCTTGACGGTACAGAACTTGCTATCAGCGAGTCACAGGAGCGTATGGCTGTAGTTATTGAGCCTGAAAATCTGGCGCGTTTCCTTGAAATTGCGGAGAGCGAAAACCTTCAGGCATGTAAGGTTGCAGAAGTACAGTCTGAGGAACGTCTTGTTATGCATTGGAACGGCAAAAAGATTGTTGATATTAGCCGCGAGTTCCTCAATTCTAACGGTGCAGAGAAGCACATTTGTGTTACTCCTGCAGCTCCCAAGGCTTATGATAAGGTAATAGGCGGCAGTTTTACCGAAAACTATAAAGCACTTGCCGATGACCTTAATATATGCTCAAAGCGCGGACTTTCTGAGCGTTTTGACTCCACTATCGGCGCAGGCAGCGTGCTTATGCCTTTTGGCGGTAAACATCAGCTCACACCTGTACAGGCGATGGTACAAAAAGTTTCTGTCGAAAAGCAAGAAACTGATGATTGTTCGTTTATGTCTTGGGGATATAATCCCTTTATTACCGAAAGCAGTCCTTACCATGGAGCATATATTGCTGTAATTGAGTCTGTTTCAAAACTTATTGCGACTGGTGCGTCTTTTGAGGATGTATATCTTACCTTCCAGGAATATTTTGAAAAGCTTGGCAAGGATCCCAAGCGTTGGGGCAAGCCTCTCGCAGCGCTTCTTGGCGCTTTTGAAGCACAAAAGGAACTTGGAATAGGTTCGATTGGCGGCAAGGACTCAATGAGTGGCTCATTCGAGGATCTTGACGTTCCTCCTACGCTCGTTTCATTTGCTGTTACAACCGGTAAGGTAAAAAATGTTGTTTCCCCTGAGTTTAAAAAGGCCGGCAACAAAGTATATCTTATTGCACCGGAATACGATGAAAACGGACTTCCTAAAACAGAGTCACTGGTTAATGTATTTAACAAAGTTACAGCGCTTCTCCATAGTGGAAAGGCGGTTTCTGCATATACTCCCGGCATGGGTGGTATAGCTGAAGCGGTTATGAAGATGTGCTTTGGTAATGCTCTTGGCTTTAGCTACGAAAATGTTGGAGTTAAGGATGTTTTTGATTACAGTTATGCAAGTTTTGTAGTTGAAGCGACTGAGGATATAGATGCGCTTTGCATTGGTACTGTTACTGATGACGGAAAGATTACAATGGGCAATGAATCGCTTGTCCTCGCTGAAATACTTGATATTTACGAGAATAAGCTTGAAAGTGTGTTTACTTGCAATATTCCGACTTCTGATGCTCCGGTATGCAACTTTGATTTCGTGGTTGCCGAGCGTGTTGCTCCTGCTATTAAGGTCGCAAAGCCTCGTGTGCTTATCCCTGCATTCCCGGGTACTAACTGTGAATTTGATAGTGCAAAGGCAGTTCGCGCTGCTGGTGCAGAAGCAGAGATTTTTGTTATCAACAATCTCTCAGCAGACGGTATTCGCAAGAGCGTAGAAGTATTTGCAAACAAACTAAAAGATTCACAGATGGTATTTATTCCCGGCGGCTTTTCTGGCGGTGATGAGCCTGATGGTAGCGGTAAGTTTATTACAGCTTTCTTCCGCAATGCGGAGATAAAAGAAGGCGTAACAGACTTGCTTGAAAAACGTGACGGTCTTATGTGCGGTATATGCAACGGTTTCCAGGCACTTATTAAACTTGGACTTGTTCCTTATGGCAAGATTATTGATACCGATGAAACTTGTCCTACTTTGACCTTCAATACCATTGCGCGCCACCAGTCACGTATAGTTCGTACACGTGTTGCTTCTAATAAGTCACCATGGCTTGCACTAACTGAGGTTGGTGATGTATACAGTGTGCCGATTTCTCACGGTGAGGGTCGTTTCATTGCCGAAGAAGCACTTATTAAGCAACTTGCGGCAAATGGTCAGATTGCTACTCAATACGTTGATCTTGACGGTAATGCTACCAATGATGTTCACTTCAATCCCAACGGCTCCATGTACGCTATTGAGGGTATCACATCTCCCGATGGCAGAGTATTTGGCAAGATGGGGCACAGTGAGCGTATCGGCGCCGGACTTTACAAGAATGTTCCCGGTGAATATGATATAAAGATGTTCAAGTCTGCAGTCGAGTATTTTAAAAAGTAAATTTAAATAGCCGCCTTTTAGGCGGCTATTTTTATATTGTTATTTTTCGCATCCGCAATTACTTCTGCGAGTGTTTTCACCAATACGGCAACTTGTGTTTTTGGGCAACGGTCTACCGCATTTGTCAAATGAGGGATTGTGGGCATAGAAGTTTTTGGCATCAAGGTGTTCTTGTGTTATGCGCAATGCATCACCGAAACGTTGAAAGTGCACAATTTCACGTGCACGAAGGAATTTTATTGGTTCGCGAATGTCAGGATCGTCAACGAGACGGAGAATATTATCATATGTTGTTCTAGCTTTTTGTTCTGCTGCAACTGTGCAAGAACGACAGGTCCCAAAAAC
>SVRG01000117.1 GCA_015064965.1 Oscillospiraceae bacterium
AGTACCGTCCTGAATGTCACGGAGAACTGCCTTCATGTTAGCCTTTGTCTGCTCATAAGGAAGAACTCTGGGGCCGGAAACATATTCGCCAAACTCAGCAGTGTCGGAGATGGAGTAGTTCATAGCTGCCACGCCGCCCTTGTTGATAAGGTCAATGATGAGCTTCATTTCATGGATGCACTCAAAGTATGCATTTTCGGGCTCATAGCCTGCTTCAACCAAAGTTTCAAAGCCGCAGCGCATAAGGTCTACAACGCCGCCGCAAAGAACTGCCTGTTCGCCAAAGAGGTCGGTCTCAGTTTCGTCATGCATGGTGGTTTCCATGATGCCTGCGCGTGCGCCGCCGATACCTGCAATGTATGCAAGCGCAATGTCGTATGCCTTGCCAGTTGCATTCTGCTCAACTGCTACGAGCGAGGGAACGCCCTTGCCTGCAACGTATGTGCTGCGAACAGTGTGACCGGGGCCCTTGGGCGCCGCCATAAATACGTCAACATCTGCAGGAGGAACGATCTGCTTGTAGCGGATATTGAAGCCGTGTGCAAATGCAATTGCCTTGCCTGCGGTAAGGTTGGGCTCGATATCCTTCTTGTACATATCAGCCTGAGCCTCGTCATTGATGAGGATCATGATGATGTCGGCCTTTACGGTTGCCTCTGCAACAGTCATTACGTTAAAGCCGTCTTTTTCTGCAACAGGCCAGGACTTGCCGCCCTTGCGAAGACCTACGATTACATCACAGCCGCTGTCGCGGAGGTTGAGTGCGTGTGCATGGCCCTGGGAGCCGTAGCCGATAATTGCGATAGTTTTACCGTTAAGTTTGTTGAGGTCGCAATCCTTCTCATAATACATTTTTGCCATAGTTAAATTCTCCTTTTTCTTTTGTTTCATCATAAATTGTGTCTTGTCCGCGTTCGAGTGCAACCACGCCCGTTCTTACAAGCTCAAGCACCTCAAACTCTTCCAATAATTTTTGTATTGCTTCAATTTTGCCCTCATCACCTATCATTGCAAGTGTGAGTGAGCCTATCGCCACATCAATGATGTTGGCTCTGAAGATGTTTGCTATCTGTATGATCTCGTTTCGCTTTTCACCGGTCGCGGCACGTACTTTAAAGAGTACAAGCTCGCGGCGGATCGACTTTTCAGGGGTGAGTACCTTTATCGAATGCACCGGGAAAAGCTTGCCGAGCTGATTTGAAAGCAATTTTATCTGGTCATCGTCGCCGAAAACCTCAATGGTAATACGCGAAACATCGGGGTCATTGGTGGTTCCCACCGCAAGCGACTCGATGTTGTAGCCCTTTCTCGAAAAGAGGCGGGAAACCTGCGAAAGTACGCCGGCTTCGTTGTCAACAAGCACAGCGAGCGTCTGTCTTCTTACTTCGTTCATATCCGCACCTCACTATACAATAAACTTTGTGATATGGCTGCCACCGCCAACCATGGGGCGAACCATTTCGTCGGTGTCGATGGTGCAGTCAACTACATATCCGTGTCCGCACTCAAGCGCCTCTTTGATCGCCTCGCGGAGTGCCTCCTCTGTAGAAACACGCTTGCCGGAAAGTCCATAAGCCTCTGCAAGTTTTACAAAATCGGGACCGTGAGTGAGCGTTGTCTGCGAATAGTGCTTATCATAAATAAGCGTCTGCCACTGGCGCACCATTCCGAGAGTTTTGTTATTGAAAATGAATGTAATGACAGGGATATTATAATGCTGCTCGGTTGCAAGCTCGTTGCAGTTCATGCGGAATGAGCCGTCACCGGTGATATGTATAACCGCCTTGTCGGGGTTGCCCACTTTTGCGCCGATTGCAGCGCCAAGGCCAAATCCCATTGTACCAAAGCCGCCCGAGGTGAGAAGCTGACCGGGATAATCAAAATGGAAGTGCTGGATCGCCCACATCTGATGCTGTCCTACATCGGTTGAAACGATGGTATCCTGCGGCAGCATCTCTGCAATAGCATTTAAAATCTGCTTTGGAGTGAGTGCCTCATCATACTCGTCATACTCGGTTTCGGTCGGGAAAGAGAAAACATATTCCTTCCACTCATCATGCGCCTGCTGATCTATACGGTCGCAGAGCATTTCAAGAACTTTCTTTGCATCGCCGACAATGTGATGCGCGGTTTTAACATTCTTGTTTATCTCCGCTCGGTCAATGTCAATCTGAACTATCTTCGCCTGATCGGCAAATGTATTTGGGTCAAGCGCCACTCTGTCCGAGAAGCGACAACCGACAGCAATAAGCAAATCGCACTCGTTGCAAGCCATGTTTGATGCCTTTGAGCCGTGCATACCTACCATGCCGGTAGTAAGGGGGTTGCGGCCTTTAAATCCGCCGCCGCCCATAAGAGTTATGGCTACAGGAGCATCAATTCTCTCTGCAAATGCAGTAAACTCATCCTGAGCGCGGCCTCTCACAACACCGCCGCCGCAAATGAGAAGCGGCTTTTTCGATGCCTTTACCATTTCTACCAAAGTGTCGATATCCTTTTCATCGGGCTTTGGCGGCTGGAAATTCTGCGATGAACGCTGCATAAGATCCTTAAGAGAACCGTTTGAAAAATGCTCTTCCTTGGCAAGCGGAGTAAACTCCGCCTTTGCCGCGGTTACATTTTTAAGAATATCAATAAAAACAGGACCGGGACGTCCGCTTCGTGCAATAGCAAATGCTTCACGCACTACATCGGCAAGTTTATTTACATCTCTTACAAGATAGTTGCACTTTGTAATCGGCATTGTGATGCCTGTGATGTCAACCTCCTGAAACGAATCCTTACCGATAAGGTTTTCACCAACATTGCAGGATATGAAAACCACCGGAGAAGAATCCATGTGAGCAGTTGCAATTCCTGTTACGAGATTTGTTGCGCCGGGACCGCTTGTTGCAAAGCAAACGCCAACTTTGCCGGTGCTTCTTGCATAACCGTCTGCGGCGTGCGCCGCACCCTGCTCGTGAGAGGTGAGTACATGATTTACCTTATCTCCGTATGAATAAAGCTCATCATATACATTAAGTATGGTACCGCCGGGGTAACCGAAGATGGTGTCAACGCCCTGCTCTACAAGGCATTCCATCAAAATCTTTGCTCCGGTCATTATCATAAACCGAAAACCCTCCTTAAACAAAAAACCTTACGAACTAAAAGTTTAGTCCATAAGGCTTGCATAATTATTGAAATTATAAAGTGATATCGTCACCTTAAAATACAATTACTTAGCGGCTAAGGGCATAACTTTTAGCATTATCCTGAGTGTGCTTAAGGACTAGCACAAGAATAATGCTGACAATAATTATGCTATTATACGCATAAGCAAAAAACATAATTTTAACCTCTAAATCGTGCCTTTCGGCTGATTTTTTATTATTATACTACCATGCTAAAGTGTTGTCAACCCCTTTAATGAATTTTTTGCAAGTTTTCGCATAAAAATTGCAAAATAGACTTTTGCTGTCTGCGCCGCATATTAACTATCTGTCATTCTGAGCGAATGCGAAGAATCTGCGAGCGTAGCGAGTCTATGGCGCGATTATAGAAAAATCTTGGTATGCAAGATTTTCAGATCCTTCGGTAAAGCCTCAGGATGACAAGTTAGAATTTTCAACATAATAAATAAAGGCGACTTTCGTCGCCTTTTTTATTTCACTTTTGGATTGTATGATAACACAAGTCGGCAAGCTTCCATCTCATATTCGTTAGCCTTTCTTTGCCAGTCGGTATCCTCTACGCGTATTCCCCAATGACACAAGCCGGCAATTCCGTAAAGCACTCCCACGGCTATATAAATCCAAATAGCGTCTTTATCAAAACCGTTTGCAAGCGAGTCAATAAGGAACGGGACTGCCAACACGGTTGCAAATATTGTAACGACAAAGCGTAAAATGACTAAAAGCCATCTGAACCATCTTAGCAAGCATAATCCAAAACCTTTTCCGCATCTGTCAGCTTTTTTCATAAGCTTATGATATTTCTTTACGGTTTTCTCATCACATTCAGGCAACTTTTTCTGTGCAGCTTCATACGCTTTTTGTAATTCCTGTCCATCTTTAATTGCATCAAGCAGACTTTGAAAGCCCGCTATCTTGGCATCAAGTAAATGATCATTTCGCTCTCTTTCTTTTATAGTGCCTACTTTTCTGTAGCCATCATATACATCATATTCTCTCGCCATAGCAGCTCTCCTCCTGACAAATTTCTGATTTCAGTATAGCATCGCACTGTGTTGTTGTCAAGCGGCGAAAACGGGAGGGGAGACCCCTCCCCTACGGTTTATGCACGAAGCGTATAATCTTTAATTTATCTTTTCAAATTTATAATTATATGTTAAAATATAACCACAACACATCTTCGGAGGGACATTATGGTATCGCTTGGCAACTCATGGGACTCGATTTTACAGGGCGAATTTGAAAAAGAATACTATCTGCGCCTGCGCGCTTTTTTAAAAAGTGAATACGCAAATCCTGCATTTCCGGTTTATCCCGATATGCATGATATCTTCAATGCGCTGAAAATCACCGACTACCACGCGGTAAAAGCAGTAATTTTAGGTCAGGATCCATACCACGGTCCCTCCCAAGCACATGGGCTCTCATTTTCCGTGCGCGATGGCATTGCCCCTC
>SVRG01000015.1 GCA_015064965.1 Oscillospiraceae bacterium
AAATATTTACGTCTTGTGAGTTCGGCTATACCCACTGCATTGTCCGATGACAGCTCCGGAGTTGCAAAATACACATTGCCAAGCGCTTCTAAATCTTTTCTTATACGCTTATTGCTCATAACACCGCCACCAAACACAATCGGCATATCTCCGTATTTTTCTCTTACCTGCTCCGCCATTTTAAACAAAGTTTTGCTAACAAAATCAAGAACAAATGCACTTGTTTTCGCCTTATCTTTGCTTTCTTTATAGAGTTTAGCCGAAAGGTTTTCAAGCCCGGACAAATTGCAAAATCCGTCTTTTACGCTTATTTTTTCCTTAGGGATTCTTGCACAGTATTTTTTCGCTTCATTTTCAATATGGATTCCGCACGGAAACGGCATATCCATCATCACACCCGCACGGTCAATTGCCTGACCGGCATTAAGATCGCGAGTACCCCCGACAATTTCAGTAGCAAATCCGTCTTCCACGCTACTGCAAAGCAAGACCTCAGTAGTGCCCCCGGAAACATGAAAAGCAATAAAATTATCGCTTGCAATACCCCATGCATTCGCCGAAGTCAACGCTGCTGAAATATGACCGCATTGATGCGTAAACGAAAACGCCGGTATACCTCTGCCGGTTTTAAAAGCAAGTGCTGCGTCAATACCGCAAAGGAAACAAGGCATATAAGAGCCTTCAACATTCCGCGGCTTTGCAGAATACCCGATAGCAAGTACTTCTTTTCCATCCAATGCCGCATCAGCACTGTCAAGAATTTCAGGCAAATTCTTGATATGCGCAAATACTGCATCACTCTGGCGCAGTCCGCATTCTCCTGCGTTTACAGGTAAAAGTTTTTTAATATTGGCAATTACCTCGCCATTCTCATTTACCGCACCAAATGAAGTTGTATAGTTGCTTGTGTCAATACCGACAAAGCATTTTATCATTTTTCAAGCTCCTCTTTTACGGAATTGAGAACTCCGTTTACAAATCCTTTGGTCTTTTCGTCATCGTAAACTTTGATAAGTTCTACAGCTTCGTTGATTGCAACACTTGCAGGAATGGAGTCAATATAGAGCATTTCATAAATTGCTATACGCATTATCGCCTTTGCCACCTTTGCGATACGCGAAAGTTTTCTGCCTTTTGCATATTTCTCAATATATGCATCAATTTCTTCGGATTTTTCAATTATTCCGAAAAACACCGTCTTTATATACTCATTTTCTTCAATCTCACGAGCAGCAAGAGCATTTGCATAAAGCTCGTTTTTGTCCTCGTAACATCCGTACTCATTTTCAAATACAAGGCCAAGAACAGCCTCTCTGGATTCGCGTCTGTTAAGCATATTTTCTCCGTTCTTCTATATGTAAAATGATTATACTTATCTAAATATATATTATATAATATATATCACATATTGTCAATGAATATTTATTAGTCAAAGCGCTTGAAATATAAACAAAAATATGATAAAATATTTTATATTTTCATATGGAGGCACAATCATGAATAAACTTAAAAAGTTTCTTACTGATTCATGCATACTTTTCACAGTTTTTGTATTTATTTTATACATAGCAGGACACGCAATCATTTCAACATCAATTACAATCACTTTAAAAACCGCAGCGATTCTTTTCTTATGCTGTCTTTTGCTCCGTGTCTTACATAATGTGCTCTATATAAAAAAAATACCTGTTGCACTCCGAATACTTGCCCACTATCTGCTTATCATTTGCGCGGCATATATAGGATTTGCTCTGATTGCAAAAATAGTTACAAACTCACTCGCAACATTTGTACTGCTTTCTGCAATAACCGCGATTTACTGTGGTGTCTCGGCAATAATTATGGCAATTGGAAACAAACAAAAAGAAGGCGAAAAACAAAAGAAAGAATACAAGTCGATTTTTTAAATAAAGGTCTTAAAAAGCACATTTTGAATATGTAGGTGCTTTATGCGTATTTCAAAAATCACACTTACGGCTTGCTTTTTTCTTATATGCATTGCCGTATTTCCCTATCAAAAAAAGCACCTGCGCTCAAAAAATGAAGTGCAGGTGTTTTCTTATGAAGTAAATTATAAAAATGTCATGCCTTCTAATGTTTTACTCGAAGAAACCGCGCATGGAGGCGCAGATTATCTTAAAAAAGTTATTTTTTTAGGCGATTCACGCACGTACGGTTTAAAATCATTCGCCATGCTTGAAGGTGGAGAAAACACAAAACAAGTGTGGACACCCAAAAACGGTACAATGTCAATATGGGACGTACAATTTCAAAAGATATTTCATCCCGAAAGCCAAAAAGAGATCACCGTCGCAGAAGCAGTATCTTTAGATGCACCGCCAGTGCTGATAATTTCACTTGGAATAAACGGCGTGGAGCTTGTAAAAAAAGAGTATTTTATATCAGAATACACCAAGCTTATCGAATCAATTAAAAGAGCAAGTCCAACAACAAAAATTATATTGCAATCAATGTTCCCCGTTTGCCGCTCATATACTTCAATAAGCAATAGCAAAATCAAGGAAGGCAACAAGTGGATAATAGAAGTTGCAAAGCAAACTAACAGTTTTTATTTAAACACAGCTGAAGTTTTATCCAATGAAGCGGGTTATTTAAAAGAGGAATACTCCACAGACGGATGCCATTTGACACCGCTTGGACTGGATGTACAAATCGAATATATTTGCACACATACAGTAGGAGAAAACTAAATGAAAAAACTTTGCATTCTTTTTGTTCTATGCTTTTTATTTACCGCTTGCTCAACGGTAAAAGACGACATGCCGGTTCAGCTTTTGGCCATGGCTGTTGGCGAAAAAATAGAAGGGTTTGACAATCTTTCAGAAGCAAGCACGGATTATATTAAATACTGCATGACAAGCGACCTTTCAATATACTCAGAATACATTGTAATGTACCCATTTGCTGGTTCGCAATACAATGAATTCGGAATTTTTAAAGTAAGAGATAAAAACAATCTGCAAAGCGGTGTTAAAGAGGTAGAAAACTATATTTCATTTAAAAAATCCAATTGGGATACGCGCTATATGGGCGAGGAATTTAAAAAAATTGATAACGCAAAAGTAACTGTTTGCGGACACTATATTTTATATACAATTCTTTCAGAAAACGAAAGCAAAAGTGCCGCCCGAAAATTTGAAAACATGCTGAAAAGATAAAAGCGACTCTTTGAGTCGCTTTTATTATTAGTTATTCTTTTCAGCCTGCTCGCGAGCGTGCTTATCAATAAGCTTGTGAACGCGCTTTGCAGGGTTAAGAAGATTGCTGATGGTTGCATCATGATTGAGAGTATCAATAAGATATGCAACATATTTGCACATGTTAACAGACTGATACCACTCTCTTGACTTAAGTTCTTCTTTACCGTAAACCAAGTTAGTGGTGAAAATCTTGGTGAAAATACCGTTTTCATATGCTTCATCAAACTTGTCAAGTCCGTTGCAGAAAAGGCCGAAAGTGGAGAATACAAAAATTCTGTTTGCACCCTTTTCCTTGAGCTGTATGCATACATCAAGCATTGACTCGCCCGAAGAAATCATATCGTCAACAACGATAACGTCCTTTCCGGTAAGATCTCTGCCGAGATACTCATGAGCCTCTATGGGATTTTTACCGTCGATAATTACAGAGTAATTACGGCGCTTATAGAACATACCGAGATCAAGTCCGAGAAGCGAAGAATAGAACATACATCTGCTCATTGCACCCTCGTCAGGAGAAACGATCATGAGTTTATCATGTGTAAAGGAAACATCCGGAACTGCCTTTACAAGAGCTTTAATCATCTGATATGTGGGTCTTACATTATCAAATCCGTGAAGCGGAATTGCATTCTGAATCTTGGGGTCATGCGCATCAAAAGTGATAATATTGCTTACACCCATATTCACAAGTTCCTGAAGTGCAAGAGCGCAGTCGAGAGATTCGCGGGTTGTACGGTTGTGCTGTCTACCTTCATAAAGCATGGGCATAATTACAGAAATTCTGCGTGCCTTACCGCCGATAGCGCTGATAATACGTTTGATATCCTGATAATGGTCATCGGGACTCATCGGAACGGTCATACCGTTCATCTTATAGGTAACGCCGTAATTGAATACGTCACAGATAATGTAAACATCCTTACCGCGCATAGATTCGTGAATAAGTCCCTTTGCTTCACCCGAACCAAATCTCGGACAATCAGCCTGTGCGATGTAGGTTTCATCTTCTACATGGCGGCGCCAGTCCTTTATGTAACTGTCAACCTCTTGAGTAAATGCTTCGCATCCGCGCATACCAATTATGGCAAGATCTCCGTAAAAATTATCGTTCATCATGTCCTCCCGAAAATAGGTTTTGTATTGCATACAATATTATTATAACATATTTTTCTAAAAAAACATAGAAAAAACACAAATTTTGAATTTTTTTAGATTTTGCACAAAAGATGTAATCTTTTTAGTGCATTTCATATACTATTTACTATTACTGCATTAATGAGAGGACAAAATATGAACAACCAAATCCCTAAAGAATACACCTCACTTGGAACGCTGATAGTCTCGGTATACACCGCCGGCGGTGCAATTCCGATAGAAGGAGCTCTTGTTTCTGTTCGAGGTGCCAACCAAAACGGCTCTGGCATAATCAGTGTGCTTTATACCGATCAAAGCGGCAATACACCTCGCATTTCCCTACCCGCTCCGCCTGCATCTACTTCCGAATCTCCCGGCGGCATCACTCCTTTTGCAACTTATAACGTAGAGGTGGCAAAAGAAAACTTTTATCCTAAAAGTTTCATAAACGTTCCGATATTTGCCGGTACTACCTCAATTCAACCAGCCAATCTGATTCCTAAAACCGAATATGAAGGTCAAGCGCTTGTCCCAAATGAAGAAATCGTTACCGAAAGCCAAAATCCCGACCTGTAAGGAGAAAAAACATGCCTACCGGAATACCGACAATACCTGAAACAATAACCGTTCATCTTGGTGCGCCTTCTTCTAATGCTCAAAATATAACGGTACCGTTTATAGATTACATAAAAAACGTTGCATCAAGCGAAATTTATCCCACTTGGCCAGAAAATGCAATAAGAGCCAATATTTATGCACAGATATCATATGCGCTTAACAGAATTTATACCGAATACTACCGCAGCCGCGGATACGATTTTGATATAACCAACAATACACAGTTCGACCAGTATTTTGTACCGGATCGAGAATATTTTGAAAATATTTCTTTAATTGTCGATGACATTTTCGACAGTTATATACAAAGACAAGGCGCGGTTGAACCGCTTTTTGCGCAGTACTGCGACGGTATACAAACAACCTGCGAAGGGCTTTCGCAATGGGGGACCGTAACACTCGCTGAAGAAGGACTCGTTCCATATGAAATCTTGCAGGATTACTACGGAAACAATATCAATATCGTTACTGATGTCCCGCTTTCAGAGCCTGGAGCAAGTTTACCAGGTGCTCCGCTTATACTTGGTACAGGAAGCGACGCCGTAAGACAAGTGCAAATCAGACTTAACCGAATCTCAAACAATTACCCTGCCATACCGAAAATCTCACCTGTTGACGGTTATTTTGGCGAAGAAACCGAAGACGCTGTATTAGAGTTTCAACGCATCTTTAATCTAACGCCGGACGGCATCGTGGGAAAGTCAACATGGTATGCAATACTGCGCATATATAATAGCGTAAAAAAACTTTCAGAGCTTAATTCAGAAGGCATCACTTTTGAAGAAGTGTCACGACAGTATCCCGAAAACCTGACAGAGGGGTCCGAATCCGATGGAGTGAGATTGTTGCAGTATTTTCTATCATACATTTCCGCCTTTGTCCCCACTGTCAGCGCAACCCCTATAGACGGAATTTTCGGTCCATCCACCACTGCAAGCGTGCGAAGTTTTCAAAAATCATATTCCCTTGAGGAAACAGGAGTGGTAGATGAGGTTACATGGTATGAAATCTACAACGTTTATCAAGGACTTATAGCTTCTATACCTCCCCGCTTCACAGAAGGAAACATAGTCCCATATCCGGGATTTATTCTGAGAGTAGGAAGCGAAAACGAATACGTGTCACTGCTACAAGATTATTTAAACTACATTTCAAATACCTATGATCAAATTTCAACGGTTCCGGTGACCGGATATTTTGGTGCACTTACCTACAATGCAGTAGCCGCATTTCAAAGATTGTTCGCAATTGAAGAAAGTGGAACCGTTGACCTTGAAACATGGAACGCCATAACCGAGGTTTACGAAGATTTGTACAGCGGAAGTACTACTACCCCCGGTCAGTATCCCGGGTTTACGATTGGAGAATAATATGACATATCAAAACGACGATGTAAAGCAAGCAATAATGCAGATACAACGCTTTTTGCGCGAACTTGAAATCTTTGGAGAAGGCAATGTAACAGTACCGATTGATGGGATATATGGGGAAACGACGGCAGATGCTGTTAGCAGATTTCAAAGAGAAAACTCGCTACCGGTTACAGGCACAGTAGACAAAGCGACCTATGATTTGCTGTACGAAAAAGCACTTGAAGCAGAATTTGAGCAAAGCGAACCTCTGCCGCTTTATGTATTTTTAAACGGCAAATCGGTTGCACGCGGCGAAGAAAGCGATTTTGTGATGTTTTTACAAATCATTTTAAATACGCTCACAATCGCATACGATGATTTTAATTTACAGAAAATAGACGGTGTATTTGACGAAGAAATGGAAAATGCAATACGACTTTTTCAAATGAGAAACAACATTGCCGCAACCGGCATTGTTGATAAGAGAACATGGAACGCTTTAGTCAACAATTTTAACAAGTACGGTCTTCAAAACCAGTAGAAAAAACGAGATTTTTTTCAAAATATCACAAAAACAAAAGAAAAGTGCGGATTAACCGCACTTTTTGCTTTTTGTTTGACTTTATTTGACTTTGACTATTTTTGACTTTTGTTTTACAATTCAAGTGTAAGAGAAAATACGAGAGGTGAAAATATGCTAATTTCTGATTCTATTGCCGCATTTATCGACGAAATGCTCAATGATTGCGGAGGTACACTTGAAATAAAACGAAATGACCTTGCAAAACGTCTCGGCTGTGTTCCCAGCCAGATTAACTATGTTGTCACGTCGCGCTTTACGCCCGAGCGCGGATATATTATTGAGAGCCGCCGTGGCGGCGGCGGTTATATCCGTATTATCAGAAAAGCAATGAGCGAAGATGATATTCTAATGAAATTCTTCAACATTGCAAAGTGCGGTCTTACCGACTGCGAGCTTGAGTCAATTCTTGAAACAATGTATTCTTCTGACATAATTACCGCGCGAGAAGCACGATTTATCCGCTCTGGCTTGTCGCAGGCTGCACTCTCTTCCCTCCCTCGCGAATTGCAAAATGCAGCGCGCGGCAACAGTTTTTGCAACATTTTGCTTGCACTTATGAATTAGAGGTGACAAATATGATTTGCTCAAATTGCAAAAACAGCAACGCATCTTTTTTCTATACTCAGAATATTAACGGCAAAGAAACCTCTGTTGCGCTTTGTCAAAACTGCGCCGCAAAGGCAGGTATCGGTAATACGATGGTATCTCCTCTGTTTGGTTCTTTGTTTGCCAACGCTAAAGCTAATAAAAAAGCCACGTCTTCTGCAAAGAGATGCACGCTTTGCGCATTGACATTTAATGACATTCTTAAAATGGGCAAAGTAGGTTGTCCTGAATGTTACAATTCTTTCAAAGAAGAGCTTAAAGACACTATCCGCTCGATCCATGGAATGGCAAAGCATATAGGTCTCACTCCAAATGGCACTGAAAAACTTACTACAGTAAAAAAAGAACTTTCAGAAGAGGATGTTTTGCGCGAACAGTTGAATGAAGCAATAAAAGCAGAAAACTATGAAGAAGCCGCAAATTTGCGTGACAAAATCAAGGCGTTAAAAGGAGAAGTGTGATGATAAACGATGTAATTTTACGCAGTCGTGTACGAATTGCACGAAACATCAAAGACTATCCTTTTCCACCCGTACTTAATGATGCTTGCAGAAAGGAAATAATCGAGAAAGCTTCAGCATGCGCTCTTACACACGGATTTAACATAGTTGAAGATATTTCAAATTCAGCATACGCACTTTCACTTTATGAAAAAAACCTTATAAGCCGAGAATTTGCTACCGACAAAGAACTTCACGCCTTACTTGCAAACAAAACCAATGAAACATACATTATGGTATGTGAAGAAGACCACTTGCGAATACAGAGTTTTGCAAACGGTCTTGACCTTGAAACTGCAGGCAAAAATGCTCTTGAATGCGAACATATATTATCGTCAAAAATAAACTTTGCTTTTGACAGTGAACTTGGATATCTTACACGCTGTCCAACCAATCTCGGTACCGCGATGCGTGCTTCGGTAATGATGTTTTTGCCCGCATTGACCTTGCTCAACCGAATGGGAGAGTTAAAGTCACAACTTGAAAAAATCGGTATGACCATCCGCGGCATGTACGGTGAAGGGTCCGCTGCAGATGCATATATATATCAAATATCAAACCGACTTTCCCTTGGGCATAGCGAAGAAGATTTATTGCTAAAAACCGAAACGGTTGCGAAGCAAATTGCCGCCGATGAAACCGCTGCGCGCTCTACCCTTTTTGAATCAAACAAAGACAAATTAACTGATAAAATAATGCGTTCTTACGGCGTATTGAAATATGCGCATATTATCTCAAGCAAAGAGTTTTTAGACGCATTTGCATATGTAAGACTTGGTATATTGCTTGGAATCATTGATGGCTGTGAAAACTTTGACTCGCTTCTCCATGAGGCTATGCCTGCGCACATATTGATCGCAAACGGAGAAAAAGCAAATAACGCGGCAACGCGCGATATTCTTCGCGCCAAGACGATAAAAAATGTATTATGATTGGAGGATTTTTAATTGACCAATAGATTTACCCAAAAAGCGCAAAACGCACTTAACGCGGCACTCGTCGCCGCACGCGAAATGGGACACACCTATGTAGGCAGCGAGCATTTGCTCGTGGGTCTCATTTCCGAAGAAGAAGGAGTTGCTGCCAAACTTATTATATCTAAAGGGGCAACAAAAGAAAAAATTGTTGATACCATAGTTAACAACATGGGAACCGGTTCGCCCACTAATATAAACGCAACAGATCTTACTCCGCGCACAAAAAAGATAATAGAAATGTCCGCATACGCTTCCACACGCTACGGTCACGGATATATCGGTACCGAGCATCTTTTGCTTGCGCTTGTTGATGAAAACGCGTGCGTTGCAAACAAAATCTTAGAAGCAATAGGTGTCAGCATTTCCGAGCTGCGAAAAGAGATCATTTCATATCTCGAAGGCATGGAAAGCAGTGCTGCCGGAAACGCACCGGCTTCTAATTCCGTTAAAAGCAAAGAGAATATCAAAGACTGTCCTACCCTTTCATCATATGGAAAAGATTTAACTGCGCTTGCCAAAGAAGGTAAAATCGATCCTATAATCGGACGTGACAACGAAACGGAGCGAGTAATTCAAATCCTTGCCCGCCGCACAAAAAACAACCCTTGTCTTATCGGCGAGCCGGGTGTTGGCAAAACCGCAGTTGTAGAAGGACTTGCGCAGCGTATTGCAGACGGAAATGTCCCTGAAATGCTTATTGACAAAAGAATTGTCACACTCGACATTTCTTCGATGATTGCAGGTGCTAAATACCGCGGTGAATTTGAAGAAAGACTAAAAAATGTAATGAGTGAGGTTGCAAAAAAGCCTGACATCATTTTGTTTATTGATGAAATCCATACTCTTGTGGGTGCCGGTGCTGCAGAAGGTGCAATGGATGCTGCCAATATATTAAAGCCAGCATTATCTCGCGGAGAGATGCAGCTTATAGGCGCAACCACTATTAACGAATACCGTCAGAACATTGAAAAAGACGCAGCACTTGAAAGACGTTTTCAGTCTGTCATGGTTGGTGAGCCCACCGTGGAAGAAGCGCTTCTCATCCTTAAAGGTCTACGTGACAAATACGAAGCTCATCACAAACTCAAAATATCGGATGAAGCGCTTGAAGCAGCAGTCTCGCTCTCCAAAAGATATATAAATGACCGCTACCTTCCGGACAAAGCTATCGACCTTGTAGACGAAGCAGCTTCAAGAATCCGCATTTCAAACTTTACTTCTCCTCCCGATATCAAAAAGGTTGAAAAGGAAATCGAAGAATTAAGACTAAGCAAAGAAGAAGCAATTAAAGCACAGAATTTTGAGGAAGCAGCAAATCTTCGCGATAAAGAGCACACGCTTCGCGAAAAGCTTGAAAGCGAAAAGGCAGAGTGGGAAAAATCACGTGACAGTTCTTCGCTAACTGTAACTAAAGATAATATCGCCGATATTGTTACCGCTTGGACAGGTATTCCGGTAAAGCAGCTTGAAAGCGAAGAAAGCAAAAAACTGCTCCACCTTGATAGAATTCTGCGAGAAAGAATAATAGGCCAGGATAAAGCAGTAGACGCAGTAGCAAAGGCTATTCGCCGCGGCAGAATGGGACTTAAAGATCCCAAGCGACCGCTTGGCTCATTCATCTTTCTCGGCCCGACAGGCGTCGGCAAAACCGAGCTGACGAAAGCACTTGCCGCAGTTATGTTTGGCGACGAAAACTCAATGATACGTATTGACATGTCAGAGTACATGGAAAAACACAGCGTTTCAAAACTTATCGGCTCGCCTCCTGGATATGTCGGATACGATGAAGGAGGTCAGCTTACAGAGAAAATCCGCCGCAAGCCCTACTCTGTTGTGCTTTTTGATGAAATAGAAAAAGCGCATCCCGATGTATTCAACATTATGCTTCAAATTCTTGATGACGGTATTTTGACAGATTCTCAAGGCAGAAAAGTTGATTTTAAGAACACCGTCATCATTATGACATCAAATGTAGGTGCAGCAGCGCTTACTGAAAAGTCAAAGTCTCTCGGCTTCACTTCAAGTGCCGAAGTTGAAAAAATCTCAATGGAAAACAATGTCATGCAAGCGCTTAAAGGCACTTTCAGGCCCGAATTTCTCAACAGGCTTGATGAAATAATCGTATTTAATAGGCTCACAGATACAGACATAAAACAAATTGCGCTTCTAATGCTTGACGCATTGAAAAAGCGTATCGCTGATATCGGCGTGACTATTGATTTTGATGACACACTCGTTGAATTTGTTGCTAAAAAAGGCTTTGACGATGTATACGGTGCGCGTCCCCTTCGTCGTGCTATCACCAGCTTTGTTGAGGACTCCTTCTCAGAAGCTATGCTTGAAGGCAAAATCAAATCGGGCGACAAAGTCACTGCAAAAGTGGTTGATGAAAAGGTTGTATATGAATAAAGATTGATAAATAAAGTTTACTTTACCAATTGTCATCCTGAACGCAGTGAAGGATCTGCACGCCGTAGGCGTGTCTCCTTTAGAAAAACCTTGATAAAATCAAGGTTTTCAGATTCTTCGCATTCGCTCAGAATGACATGTGGGGCATTTTGCATAGTGCACGAAACTTTAATTTACAACAAAAAAACTCTTGCAATAATCATTTTTGCTTATGATGCAAGCAAAAAGCAGACCTTATCGGTCTGCTTTTTGTTTTAATAACAAATCAAAAAACTCTTTGTTTTCTTTGACAATGCGAATTGGTAATGCCATTTTATAGAAATCACCTGCCGGCAATACCCAAAAACATAAGAACTTATGTGTTTTTCTTATTTCTTTGTATTCAATATCAATATCCAACAAACGAAGCCTCATTACAACAGCATTGCTATAAAGTAGCATCGAAAGACTTCCCTGATGGTTTTGGCGATAGTTTTCGTACTCGCTCTTTGAAGAAAAGTACATCGCCGCAAACATTGCAGCAAACAAAACCACCAAAATCAAAAGCAAAAAATTATCAAGCAACACAGAAAAAACAAAAAACATTACTGCCAAAATCAAATAAACTATAAGGTTGTCCGATATTAAACTGTTATACATAATCAACGAGTTTATTTCAGCATCCGTTAAAGTAAACGAAATCTTCGCAAAAGGTTCTTCTGCGGTTTTGTAGCGGTCGCCGTAATTCTCATATTCAGGAATTTTAAGATTTTCTTTAATGCTGTAGCGTAAAAGACAACGCCGTCTTAAAAGCAGCATAATATCAAACAGCGTTGTATTATGCTTTTCATCATTTCTTACAGCGAACGGCATATATGTTCCATCCTTAAAATACAAAACTATACCGATGCCGTGAACCACAGTTTTTTTGATATCGCGATACCGCTTTTCTACTGTAGTTTTTCCATGCTTTAATACTATTTGCTTTCCACGTATTTGAAAATTCACAAATACATTTTGCGAAAAGTCAAACAAAGGTTGATAAGAAGCATCTACCGTGCATATAAACCGTTCTGCATCTTCATATGAAACCGAAATGCAAAAACTGCTCTCTTTGTGTGACACTTCTCCACCATCCTTTAATTCAGCACTTCTTTTACTACTATTAAAATATCAAGTGCGCCTTCTATTCCATCTCCGTCAACGTCAAATCTACCATTATACTCAGCAGAAACAGAATGTTTAGCAAGTTTCAATGCATCAAGCAGTGTCATCTCGCCATCACGGTCAATATCATAGCGACCGATATATGACGGTATAGGTTGCGGTGTTGTAGACGGTCCGTTTACAATAAGGATATCCTGTCCACCAAGCGGATCTTTGACAAACTTGACCTTATCAATGCAGGTCTGCCTTTCTCCGACTTTACTCGTGGAATAATGCTTATGATATACCATATAAAGCTCTGTCTCGTCCGGCGAAGGCACAAAAATACCGTCACCTACACCGCGTATAAAAGAATTTGACACAAGAATTTCATTGTAGTCATACTTTTCATACGGTCCGAGAATATCTTTCGCTACCGCGTACGATTCGCCATAGTCACCAAGATAATGCCCCGATGCGTAAATCATATAGTAATAGCCGTTGTGCTTGTAAATTACACCGCCCTCAGCAATTGCACCATATCCGTCTATTTCATATTCAAACTCCGGCGAAATCACCTTGGTAAGTGTACCGTTGATAGGTGTAACAACACCGTCTTTCAGCGTCACTTCTTCTATCCAGATATGATTACCGCCGCCAAAGCGAACATATGTCATATACACCTTGCCGCTCTCGTCAATATATGGGTGTCCGCCGATCTCAGCGACTTCGTGAAGAGGTGTCTGACCGTTCTTATGCTCAAACGGGCCGTAGGGAGAGTCTGAAGTTGCACAGTAAAGTCTTTGATCACCTGCGGTATTCTTTGCTGCATAGAAAAGGTAGAATACCCCCTCATAATGGCATACATTAGGGCTCATATATGAATATGTATCATATTCATCCGGCTTATGTGTAAACACAATTCCTCTGTCAGTCCACTTTGACAAGTCAGCAGATGTGTACACCTTGAAAATATTATCACCGTCATTTACGTGATTATAAAGATAATACGTTCCGTCGTAAAACAGTACATCCGGGTCGGCGCCGCGAACAAGTGAATTTGTATAGGTCTGTCCATTGTAAACGTCCGGTTCGCTCAAAGAAAACTCTTTTACTCTACCGCCTTCAAGCCAAAATCCAAGTTTTCCGGGCGTGTTATCGTCTAGCGCTATTTCAAATGTTTTAAACGCTTCATCTCCCTCAAAATATGCATCAAAGTAAACCGCTGCAACACCTTCACACACGCGAACCGATACATTATAATCAGTGTCATCAAGTATGGGAACTTTCTTAACACCAAGTCTTTCAAATTCGTATTTTTCAAGTTTATAAAGCGATAGCGTTTCTTTATCTTTATCAATCTCAAAAGCATAACCGTTGCCGGCATTATCCATTCCAAAAAGCACTCTTGTTTTTCCCACAGGAGAAAGCACAAAGTCAGCGCAATAATTAACATCCAATGCTGAATATGAAACTGCATAACCGCTGCCGCGAAGTATGTTGCTAACTACACGAAGAGAATTGCTTGACGAAAACGAAGTTCCGTTTACAGTCAATATTTTTATTGTTGAAGGAAATTCATCGTCTTCAATAAGAGTTACCTTGAAATTGTCAAAAGAGCCATTGTCATTATAAAATTTGCGAAGACCGACAATGCCGCTGAGCGAATTGTATATATCAAGAGATGACTGTCCAATAGTATACTCAATGCCGAAATATTTTGTTGAGCCTTCAAGTGAAGTTATAGTATAGGTAATAGTATTGCCGTAAATCTCAGCGCAAAGATGCAAGTCAGCCGTGTCTATGTTTTCTGCACCTGTCGCAACATTACCGGCCCATAATCCATCGGAGTTATAAAGCCCAAATGCGCCTTTGTTTCCCATCGCGCCAACAAAACCGTCATATCCTAAAAAGTATCCGGTTGTGTCGTCAATATTTTCACCGGTAGCTCCAATACAAATACCGCCGGTAGAAGTATGATTCAAAAAATCTACTTCCACACGGAAATTCTTGCCTGCATATTCTTTACCAAGATTGTAAGTAATAATTGCAGCACCGCTTCCCTTTTCAAGGGTTAGTTCTCCGTTTGATACTACCCACTCTCCAATTATCGAAAAGTCGCTTAAAGAGGTATTTGTAAAATCATTTTCATATACTACAGTTTCCTTTGCATAAACAGACAGAACCAATAGTAAAGAGATACTCAGTATTGCAAGGACACGAATTACTTTATTCATATCTTAAATCCCTTATTTTACAATCTCTGCAATAATAGCCATTGCATCATTTTCATCATTACGATTGTTGCAATCGGCATCATATTTGCCGCTATACAGTTCTCCGGGCTCTTTTATTGCAAGCAAAGCATCGTAGAGACGCGTCGCGCCATCTCTGTCAACATCATAGCGATAGATATTTGAAACCTTTGGTTGCGGAGTTGTAGAAGGTCCGTTTACGGTAAGAATATCAGCTCCACCATTCGGATCTTTTACAAACTTAACCTTATCAATGCAGGTATAACGAGGCGATACCGTTCCCACTGCAAAATGCTTATGGTATACCATCCAAAGTTCTTTTCCATCGGGTGATTTTACAAACACGCCGTCACCTGTGCCGTCAATATCACTGTTCCAAGCAAGAATATCGTTATATTCATACTTGGTATAAGGACCTAAAATATTCTCAGCTACGCCATATGCTTCTCCATAATGACCTTCATAGTGACCGGTTGCCCAAATCATATAGTAAAGTCCGTTATGCTTGGTTATAACGCCGCCCTCACTGATAAAACCATGTCCGTCAATTTCATAATCCTCGGTGGGAGAAACAAGTTTGGTAAGTGTACCGGGAACCGGTGTTGCTTTGTCGTCCGCGAGTATCAGTTCTTCTATCCAGATGTGATTTCCACCGCCAAAACGTGCATATGTAAGATAAAACTTCCCTGTATCCGGATCGATATAAGGATGTCCGCCTATTTCAGGAACCTCGTGAAGAGGAACTTGTCCGTGCTTATGGGTGAATGGGCCATACGGAGAGTCGGAAGTTGCACAGTAAAGCCTATTCGAACCGCTTGTGTTCTTTGCGGCGTAGAAAAGATAAAATGTTCCGTCATAGTAGCAAACATTTGGGCTCATATAATGCTGAACATTATGCTCGGAAGGATCATTCACAAAAACAACGTTTCTTGCAGTCCATCTTGCAAGATCCGGAGATGTATATACTCTGAAAATATCATTGCCTGCTGAAATGCGGTTATAAAGATAGTATGTTCCGTCATAATAAAGCACATCCGGGTCAGGTCCCCACGCAACAGGATTTATATAAGTTTCACCGGTTATGCTATCAGTTTCGGAAACGGTAAAATCCTTCATTCTGCCGCCATTTAAAATTACACCGAATTTTCCGGCGGTGTAATCATTGAGACGAAAATCAAAACTCTTAAACGCATCTTCTCCCTCAAAAAAAGCGTCATAAGTAACAGTCGCAACACCATCAGTGACATCTACAATAACAAGATGCTCACCGTCATAAACAGGCATGTTTTTTACGCCTTTACGGATATATTTGCCGTCTTTGATCTGATAAAACGCTATTTGCTCATTGTTTTTATCAATACCAAAAGCATATCCGTTTTGGTTATCCTTCATGCCAAACAAAATCTTTGTTTCTGCGTCAGGAGTAAGCATAACGGACGCTTTAAAATTCTCTGCAAGGGAAGTTGTCGTAAGCATTGCACCGTTACCTGCAACCGCTCCGTTTGAAAGTTTCAATGCATTTGTTTTAAACTCAAATCCGCCAAAATCAATCTTTTTATTAAGAGTGGGAATTTTGTCGTCTGTAAAAACAGTTATTTTCAAATTATCAAAAGATCCTTTATCTGCATAAAACTTGCGAAGTCCGACACGGTTTGAAAAGGCGTTATACACATCTTTTGAAGCGGTACCGATTTTGTAAAACATTCCAAAATAACTTGTTTTACCGTCAAGAGAAGTCACGTTATATTTAAGTTCGTCGCCGCAAACCTCAACTGAAAGGTGGATATCCGCCGCCGTTACAACATCTCCGCTAACCTGAAAATTTCCGCTCCACGAGCCGTCTGCTTTATAACTTCCGAGTGCTGCCTTTTTGCCGTTATTGCCCAAAAAGCAATCATAACCGTGAAACTGCACAGGGGCGGCAGAAAGGCTATCACCCAAAGCTCCAATCAAGATACCGCCGGTGGATGTATGTCCTATAAAATCAACCTCAATTTTATATCTGCAGCCGCTATATTCTTCGGGAATATCAAAAAATATCCATCCGCTACCGCTTCCGCTGCCAAGCGCGAGACGATCATTATTAACAACCCAATTGCCGTTGAGTGTTAATTCATCCAAATAACCGTTTGAAAAATCATTTTCATAAATTACAGTTTCTTTTGCGCCAATGCAAATAGCGAATAAAAACGTCATAATTATTACCAAAAAAACGCGAAAAATCTTCATACTCAAAACTCCCTTTTATACAATTGCTTTATCAATATTTTAACAGTATTTATTGTGTAAGTAAACACAATTTATACACGCATACTTCCGTAAAATAAACCTAACAGTATCAAAAACGTGCACCGTATTTTTCAAGGTCAACTCTTCCGTCGATAACCTCAACGCCTTCTTTACGTAACATCTCCGCCTGCACATTATCACCGCCAAAAACAAAAGCCTTAGCAAGGCACCCCTTTGCGTTTACAACACGGTGACAAGGAACTACTCCATAATATGGGTTTCGATGCAGAGCATTTCCAACAGCACGGCACATACGCACGTTACCAGCAAGCGCTGCAATTTGCGAATAAGTTGCAACCTTTCCGCGCGGAATTTTTTGCACAGCGGCATATATTTTTTCATAAACCAAACTCATTTTTGCAGCTCCTATCGCATTTATAGATTAATTATACCAAATTTATAGAATAAATTCAACAATAAAAAAGAACGGACTAAACTTAGTCCGTTCTTTTTATTATATTATTATAAGCTTTTATCAAACATCCATTCCATAAGGCCTTCAGTGTCTGCAATCATTTTGGAAATGCCGTGTCCTGCACCCGGGAAAGTTGTAAACTTAAAGTTTTTGTGTCCTGCCACAGTCAAAGCATCATTCATAATTACCGAACACTCATAAGGTACGGTTGCATCTGCATCACCATGAAAAATCCAAATCGCAGTATCAAGTTTTTTACTTGCCATTTTCGGATCTCCGGCACCGCAACCGGGAACTGCAGCCGCAAAACGTCGGGGAAAACGCGAAAGCAATTCCCACGTAGCATGAGCGCCCATACTGTTTCCATGAATATAGAGACGTTTTTTATCAATCGGCAAATTGTCAGTTACAATATCAAGAATCGCCATAACCGCCTGCATTTGCACAGTTGGTTCTACCGTGTGGTCTAAAGTTGTCTGACTCCAGTCGCGAACAGATACCCAGCGGCCGCTTTTTGGGCAACCGGGCGCTAGTAAAATTGAGCAGTTGCGATACTCGCTGTTTTCGTACATGCGCAAAAAATCCGCAAAGCGAGAATAGATATGCGAATTATCATCAGCCTTTGAACCTGCACCGTGCATGTAAATAATAAGCGGATACTCTTTTCCATCTTCAAGTTTATTTGGCATGTGAATCTGATAAAACAATTTGTTGCCGTCATCTGAATTATATTCACATGCGTTCCATCCGGATTTCAAAGTGTCAAACATTATTCTCTCTCCAATTCGTAGATTTTTTCTCCATATTTATAGGTTGCAATAACTTTTATATCACGTATTGTTTTTTTCGGCACTTCAAGCGGGTTTTTATCAAGAATAACAAAATCCGATGCTTTTCCTACCTCGATACTTCCCTTTTTATCCTCTTCAAAATACTGATATGCCGCATTAACGGTTATCGCGCGGAGCGCATCCAAAACTGAAATCTCCTCGCCCACAAGGTGAACGCCATCGCGCGTGATACGATTTGCCGCACACCAAACAGTTTCAAGCATATCAGGCTCAATGACCGGCGCATCCTGATGGAAAGTAAATATTACGCCGTTTTCAAGCGCCGAGCGCGTAGGGCTTACCTTGTATCCGCGCTCTTTTCCGAGGTTGCGGATATGCGTATCGGCAAAATGATATGTGTGTGCAACGAAGAAAGAAACGATAACACCGAGCTCTTTCGCCTTTGCAAGCTGGTCAACACCCATAAGCTGACCGTGAATGATTACATGGCGAAGTTCCTTTGAAACAGGATATTCTTTTGCAACTATCTCAAGGCAACGCAAAAACTGTTCAACCGCGCCGTCGCCGTTTGAGTGAATTAAAATCTGTGCTTTGTGCTCTGCAGCAAAACGGAACGCTTCAATAACGTCCTCATCCTTATGAATAGGATTTCCTATATCCTTGCCGCTGCCGCCGAGATAAGGTGTGCGTACCCACGCGGTTCGTAGTTGCGGAGAACCGTCAAGGAAATACTTTATCCCTCCGACACGAGCGCGAATACCGCTCGGAAGTTCACTCATTTCCTCGCAAAGCTTTTCATACTGACCTTTGGGCGGGATTCCTATAATATCAAGCTTTAAATCGCCGCTTTCGTAAAGCCTTTTATAAATCTCTACCATACGCGAGGTCAGATATCCGTCCTGCGCGGTTGTGATACCGTTTGAAGCATAGTACTTCTGCATTTTAATATGAGCTTTGCACGCTTGCTCTATCGAAACCGGCGGCACTTTTGCGCGAATCATAGAAAGTGCGCCCTCTTCAAGTTCACCCGTTAATTTGCCGTTTTCGGTAACAATTCTTGCGCCGGCGGGAACCGGTGTTTCGGGAGTGAGATTAAACTTTTCAATCACACGCTCGTTTACAAGACCGCTATGCACACTGCTGTGCTTTATCATAAGCAAATGATTGGGCGCGATTGAATCAATTTGTTCTTTTGTTGGATGCTTATGCCCATCAAAAAGCGCGTGGTCATAATTTCTGCCAATTACCCATTCACCATCTGGAATGTTGTTCTCGGCAATATGCTTTTGGATCGCATTTTTCATATCCTCAAAATTATCAATGCCGTTAAGCGCCACCTCTCTCAGGCAAGTTGCATACTCGGTAAGATGACTGTGCGCGTCAATAAATCCGGGAAGCATTGTCTTTCCCTGCAAATCAACGAATTCGTCTGCACTTTCGCGAAGCTCTGCTTCGCTGCCAACTGCAAGTATTTTATCATTTTCAATCAGAACAGCCTCAGCATAAAGCGGCTCTGCCATCGTTATTATATTTCCGCCGTAAAATAAAGTTTTCATAAACGCCTCCTTGGAACTATCCAATACTATTATAAGATTTAGTATACGCAATTTCAAGGTAAAATCAACGCAAAAATAATAGCGGTATTTTTACCGCTATTATTTTTTATTTTACAGAGAGTTTTAGAATACGGAGAACATCAATGAGAGTGAACTTATCACCGTTTACTACTGCTTTAAGCGCTGCCATAACATCCGAAATATCGACATCTCCGTCACAGTCAACGTCACCTTCTACTGCGATAAGACTTGCAACAATATCAGCGACGCCTGATGTCTCGGAGCGATAAAGCGAATCGTTGTCAGTAAGATATCCCATATTTGCGAAGCTATGCATATGGTCAGCCGCTAAAGTAAATGGGAAACTGTCGGGTTCAAAAAGATATGTAATAAGATAAGAATCAGATGTATCAAGCGTAACAACGTATGCTCCATTTTCAAATGTAACACTTTCTACATCGCCAAAAGTTACCGCTTCGGACGAGGTGTTTACCGTATCAATACCTGCGTATTTACGCAAATTAAGCGTCGCACCGTTACGAATCTTTGTATACTTGATACCATGCATATCAAGTATATTTAAGATTGTATCAATGCTTTCGGCATCTGCATCTATAACATATGCAGTCGCCATAGAAACAAAGTCACTGACAGTGTCGTGATGTGTAAACGTTACAGTATCACTGCCCTTTACCGTACCGTCAAGATAAATCGACATACGCTCTGCACTATATACAAGGTCGCCGCTTGCAGTAGTCTTTTTAGCAAAGAGATTATTCTCATCATACTCGTTTACAACTGCTGCTACTCTGCCCTCGTAAACATTCTGTGCAAGAGTGCCTTCGTAGCCAACCACTTCATCAGTTATTGCCTTTATGGCCTGCAACATAGAGTATACCGAGCGCTCATAGCGATCCTTGCCGCTCCAGATACGCATGGACTCAATAAGAAATCCGTAAGAGCCACGTGCCTGTGCATATACCCATGAAGTGTTGGGCTTTGCATTTGGGAAATAATAGAATCCCGAACGAAGTCCCTGCGCCTTAAGAGTTTCGATTGCAGCAACATTTATCTGCATACCAATCTGCTCGGAAACTGGTGCTGTACCGTCTGCAATTGCACTTACATCAATAATAGGCGAATTGAACACGCTTGCATAACGTATAACCGCATCGTCCAGATGTGAGAGCGAGTTTGTAGCAGGATACGATACCGAGTAGTCATCTTCGGAAATAGTAAGCGTTCCCGTGTCGGTGTGACAGTCAATATAAACCGTGGGCATGAAAGTCTTATAGACATAAACCTGGTTCTGTGTTCCCTCGCCGGTAAGCTGTAAGAGGTCACGCTGAGGATTGATACCGTCTGCATTCAATCGCTTAAATCTCTGGAAGTTATCTGCACTAACAGACGGCATAAGTACAATAGCACCGAACGAATCCATTACTTCTGCACCGTAATCGCCTGTGAGTGCGTTCGCAAATGCAAGTACACCTTCAATACCTGCTGGCTCGTTTCCGTGAACACCGCCTGATACCATAAGTATCTCACGCACACCTCCGCCGCGAACTATTTCACCGACCTCATCAAATGTTGCATTTTCGGGAATAGTGTCATTTGTGAACACCAAAATGGGATACTGATTGCCCATTGCACTGTCTGCGAAAGGATAGTATACATAGAGATAATCGCAAGTCTCAGCGAGTTTATTGGCATACTCGCAAAGTTCCGCATTGCTCATGTAACTACGGTCAGTCGATGCGTGCTTTGTGAAGGTGGGAGTATTGAGCGGAGTATAGCCGTCAATCGTTGCCGTGGTGAAGAAATTGTTTAAAACCTCATCTGTAGTCGTTGCAGTACAAGGCTCTATATAGCTGTTTTCTACATAAGGCTCATAGGGCTGGTCATAGGTAAGACTCTCAACCTTGCCGGAAATATAAAAATATTTGATATGATAATCGCCGGCTCCGTTTCCGTAGTAAACCTTGTAATAGTACACACCGGGGGCAAGGTCTGCCTCGGCATATGCCTTGCCGTCCTCACTGCCTATAGCAGGTGAAAGTTTTACACGGTTATCGGATGAAGAAAGCCCCTTGTACAAAACAAGGCTCGGCTGAGTTTTGTCTGTACCGTGAGGATTGTAATAGTAAATACGCACCTTGGTGGTTTCGTATCTGTCAGGGTAATTAACAGTATATGTAATGCTTTCCTCGCCTACATTTTTTGTAAGGATTTCGTCAGCAACGGGTGTATAGCTTACAGTTCCCTCGGATGCGGTATCGGCAACCGTAATATATGTAGCACCCGCGGTGGGAGTCCCCTCAATTATAAGGGTGGTATCGCCGCTCATTTTTTCAGCGGTTATACTGCTTGCATTTCCAATAGTAACGCTGCCGCCGCCAACAAGCTCGCTTGCGTTAACGCTACTGCCGATAGTAAGGCTGCCACCTGCGCTCAAATCTATCAGCGAAGTGTCAGGAGCGCTGCCAGCTTTACCACTCTTGAGTGTAACGGTGCCTGCAGCACCGCCAAGAGTTACATCACCTGCTACATCTGCGCCGTCAAGCGTAACTGTAGCAGTACCAGTTACAGTACCGTACGAAGTTGCACTTGCATATCCACCATTTCCTCGGAGCGCAAAGTTACCGCTTGGGTGATAACCTATTTTACCGCCGTAAGCTACAGTTGTTGTATTTCCTTCAACAGTTCCGATTCGTGTACCCGCAGTAAAGTTTACACTAACTACACCGCCATACATTTCGGCAACTGAAGTTCCCTTAATCACTCCGGCGTTACCGCCTACGCACACATTGCCGGGAATATATGCGTTATCCTTTACAACAACCTTTACATTGCCCCTAACAGTTCCTTGCTGTGCTCCTGCGCAAACATAGTTAGACATTCCGGGATTTGTAAAGGTTGCGTTTTCTCGAACAGTAACAACAATTCCGCCGTCGTTGGTTTCAGTATTGCCGTACCAACCGCCGCCGTAAACATGTCTATAGAGGTCAGCATTACCATAAATATCTATAGTAATATCACCTTTAGTGGTAACATCCGCACGTGCAGCCGCACCAAGCACATTTGAGTACACTTGTGCATCGCCAAAAATATTAACGGTAATATCGCCGGTGTGAGTAAGCATAGTATCAGTTTCGGATGCAAGACCATCGCCGGTTGTTCCGCCTACGATACCTACATTAATACTTGAAACGCTATTGAATCTCATAACGGCATCGCCGCCTACATTTACCGTACAGTCACCTGCAAAATTTCCTGCATAGCTACCACCTGCGAGAGCAAACAAAATCTCACCGCCAAGAAAATCTACAACACTGTTTCCGGTAAAAGAATTTGTATAGTTACCACCGTATACCGCACGCCATGTGCCACCTTTAATAATAACATGGCTGTCACCGGTATGCGCTCCGTTATATTTACCGCCGTAAATCATAGGATAGATAAGTTCTCCACCGTTCGTCGTGCAAGTAACACCTTCACCAATGGTGAGCGTGTAGCCTCTTGCAAATATGCTCTGTTGAGTAGTGGAAGCATTGTTAATAGTGATGTTGTCGAAAGTAACATCGCCGGTAAAAACAAGTCTTGCGCCAAGATTAAACACCGCATTGTATTCTACGCCGTTATATTGCGACGTTACAGTTACGCATCCAGCAGTTGCGGCAACCTGCGTCGCTGTTGTAATTGAAGTGTCACCGCAGATAACCATCGTACCGCCGTTTGGCAATGCATTTATTCCGGCAGCGAAGGTTTTAAGTGCCGTTTCAGGTGTCGCACCGTCACCTGCGGCGCTGACCGTGCCGTCAACATATACTACCGCATCGGTAGCAAATGCCGAAACAGTAAGTAGTGCCATAATAAGGAATGCTGCGAAAAATAAGGATAGTTTTTTCATAGTTCCCCTCCAAATATGTTTATACAACTACATATTAGCACACATTTTACTTGACGCGAAATACATTTTAATGTATTATTATATATATCAGAATGTATAAGGAGCGCATTATGGAATTATTACAGCTTAAATATTTCAGAGATGCGGCGATAACCGAAAACTTTTCCCAGGTTGCCCAAAAGTATTATGTACCACAATCATCAATCAGCCATACTATATCACGACTTGAAGATGAACTTGGCACCAAACTGTTTACTCGAAACGGAAGAAAAGTGCGTTTGAATGAAGCGGGAAAGCATTTTATGAAGAAATCGACGCAGCGCTTGCCAAAATTGAAAAAGGCATACGGCGAGTGAACAAATTAAAACGCAGTACCGTTCGTATTTCGCTTTTGCAAGGTACTACTGCCATGATCCCGCTAATTGCCGAGTTTCAAAAACAAAATTCAGATATAGAAATCACCTTTGCAAATCCAAGCGACAAGCTTAAAGGCAATCTCTTTTTTGACTTGCGTGTCGCCACAAAGCCATCAGAGTCAGAAAAGAACTGTACCGCCGCTCCGTTATTTGAAGAAAGAATACTTACCGCTATCCCTGCTTCGCATCCACTTGCAAAAAAGAAATCAATTACTATAAATGACATAAGAGGAATCCCTGTAATAGGTCTTTTCCCCGGCTCAGGAATGTACAATCTTATGAATGGATATTTCGCACGCAATGAGTACGCCCCAGAAATAAAAGTGGAAAGCGAAAACCACACCACTGTTGCTCAATTTGTAAAAGAGGGATATGGAATTGCATTTTATCCAGAGATATCGTGGTCTGCTGTCGGTACCGAGGGGATAGTGTCACTTCCCTTTGCCGACTTCGACTTCAAAAGAACTGTTTATATGTTCTATCCGAATGACTATGAACCTTCAGATGCAACTAAAAGGTTTATGGAGTTTGCTACAGAGTGGTTCAAGCAATAAGTTTTTCCGAAGGAGTATACCTTTTTATGAGAAAAGCAATTATAAAACCGGCAATTTATTTACTTACTGTATACATTGTTTTTTCGGTATTTCCAATTTTTTCATCCGCACAAAATGAAACATCAGAACTGTCTGTAATGTCTGCAAATGTCGCAGGTCTTCCCGCTTTTCTATCAAAATACGACCGTGATGTGCCAAAGTCTCAAGAAGCGCTTGGTAAAATGCTTAATGAAAGCGGTTATGATATCATCTGCGTGCAGGAGGACTTCGGGTACCATTCCGCTCTCGCCTCCCAAATGACGAATTATCAATATCAAACTTATACAAGCGGAGGTGTGCCAATTGGCGACGGGCTCAACATCTTTTCAAAATATCCTTTCTACAATGTCATGCGTGTTACTTGGAAAGATTCTAACGGATATTTCACCGACGGAATGGATGCACTCGCTCCCAAAGGGTTTATAAAATGCACGGTTGATGTGGGAGGCGTGCTTATCGACCTCTACAATGTTCATAACGATGCCTACAGAACAAATGCCGACCAACTTGCAAAAAAATCACAGCTTATTCAACTCACTGAATATATCGAAGTAAATTCAAAAGACAGACCGATAATCATCACAGGTGATACAAACCTCACATTCCATAATGACCCGCTTGCAGATATGTACCGCATTTTAATTGAAGAAAACGGTTTTACAGACACTTGGGTAGAAATGAAAAATGGCGGAAACTATTTTCAAGGGGAAGACGCAAAAGCTTTGATTGATACATGGTATAATAAATTTGGCGGACACGACTGGGGCCGTTGGGATTCGGTTGAGCGAGTTATTTATAAAAATGGCGACGGTTTAAAATTCAAGCCATCGCATTTCGAATATGAGGTGTATTCCAATAATCCGGACGATAAAAAGGCACTAACCGATCACCGCATGATGGAATGTATCATTGAAATTGATGTTTCCAAGTATGAAAAGCCAACAGATATTACTTTAAACGAAGTCAAAAAGCCTTCTTTTTTTCCAAAACTTTTTCATGATATGATCATGCTTCTGCGTTTTATATGGTTTTTGTTGCTCGGACTGCTGCAACTTATTTTTAGTAATATTTACTCTACAATTCTACTTGTATCCACCATTATTTTAGTTATATACCTGCTTATAAAAAAAACATACACAAAAAAAGGAAGGTGAAATTCACCTTCCTTTTTCAGTGTCATTACGGTATTTATCCAAGATTCGATATCTGAAATAATTGGCTTGTCTTTCACTTGTGGCGTTTGATTGTTTCAAATCCTTTATCCATTGGAAATAATGAGTTAATTCATGTACAAAAGACGACAATATAGACAAATGCAGTTCATCCAATGTAAATTCTTTAAACATCTCTTCTTCGATGCGTGATGGAATTTTTATAATGGGATTTCGCTTTTTAAACCAAGAAAACTTACCGTAAACTAAATTTCCGTTTTTTAGTGCAACCATATAAGCATCTAAAACATAAACATGGATGCGTTTCGGGAAAACATAATTCTTTCTAAGCCAGCGTGCAAAATCGATATATTTATTCTTTAATTCTGCATCTATTCCTTTTTCAAAGTGCAGAACAATACCGTTGCTTTCGATTTTTTCTTGCTTGCTGATTTTAAACTCATTCCATAAATTCATAAAACTATATCATTTATAATATTCATAATTACAAAACGGGCATTTGGGATAGTCAAAATCGTGCTTTTTACCGCATTTAGGACACTCTTTTTGAGGGAGCTCTTCTTCAAAAGTATCCACCATGAAAAATTCAAGCTTTCCGCAAGTTTTGCACGCATATATGTCAACTTCCATCGCACCGGAAATTAAATTGGATAGGTCACCGAGTATCCAGCCTGTTTGTCCAAGCTGTAATTTTTCTCGCCCAATGTAACGCATTTCTTCACTGCAACGCAAGCATGATATGTTTTTCATAAGTTTCACCTCAAATGTATTATAACATATCATTTAAAAGTTGTAAATACTTCACTCCCCCTGCTTTTTCTGCATACGTCTCCAATTAATAAAGCCGTAGATATCGTTAACAAGGAAAGTGATAAAGCATATTACAACGGATATATATGAAATATCACTTATAGATGCAAGTATCCAAAGGATGATTAAAACGATATCGTTTGCGGCATATGCCAGTGCATAATACGGACTGCGTTTATACATAAGGAAAACCGCAAAAAAGCTTGTAGATACCGACAAAGTGCTTGGGATAAGGTTAGCAGTATCAAAATAGTCAAGTATAAAATAAAATACGGTTGTTACAAGAATAGTCAGTAAAATCATAGATATAATATCATTGCGGCGAAGTTTTCGCACGGCGACTTCCGAAACATTTCCCTTGTACGGGTTTTTCAACCACGAAACAAGCGAAAATACCGACATTGGAAGTGACATGAATACATATGTCATAAGCTCGCCGTAATAACGGAAAGTCCATGATATATAACCATAGAACAAACAAAAGAATACCATGATAATCATGCCAATGGGATTGCCTTTAGCACAAAAGATAAGCGAAGTCGCCCCCATAAGTGAGGCTATAAGCGTAAGGTAATTAGCTCGGTCAAAAAGCAAAAAGGATGTAATGATAAAAACCATTGAAAAAATCCATATTGCAAGCTCAGATTTTGTGAAATAAGAAAGTAATTTTTTCATATTTTCTCCTTAACATAAAAAAGCATTCGCATACACATCTTCAAAGACCTAACGATGTATATCGAATGCTAACGCATTTCCACCCGGTGGCGGATTTTATAGAAAAAGCAGGTCTATGACCTGCTTTAATTAAATGTTCATTCAAAACCGAATAAATAGGGAGTAATCAGCAGACACGAAGCATAGCATGCTTGAGAACTGCAATAGCAGTTCAAGCCCTCGGTCTATTAGTATCAGTCAGCTGAATGCATTACTGCACTTACACCTCTGACCTATCAAACTCGTAGTCT
>SVRG01000118.1 GCA_015064965.1 Oscillospiraceae bacterium
CCGTAGATGAGAGAACCGCCAAAGCTGTCGCCGCCGCCGATACGGTCAACGATGTTGGTGATGGAGTACTTGCGGCTCTGATAGAAGCCGCCGTCACGGATCGCAAGAACGCCGGACCAGTTGTTGTGGTCAGCAGAAACGCTTTCACGGAGAGATACTGCAAGGCCCTTAACATTGGGATATGTATCCATAACGAGTTTTGCAAGATCCTTGTACATATCAACATTGAGTTTGCCGGAGTCAACGCCGGTTTCCATCTCAATGCCGAGGCACTTCTGGCAGTCTTCCTCGTTTGCGATCATGTAGTCAATATATTTAGCGATTTCGGGCATTACTTCGATAGGCTCCTTGCCCCACTTCCAGAGCTTCTTGCGGTAGTTGAGGTCGCAAGAAACGGTTACACCCTTCTCTTTGCACTTCTTGAGTGCTTCGATAGTAGCTTCGCAAAGCGATTCGGAAAGAGCGGGAGTGATACCGGTTACATGGAACCAGTCTGCACCGTCAAGAATTTCATCCCAGTTGAAGTCGCCGGGCTTAACAGCTGCAATAGCAGTGTTGTCACGGTCATAAATAACCTTTGAGGGACGCATGTTGGAACCGGTCTCGGTAAAGTAAAGGCCAAGACGCTTGCCAGTCATCTTAATGTCGCTGGTGTCGATACCAAAACGGCGAAGCTCGCATATAGCTGCCTTACCAAGATCGTTTTTGGGAAGTGCAGTAACAAATTTTGCCTCATCGCCGTATGCGCTAACTGCAACAGCAACGTTAGCTTCTGCTCCGCCAAAGGTGCATACCATATTGGGGGTCTGGAGAATCATTTCTCTCGCAGGAGGGGTGAGTCTGAGCATAAGCTCACCGAAAGTAACAACCTTTTTCATTTTTGTTTACCTCGATTAATTAATTTTTCGCACGTCGTGCGTGCCATATTTGTACATAATAATTATAGTAAAAAATTCCTTGCAAGTCAAGGCGCGAAGCACTCTTTTTTTACAAAATACCAAACCAATTGTGCTTCCGTTTTTGCGAAGTTTGACATTTTCTTAACAAAGTTTTGCGTGTGCTCCGCTTTTTTAAAATCTTATTGATTTACTGTCCAATATTTGGTACAATAATAGTGTATTAAACACCAGGAGGTATTAACCATGTCAATTCCAACCCCGCATATCAATGCTAAAAAAGAGGATTTTGCAAAAACGGTTCTCATGCCCGGCGATCCGCTTCGCGCCAAATATATTGCAGAGAATTTTCTCACCGATGCGGTTCTTGTTAACAACGTGAGAGGCGTGCAGGGCTATACAGGCTACTATAACGGCAAACGTGTTTCAGTTATGGCGAGCGGCATGGGTATGCCCTCCATTGGCATTTACTCATATGAGCTTTTCAACTTTTACGATGTTGAAAACATCATACGAATCGGAAGCGCCGGCGCGATTTCTGAAGAATTAAAGCTCCGCGATATCGTGATTGCAATGAGTGCAAGCTATAACAGCATCTACGCAAAACAATTTGACCTTCCCGGCACGTATGCTCCATGTGCAAGCTATTCCCTGCTCAAAAAGGCGGTTGACGAAGCAGAAAAGCAAGGACTTTGCTACAAAGTGGGAAACATTCTCTCAAACGACTTGTTCTATGACGACTCCGCTTCAACGTTGAAGTGGCAGAAGATGGGGGTTTTAGCAGTTGAAATGGAAAGTGCCGCTCTCTATATGAATGCAGCACGGGCAGGTAAAAATGCTCTTTGCATTTGCACAATTTCCGACTGCTTATTCAACAGTGATGCATGTACCGCCCAAGAAAGACAAAACTCTTTTACACAAATGATGAAACTTGCTTTGGAGATCGCATAATGGCTCGCTCAGAGAATCAAAAGCTGAAGTTGCTTTATCTTATCGACATTTTCAATGAAGAAACTGACGAAAGTCACGCGCTTTCAATGCAGGAAATCATTGAGAAATTAGCCAACAAAGGAATCAGTGCCGAGAGAAAATCCCTCTACAGTGACATAGCTCTTCTTGGCGATTACGGAATTATCATCGAAAAAACCGCCGACCATAAATACTTTGTTTCCACAAGGGATTACGAGCTTGCAGAGCTGAAAACGCTGGTCGATATAATCCAATCTTCGCAGTTTCTCACCGCTAAAAAAAGCCGCGCCCTGACTAAAAAGCTCTACCGTGAAACAAGCCGTTTTGGTGCAGCCGAACTTGACAGACAAGTGCATACTGCGTTTGCAAAAGTTCCTAATGAAAAGATTTTTTACACAGTTGATGCAATACACCGAGCAATACGTGACAACAAGCAAATCAAGTTTTCTTATTTCAAATATAATGAAGACAAAATTCTGATTGAAAAACACGAAGGCTACAGATACACAGTAAGCCCTATCGCGCTTATATTTGACAACGAAAACTACTATCTTGTTTCTTTCAACGAGGATGCTCACGATATCCGCCACTACCGCGTTGACCGTATGCAAAAAGTAGCCGTAACAGACGATGACCGCACAAGTGCCAAAGCTTACGGAGATTTTGACATCAGCCGTTATGAAAACAAAACTTTTGGTATGTTTGGCGGTAACGAAAAACTTGTCACTCTGAATTGCAAAAACGAATCTGCAGGAGCAATAATTGACCGTTTTGGCATAGAGCCGGCATTTATAAAACACTCCAACGGCACTTTTGATGTAACCGTCCGTGTTTTTGTGAGCGAGCAGTTCTTCGGTTGGGTAACAGGCCTTGGAAAACTTGTTAAAATCAAGTCTCCGGAAGACGTTGTAAAAAAATACAAAAACTTTTTGCTTGAATTGGCAAAATAAAAAAACCGCTCAATGAGCGGTTTTTTTTATTTAGATAACTCTTACACGAATAACATTTTCAATTGCATTGAACTTATCAACTACTGCCGCAGTGATCGTATCTACAGTATCAACGATGGTATATGCATACTCACCCTTGGAACCGTTGCCCATGTTTTCAATGTTTACGCCGTTTTCACCAAGTGCAGTTGTAATCTGCGCCAAGATACCTGGTACATTCTTATGTGTAAAGCAGATTCTTGTGCCTCCGGAATGAGGAACAGAAACTGTCGGGAAGTTTACGCTGTTTACAATGTTACCGTTTTCAAGGAAGTCAACAAGCTCATGCGCTGCCATGACCGCGCAGTTATCCTCACTCTCTGCGGTAGATGCACCGAGATGAGGAATCGAGATTGTGTTCTTGTAGCCAACAAGCTCGGTTGACGGGAAGTCTACAACATACTTTGCAACCTTGCCTGCATCAATCGCAGCCTTCATATCATCGGGGTTAACAAGTTCTGCACGTGCGAGGTTGATAATCTTAACGCCGTCCTTCATTACAGAGAACGCTTTTTCATTGATAAAGCCTTTTGTATCCTTAGTTGCAGGAACATGAAGGGAGATAAAGTCGCAGGACTTGAAAATCTCCTCGTAGCTATCTACAAGCTTAACATCCCTCGAGAGATGAAGCGCACCCATTACAGAAAGGAAGGGGTCATAGCCGATAACCTTCATACCGAGAGATTTAGCAGCATTTGCAACCATACCGCCGATTGCGCCAAGACCGATAACACCGATAGTCTTGCCGGAAAGCTCGTTTCCTGCAAACTGGCCTTTACCTGCCTCAACTTCTTTAGCGATGTTTTCTTTATCTTCAATAGTGAGTGCCCACTCAATACCGCCGATCACATCGCGCGATGCAAGAAGAAGTGCACAAAGTGCAAGTTCTTTAACCGCATTTGCATTTGCACCGGGAGTATTGAAAACTACAACGCCGGCTTCTGCGCACTTTTCAACAGGAATATTATTTACACCTGCGCCGCAACGTGCAATTGCAAGAAGTTCAGGGTTGATGGGCATATCGTGAAGCTTTGCCGAGCGCACCATAATAGCATCGGGAGCTTCTACCGCATCAGAAACGGTATATGCTGCGCCGAAAACATCTGTGCCGACCTTGGCAATTTTATTCATAAGTTTAATATTCATTTTTCTATACCTTATTTCTTGGGATTATTAGCTGAAAATTCTTTCATGAACTCAACAAGCTTTTCAACGCCTTCGATGGGCATTGCATTGTAAATGGAAGCACGCATACCGCCAACACTTCTGTGTCCTTTGAGGTTCTTGAGTCCTGCTTTTGCAGCCTCTGAAGCGAACTTCTTATCAAGGTCTGCGTCACCGGTAACAAAGGTAACGTTCATCATAGAACGGCATTCCTTTTTAACAGGTGCGATATAGTAATCCTGGCTATCAAGATAGTCATAAAGGATGGCACACTTCTTTTCGTTGTACTCCTTCATCTTTTCAAGACCGCCAACCTCGTTTAAAATCCACTCATAAACAAGTCCTGCCATATAAATAGAATAGCAAGGGGGAGTATTGTACATTGAGTCATTCTCTGCCATGAGCTGATAGTCAAGCATGGAGGGGGTTTCCTGGCGTGCATTACCGAGAAGGTCCTCACGGATAATAACTACTGTAAGTCCGGCAGGAGCCATATTCTTCTGTGCGCCTGCATAGATAACGCCGAACTTGCTTACATCAACAGGCTCGGAAATGATGCAGGAGGACATATCTGCAACAAGCGGAATGTC